>PKQR01000079.1 GCA_017578085.1 Bacillota bacterium
GCGTACATGGCCGAAAACGTGCGCGGCGGCCTGCAGGGCGTGCCGCGCGGGCAGATCGAAGCCGCCCACGCCTTGGGGCTTAACGGGGTTCAGACGCTGGTTCTCATCGTCCTGCCCCAGGCGCTGCGGGCCGTGCTGCCCGCCATCGTGGGCCAGTTCATCAGCCTGCTCAAGGACACCTCCCTGGTAGCCGTCGTCGGGCTCTTGGAGCTGTTGGGCATCGCCAGGAGCGTCTTGGCCAACCCCACGTGGCTCGGACGGCAGGCGGAGGTTTACCTCTTTGTCGCGATGGTGTACTTTATATTCAGCTTTTCCATGTCCAGCGCCAGCCGCCGGCTGGAGCGAGCGCTGGGCCTGGGCGAGCGATAAGGAGGACGTGCCCATGAACGCCCCACCCGAACGGACGGCCCAAAGCCAGTCGACGGCGGACCCGATCATCATCTGCCAAGACGTCCACAAGTGGTACGGCAGCTACCACGCCCTGCGGGGCGTGACCACGTCCGTGCGCCGGGGCGAAAAGATCGTCATTTGCGGGCCGTCGGGCTCGGGCAAATCGACGTTTATCCGCACCATCAACCGGCTGGAGGAACATCACCGGGGACGCATCATCGTGGACGGCATCGAGCTGTCCGACGACGTGCGCAACATCGAAGCTATCCGCCGGGAGGTGGGGATGGTCTTCCAGCAGTTCAACCTGTTCCCCCACCTGACGGTGCTGGACAACATCACCCTCGGCCCGATTTGGGTGCGCAAGATGAAGCGCAAGGACGCGGAGGAACTGGCCATGCAGCTGTTGGAGCGGGTCGGCATCCCTGACCAGGCCCGCAAGTACCCCGGGCAGCTGTCCGGCGGCCAGCAGCAACGGGTGGCCATCGCGCGCGCCCTGGCCATGCAGCCCAAGATTATGCTGTTTGACGAGCCCACCAGCGCCCTGGACCCCGAGATGATCAAGGAAGTGCTGGACGTCATGCGGGAGCTGGCCCACTCGGGGATGACCATGCTGGTGGTCACCCACGAGATGGGGTTCGCCCGGGAGGTGGCGGACCGGATCTTGTTCTTTGACCAGGGCAACATCGTGGAGGAAGCCGACCCGGAAACCTTTTTCACCAACCCGCGGCATGAGCGGACGCGGCTGTTCCTCTCGCAAATCCTGCACCACTAACTCTCGCAAAAAACGGCGCCCCGCGCGGGGCGCCGTTGAATTCGGCTCCTTCTTCGGCTCACCATTGCCGCCATGCCACGCCGTCGTGCGAAAGCAACGCGGCGTTTCCGGATATCAACGCAGCGTCTCGAGAAAACCGATCAAGGCGCCGTTGAAGGCGTCGGGCGTTTCCAGATTGGGCAAGTGGCCCGCGCCCGGGATGACCGCGAGCCGGCTGCCCTTGATCCCGGTGTGCATCGCTTCGGCCAGCGCCGGTGGGGTGATGACGTCCTCCTCGCCCACAACGATCAGGGTGGGCACATCGATCTTGGCCAGCACCGGCCGGCTGTCGGGCCGCTCGGCCAGCCCCCGCAGCGCCGCCGCAACCCCTTCGGGCCGCGCCGCGGCCATGATCTCCCGCACCTCGGCCACCACCTCGGGGCGCCGGGCGCGGGTCGTCTCGCCCACCAGGCGCGGCAGCATAGCCTCCACCACAACGCCCACGCCTTCCTGCTCCACCCGCCGGGCCTGATCGTAGCGGCTGGCCCGCCCTTCCTCCGTATCAGGCTCCGCCCGCGTATCGGCCAGCACCAGGGCCCGCAGCCGGTGCGGGTGCCGCCGCACGCAGGCAAAGGCCACATAGCCGCCCATCGACAGCCCCGCGAGCACTACGGGCTCCTGGATGCCCAGGTGGTCCAACAGCGCCGCGACGTCGTCAGCACACAGGTCCATCGTGAACGGCTCGTTGCCGGCCTCCGACCCGCCAAAGCCCCGTAAGTCTACGGCCACCGCCCGCCAGCCCGCTTCGGCTACGGCCGCGACCTGCCGGCGCCACATGGCCTTGTTGAGCGGAAACGCGTGCACCAACACGACCGGCGGGCCCTGCCCTACGTCGTCGTAGGCCAGGCGCACGCCGCGCACCGTCGCTTCCATCGAGGATTCACCTCCCGGCCGTCCTGCGTCCACATTTTTACCCGGGCGGCGCAGGATCCTGCCCAAAAGGCCTGCGGCACGACGTGGGGGCGGCGCTGTCCCCCCGGACGGCGACCGCACCCGTGGGGGTTATTGAGGAGAACCGCCCACGACCGGGGCCAAGCCCGGCTCGGGCAGGGCGATGCCGCTGTAGGCGACAGCTGCGTGCTCGGCCACGTCGAGGCCGGCCAGCTCGACCTGCTTGGAAACCCGCAAGGGCATGAGCCGGCCAATGACAGCCAGCGCCGCCACAGCCACCAGGGCGGTCCACAGGAAGGCGACGCCGATGCCCAGTAGCTGCACGCCCAGGAGCTGCCACCCGCCGCCGTAGAATAGCCCGCCCTCCGGGGCAAAGAGCCCCACGGCGATGGTGCCCAACACACCACAGGCTCCGTGCACCGAGATGGCGCCCACGGGATCGTCCACCTTCAGCACCCGCTCGATGAACGTGGCCGCGGCCGCCATCACGAGCCCGGACGCCACGCCCACCAGCAGCGCCGCCCAGATGGTCAGCACGTTGGCGCCGGCCGTCACGCCCACTAGGCCCGCCAGGATGCCGTTTAAGGTCATGCCGGCGTCGGCCTTGCCCGTGCGCAGCTGCGTCAGCACCATGGCCGACAGGCCTCCGGCCGCGCCGCCCATCATGGTCGCCGCGATGATGTCCGCCAGGGCCGCGGTCGTGCCGTCAATCGTGCTGCCGCCGTTAAAGCCGAACCACCCGAACCACAGGAGCAGCACGCCGATGGTGGCCAAGGGCATGCTGTGGCCGGGCATCGAGACGACCTGGCCCTGCGGCCCGTACTTGCCCAGCCGCGGGCCCAGCATGCGGGCGAAGGTCAAGGCGCCCCACGCGCCGACCGAGTGCACCACGGTAGAGCCCGCGAAGTCCATGAAGCCCAGCTCCGCCAACCACCCGCCGCCCCACACCCAGTGGCCGATGATCGGGTAGATGAGGGCGGTCATCACCACAGCAAAGGCCAAATATGCCCGGAAGTTGACGCGCTCAGCCACCGCCCCGGACACGATCGTGGCGCAGGTGGCCGCGAACATGGCCTGGAACACCCAGAAGGCCATCACGGGGACGCCGGCGTCAAACCGGTCCGCGTTGTTCAGGGCGAAATACGACCAGCCCGCAAAGCCTCCTTGGCTTTCGCCGAACATGAGCGCGAAGCCAACCAAGTAGTAGGTGACGACCCCGATGAGCACCGTCAAGACGTTTTTCATGAGGATGTTCACCGTGTTCTTGGCGCGGGTGAAGCCGCTCTCCACCATGGCGAACCCCAGGTGCATCAGAAACACCATGAAGGCCGCCAAGAGCACCCACACCGTGCTGATGACCACATCGTACTGACCTGCCATCGTTCCTTGCCCCCCCTGACAGGGTCTGCCATTTCCTGGCAACGACCCGAATACTTGGTGCATAATCTACCACCCGATGGATTGACCGTCAACGGGAGGCCTGATAAGTATACACCATTACGGATAGTTCTTGTCCCCTCCGCGCTCTGGCCGCCCTGCCGGTGCAAACCCGCCATGCAAACCCGACATTTTCCCATTCCAGCACCCGTCGTCGGACAATTGTGACCCAAGTCACACTTGCGCGTGCCCCCGGTCATCGCACCCAACGAACGTGTACCCTACGATGAAACCGCTAGGTCCTCAGGCTTGGACAGGGTGGCCCATGCGGCTTTCCCGCGTGGGGGTTGGCCTGCAACCTTGGTTCAACGTAACCTGTGCCGCAAGTGCAAAGGAGGAATGTTTATGCAGGGAAAAGCCAAGCGGCTCGGGTTGCTGCTGGCGGCTGTGACGCTCGCGGCTCTTGTCCTCGGACTTGTGCTGGGCGCGCCACCCCCGGCCACGGTGGGCGTGAACAGCCCAGCCGCATCCGGGACCGCTTCAAATGCCGCTGCGGCCGCGGCCAATGGCGCGACCGTCGTCGTTGAGCTCCAGAACATGCAGTTTAACCCGAAGGAAGTGCGGGTGGCGCCGGGAACAACTGTTGTCTTTGTCAACCGGGACCCGGTGAACCACAACGTGGTCAACGCCACGCCTGCGACGCTGGGGAAGCAGCCGGAGCGCTTCCGCTCCCCTGAGCTGCTCCCGGGCAAGGAGTTTCGGTTCACCTTCAACGAAGAAGGCGTCTTCGACGTCCTCTGCGACGTCGGCGGCCACTACCTGGCGGGCATGACGGCCCGGATCGTGGTGACTAAGGACGCGGCGGCCGGCTCGTCCAGCGCAGCGGGATCGGCCGGCGGGGCCTCCGCGGTGCCGGCCGCGGTGCGCGTTGCCAAGGACCCGGCGGATATCCCGCCCCCGGTCAAGCGGACCAGTCCCCAGACCGTGGTCGTGGAGCTGGAAGCCAAGGAACTGGTGGGGCAGTTGGCCGACGGCGTGACGTACACGTACTGGACCTTCGACGGCACCGTCCCGGGCCCCATGATCCGGGTGCGGCAGGGCGACACGGTGGAGATCCGCCTGCGCAACCATCCTGACAGCACCCAGGTGCACTCCATCGACCTGCACGCGGTCAACGGCCCCGGCGGCGGCGCCAAGGCGACGCAGGTGGCGCCCGGCGAAGAGAAAGCCTTCCGGTTTCTCGCGATGAACCCGGGCGTGTATGTGTACCACTGCGCGACGCCTTACGTGCCGCTGCACGTGAGCAACGGCATGTACGGCCTCATCGTGGTGGAGCCGCCGGAAGGGCTCGCGCCGGTGGACCGGGAGTTTTACATCATGCAGGGCGACCTGTACACCGACCTGCGCCCGGGCGAAACCGGCCACGCGCAGCACGATCCGGAGGCCATGTGGCGGGAGCAGCCCAACTTCGTGGTGTTTAACGGGCAGTTCCAGGCCCTGACCGGGGAGCACGCCATGAAGGCCAAGGTCGGCGAGCGCATCCGCATGTTCGTCGGCAACGGCGGGCCCAACTTGACCTCGTCGTTCCACATCATCGGCGAGATCTTCGACGTGGTGCACCGGGAGGCCGCGTCCGAAGCCGTGACCAACGTGCAGACGACGCTCATCCCGGCGGGCGGCGCCACGTGGGTGGAGTTCACCGTCGATGTCCCCGGCGAGTACGTGCTGGTGGACCACGCCCTCGGCCGGGCCCTGGGCAAAGGCGCCATCGCCGTGCTGCACGTCGAGGGGCCGGAAAACCCGGACATCTTCCAGCCGGTGCCGTAACAGGAGGCGCCCGCTGCTCTGTGGTGGGAGGCCCCCTCCTTTTGGCGGGGGCCTGCCGCGTTTGGGGCCTTCCGCGTTTCGCTCGCCGTCTAGCCGAGCTCGCTTCCCGCCGCCAGGCGGGGAGCGGCCGCCTGACCCGCCACGTCCACCACGGTGCCCCGGGTACGGGCTTCCTCCGCGGCGAAGGCCATCAGGTGGCTCTCCACAGACTCTGCCAAGGCCGTGAGCATCGCCTCAGGCTGCTCGCCGGCCTTGCGCCGCCGCACGTAGTCGATGAAGGCCCGCATCAGCCCTTCATCGCCCCCCGCGTGCCTGCCGCCTGTCGCCACCTTGATGGTTTCCCTGGGCACCCGCGAGCCGATGACCCCGGTGCGCCCCTCGCTTTTCGTCACCACCCCAGGCCGGGCGAAGGGCTGCACCTCGATCTCGCCGGTTTCCATGCGGGCCACGATCTCGCCCCTCGTGCCCATAAGCTTGAGCGTGCGGGTGTTCTCCTCGGAGAAGGCGGTCACCGTCAACGTGGCGGTCACGCCGTTGGCAAATTCCAGCACCGCCACCTGGTGGTCGGCCACGTCGTTGTCGCAGGCGTAGACGCAACGGCCGTAAGGGCCTGTGCGCAGGGCCGCCAGGCGCCCTTCCCGGGACGGGTCGGGCGTGATGACCGACACCGGCCAGCCGGTGTGCTCCGCCAGCCCGTCGACGTAGAAAGCCACCGCGTTGAAGGGACACGTAGCCTCCACGGGGCAGCCGTCGGTGCAGCGATCGGGCGCGCCCGGAGGCCTGTTTTCCGCCCGGAAATGGCTCAGGCGCCCAAAGGAGGCCACCCGCAGGCACGGGGCGCCGGCCAGCCACCGCAGGATGTCCATGTCGTGGCACGCCTTGGCCAGGATCATGGGGCTGCTCTCGTCGGCCCGCCGCCAGTTGCCCCGGACGTAGCTGTGGGCGAAGTGCCAGTACCCGATGTTCTCGATGTGGTCGATGGTCATGAGCCGCCCGATGCGGCCCTCGTCCACCAAGCGCTTGAGGGTGGCGAAAAAGGGCGAGTAGCGCAGCACGTGGGCGACGGTGATGTGGCCGCCGCGGCGCGCCGCCGCCTCGCTGAGAAGAAGCGTCTCCGCGCGGGTGGGCGCGATGGGCTTCTCGAGCAGGATGTCGTAGCCCAGATCCAGCGCCCGCAGGGCGGGCTCCACGTGCATGCGGTCCGGTGTGGCGATAATCACCCCGTCGGCGAGGCGCGTTCTCGAAAAAAGCTCCTCCCACGAGGCGAACACGTTGCCCGCGGGGATCCCGTGGTCCCGGGCGAGCTTTTCCCGGCGGACCGGGTCTGGGTCAGCCACCGCCACCACCCGGGCTTCTGAGGGGTGATCCAAGGCGTAGCGGGCGTAAACATCCGCCCCGCGGTTGCCCGCGCCGATGACGGCCAGGGTCACGCACCCCGCAGCAGTGGGCGTCGCTTCGTGCGGCACCGTCGTATCCACGCTAAAGCCCCCTCATTCTGCAAACTTTCTCAAGCTCCAAACGCGCTGCGCTTGCCCGTGAAAATTCCCCGCGGGGAGCGGCACACCTGTCCGGCCCGGTCGAATACCGGTGCCCCGCCGGGGGAAATTTTTCGCCGTCTGACAAGCTCTGACAGGCCCACGCGCCGACGTCCGTGGTATACCGGCCTCGGCTGGAGCCATGGCCCGGATCTGGGTCGATCGGTCGCGCCAGCCTTTCGCGGCCGCGCGTGGCCGGCGCGCCTGGCGCATCGGCGAAACTTACCATCGGATTACGACTTTTGCAGCCAGCCCGCGGGGCCTACCTGCAGGCAGCGCAAATGCCCTTGTAGACGGTATTTCGCGCTCTGCGGGGACCGGAACGTGCCGGGGCCGCACATTGACTTTATTTGACTTTCCGCGTAAAATTAGGGTGGAAGTTGGGAATAATCCCAGACAGGAGGTGGCCGTTATGCGTGACCTGGTTCCGAGGACCTTGGAGTCGCTATGGCCGTGGCCGGACTTCGACGAGCTGTTCTTCTTGCCCTTCGGGTGGAGGGCCAACGTACCTGCGGTGGACATCGAGGAAACCGATGACGCCTACATCCTGACCGCGGATCTGCCCGGCTTCGACAAGAACGACATCGAGATCGAGCTGCGCAACAACGTGCTCATCCTGCGGGGCGAGAAGGTGCAGCGCAGCGAAAGGCGTTTCCTGCGCCGGGAGCGCGCAGCCAGCATGACCCGGTTCGAGCGGCGCTTCACCTTCCCCGCGGAGATCGCGCACGACAAGGTGACGGCGGAGTTCAACAAGGGCGAACTGGTCATTACGCTGCCCAAGGTCAAGGCGCAGCAGGGGTACAAGATCCAGATCCAATAATCACCAGTCGTTGCTGACGAAGCGACGAGCCGGAGCGGGAACGGCGGCGGCAAGGCCGCCGTTCCCGCGAGTTTCTCCGCCCGGTGCGGGCTCGGGGCTGAGCCGGCTACGTCTCCACGCTCTCCTCTGCGGTCTTGACCCGCTCGGCAGCGCGGCCGTGCCCGTCGAGCCCGGCCGCCATCGTTCCCCCCGGCGCCGCAGCCGCCCGCGCGCCCCAGAGGTCTCCGGGCTGCCCCGGATGGGCAAAGGGCGAGTATGGAAAGGGGCGGTAGTCCAGGCGGATGATGTCCCAGCGGTGGTCGCGCCCGGTGGTGTCGATGGCCACCTTGCGGAGGACGATTTCCCGCATGTCGAGATCCGCGTACAGGATTGTCTCCTGGTCGTAAACGGGGCCCGCCAGGTAGCGCCCGTCGGGAGCGATGATGCCGGACCCACCGAAGAAGGTCCAGTTGGCCCCGGGGAAGCCGTACTTGGCCCCCACCTCCTCAGGCACGTAAAGGCTCGCCGCCACCACGAAGCACTGCCCTTCCAGGGCGTAAGCCCTGTTGGCCGCGTCGATGACGTGGCGGTTGGACCGCCCGTTCTTGAAATCCGGCCAGCCGGGCCAGCTGGCACAGTGGATCTGCTCGCCTTGCGCGATCAGCGCGTACTTGAACAGCGGCTGCAGGTGCTCATAGCAGATGAGCCCGCCCAGCCGGCCCACCGGCGTCTCGTAGACCCGCAAGGTCGTGCCGTCGCCCCGGCACCAGAAGCAGCGCTCCCGGTTGGAGGGCAGCAGCTTGCGGTGGTGGCCAAAGATCTCGCCGTCCGGGCCGATGAACACGAGGGAATTGTAGAGCACGCCGTCGTAGCCGTGCACCGCCTCGTTGATCCCCAGGCAAACGGTGACGCCGGCCCTCCTCACCCGGGCCCGGATGCGGGCCAGTTCCGGGCTGTCCAGGGTGACGGACTCCTCCTGCAGCAGGGCCAAGTTGTCCCGCCACTGATTGGGAAAGTCCAGATTCACCGAGAAGTTGGGGTAGGCCGGCAGGAACGTCTCAGGAAAGACGATGAGCTCCGCGCCGTTGCTTGCCGCCTCGTCGATGAGGGCGCAGATCTTGTCGGTGGTGGCGGCCTTGCTCACGGGGAAAACGGGTGACGCCTGCACGGCAGCGACTCGGACTTTCCTCTTCACGGCTCAAACCTCCCTCTGCCTTCCCTTGATTTCCGCCTTCAACTCCCCCAGCACCAGGAGGAGGTGCTCCCGAAACCGGTCCGGGTCCTCGGTCATCGGGAAGTGGCCAAGGCCAGGGAGCACCCGGAAGCGGCAGCCGCGGATGCGCCCGGCCAGGCGCCGCGTCGAGGCGGGCGAGGCGGAGTAGTCGTACTCCCCCGTCAGCAGGTAGACGGGGCAGCGGTCCGTGTCCACCTCGGGGCCGATGACGGCGCCGTCCCACTCCCGGCTGTAGAAGTGCAGATCGCCTTCGTACACTCCCCATCCGCCCTGGCTGTACAGCCACCAGCTGCGGCGGCGGTGGAACTCGGGGCTGGTGGGGCTCATAAGCCCGTAGGTCCACGTGGGGTTGTGGACCGCTTGGTTCACCTGGGCATGGGTGAGAAAACGGGTGATGCGCCCCGGAGAGCGGTCGGGAGCCTGCAGGCCGATGGCCGCCAGCACGTGGTCCCGGTGGCGCGCCGCGAGGTAAACGGCCATGGCGCCCCCCATGGAACACCCCATCACCACCGCCGGTTCCCCGATCACCTCCCGGATGAAGGTCACGCACCAGTGGGCATACGCGTCGGCCGTGAGACGGTACGGCTCCCGCCACCAACCGTCGGGCGGCTCGGAGCGGCCGTGGTAGGGCAGGTCGAAGGCGTACATATGCCAGTCGCGCGCCAGCTCCACGTCGGCCAGCAAGGCATGGTACTGGCGGCTGTCCGCGCCGGCGGTGTGCAGCATGAGCAGGGGGATGCCCTGTCCCGCCTCTTCGTAATAGACGCGGGCCCAGCGCCCGTCCGGTCCCGGCAAGTCCCGGTACTTGCCGGTGATCTGGCCCGGGTCCCGCAACACCGGACTACTCCAACCCGCGGCCGTCTCCCGGCCGACCCCGGCCGCCGGCTGCACCGGCGCCGCGGCCTC
>PKQR01000215.1 GCA_017578085.1 Bacillota bacterium
TGGAGAGCATTGAGCGCCCGGGGACCAATGTGACCGGCACGTCGGACCTGACGCCAGTGCGCGCCCAGTTGGAGCTGCTCAAGGAAATCCTCCCGCGGGCGACCCGCGTCGGCGTCCTGTACAACGCCGGTGAAGTCAACTCGGTTGTCCAGGTTCAGATCGCCCGCGCGGCCGCGGCGGAGCTGGGCCTGCAGTTGGTGGAAGCCACCGCCGCCAACTCCAACGAGGTGCTCCAGGCCGCCCAGTCGCTGGTGGGCCGGGTCGATGCCATCTACGTGCCGACGGACAACACCGTGGTGTCGGCCTTGGAGTCCGTCGTGCTGGTGGCGGAGCGGGCGCGGCTGCCGCTCATTGCCGGCGAGGCGGACAGCGTCGCGAAGGGCGCCCTGGCCACTGTCGGCATCGACTACTACCAGCTCGGCCGGCAGACGGCGGACATCGCGGTGCGGGTGCTCAACGGCGAAAACCCGGCCGAGATTCCCATCGAGTACTTGCACGAGCAGAGCGTGGTGCTCAACATGGGCGCCGCCCGGCGCATGAACGTCCAGATCCCGGACTCGGTCATCGCCAAGGCGGTACGCATCATCGAAGAATAAGCGCCAGATTCGGCGGGTCGTTTGGGGTGGAAGGCCTTAAACGGCCTTCCACTCTTTTTTGAAGGACACGAGGACGTAGCACACTCCGGTCCAGCAATCCTGGATCGGGCGGGAAGGATGTAGCGGCTTTGAGTTGGTACGCCCTGAGCGGGTCGATTGAGCAAGGGCTGGCCTACGGCGTGCTGGCCCTGGGGGTCTATTTGACCTTTCGCGTGCTGCACTTCGCCGATTTGACGGTGGACGGGACCTTCCCCTTGGGGGCGGCCGTCGCCGCGGCGCTTATCGTAGCCGGGGTCTCGCCTATCGTGGCCGTCATCGTCGCCTTTTTCGCCGGGATGCTGGCGGGCGCCATCACGGGAATCATGCACACCAAGATGCGCATTGCGGGGCTTTTGGCCAGCATCCTGACGATGACGGCGCTCTACTCGGTCAACCTGCGCATCATGGGCCGGCCCAACGTGCCGCTGCTGCGCCAGCCGACGCTCTTTACCCACCTGTCCGACTGGGGGTTCGACCACCCCCTCCAGGCGCTCATCGTCTTTGGCGTCCTGGTGCTCGTCGTCAAGCTGGGCATCGACTGGTTTTTGAGCACCGAGATCGGCCTCGCCATGCGCGCGACAGGTGACAATCCCGCCATGATCCGTAGCCTGGGCGTGGACACCGACGCCATGATTGTGTTGGGCCTGGCGTTCTCCAACGGCCTGGTCGCGCTGGCGGGCGCGATGATGGCCCAATACCAGGGTTACGCCGACGTAGGGATGGGACTTGGCACCATCATCACGGGGCTTGCGTCGGTCATCATCGGCCACGCGTTGATCAGGCCTTCCACCGTCTTCCGCGCCACCCTCGGGGCCATCGTCGGCGCGGTCCTTTACCGCCTGGCCATCTACTTCGCGCTGGGGGCAGGCTTCGCTCCCACGGACCTGCGTATTGTCACGGCCGCCATCGTGGTCCTGGCCTTGGCCGGGCCCGCCCTCAAGGAGCGCTTCGCCAGCCGCAAAACGCTCACTGACGAGGAGCTGGACGCGCTGACCCAAACCAACGCCAACGGCGTTGTGTCCCCTGTCCGGGCCGGAAAGGAAGGAATGTGAGCCGTGCTGGTGCTGGAAAAGCTGACCAAGACGTTCCCGGTGGGCGGCGGCAGCGTCAAGGTGGCCGTCAACCGCGTTGATCTGACCATCGAAAAGGGCCAGTTTGTAACGGTGATCGGCAGCAACGGCGCTGGCAAGTCGACCCTGCTCAACCTCATCGCTGGCCGCTACCTCCCCGACCGGGGCCGGATCATCCTCGACGGCGTCGACATTACCCGTTGGAGCGAGCACCGCCGCGCCCAGTTCATCGGGCGGGTCTTCCAAGACCCGCTCCAAGGCACCGCGGCCTCCATGACCATTGAGGAAAACCTGAGCATGGCCGAACTGCGGGGGCGGCGCCGCACCCTGGCCCGGGGCGTCACGCCTGCCAGGCGCGCCCGGTACCGGGAGCTTTTGGCACCCCTAGGCCTCGGCCTCGAGACCCGGCTGCAAAGCGAGGTTGGGCTTTTGTCCGGCGGCCAGCGGCAGTCGCTGTCGCTGATCATGGCCACCATGAACCATCCGTCGCTCCTGCTTTTGGACGAGCACACCGCCGCGCTGGACCCCAAGACGGCCAAGCAGGTGCTCGACTTGACGACCCGGATCGTGGGCGAGTACGGACTGACGACGCTGATGGTCACCCACAACCTGGAGCACGCCCTGCGCATCGGGGACCGGACGATCATGATGCACGAGGGCAGCATCGTCCTGGACCTGTCCGGGCCCGAGCGGGCCCGCATGACGGTCCAGGATTTGCTGCAGGAGTTCACCCGCGTGCGGGGCGCCGACCTGGTGGACGACCGCCTGCTGCTCGCGTAATCGCACGCAGACGCGGGCCCAGTGTCTTGAGCGCGCGGTGCCCCTCACAGCCTACCCTCGTGGCCAGAAGGAGCGCACCACGTGGCGCATAGACCACTCGCCCATGGACAGCCACGTAATCAAGGGCT
>PKQR01000080.1 GCA_017578085.1 Bacillota bacterium
TGGTGATCATCGCCGATACGACCCCCTTTGTGCTGGTGCTGCCCGCCACCTTTGACAGCTTGTTTCATAGCCCCGAAGACAGCTATGACCGCTGGTTTCCCGTTAACCTCTTGCGCTGGGTGCGCTTCTTGGCGGCCGCCCTGAGCCTCACCATACCCGGGCTGTACGTGGCGCTGGTGGCGTACCACCCGGGGATTTTGCCCACCGAGTTCACGCTGCGCCTGATGACCTCCCGCGAGGGCGTCGCGTTTCCGGTGCTTGTGGAAGCCTTGCTGATGCAGTTTTTTCTGGAGTTGATAAAGGAAGCCGGCTTCCGCATGCCCAGCCCAATCGGGCAGACGTTTGGCATCGTAGGCGGGCTGATCTTGGGCGACATGGGCGTGCGGGCGGGGCTGGTCAGCGAGGCCATGGTGATCATTGTGGCCATCACGGCCGTGGATTCTGGCTGCGGCGTGGCCGCTCAGGGTCCAAGCCAACATGCTGATGACGACGCTGCTCCCGGAAACGCCCGGCTGGGTTCCCAATGCGTACTTGGTCCTCGTTTCCACCTACCTGGTGCTGCACGGCCTTGAGCCCATGGCCCGCATGTTCCTGCTGTTGGCGCCGGCGTTCCTGGCGCCGCTGGTCGTCCTGATGATCCCCGCGTTTGCCGAGGCCGATTTCGGCCGCCTGCTGCCGGTGCTGGAGGAGGGGATGTCGGCGGTGCTACACGGCGCGTGGATCACCTTGGCTCAAGGCTTCGGCCTTCCCATG
Source organism: Bacillota bacterium (assembly GCA_017578085.1). Classification (GTDB taxonomy): domain Bacteria; phylum Bacillota; class Limnochordia; order Limnochordales; family ZCTH02-B6; genus ZCTH02-B6. The sequence goes on from PKQR01000080.1 coordinate 754, forward strand.
GTCTGGATGGTGCTGCCCCACGTGCAGTCGCTGGAGCGGGCGCGCAGCGCCGTCTTGGTGGGCGTGGGCTTCGTGTTCGTCCCGGCGTTGGCGCTGATGACGGTCACCTTGACGGTGCTGGGCCCGGCGGAGACAGCCGCGCGGATTTACCCTACACTGCTTTTGTTCGAATTGGTAGAGGTCCCGGGGTTTACAGGGTTCAGGATTGACCCCATTTTCCTCGTGGTGTGGCTGGCGACGTCTTTTTCCACGGTGGCCCTGCTGCAGTACGCCGCCGCGACGGCGGTGCGGCGGCTCTTGGGGTTGGGCAGCATCCGCTGGCCGGTGGTATTGATCGGCCTTGCGCTCACGGTCTTGGGAGCGTGGCCCGTGGGACAGCTGGACTTGCTGCATGCCGGGCGAGCGTGGCTGCCGTGGGCCGTCAGCGGCGCGGCCTTCGGCGTCCCGTCGGTGCTGATGGTGATGGCTATGCTGCGCCGCCCGGCCCGGGAGGGAGCGCGGTGAGGCGCGGGCGGATCCCCGTGCTTGTGGCACTGGCCGCAGCGGTCGCACTGCTGGGCGGTTGCTGGGATTATGTGGATCTGGAGCGCCGCGCGATTATTTTGGCCGTCGGGGTCGACGTGGACCCTGACCGGGCGGGCGAGCTTCGCCTGTCGGTGGAGGTGCCCTCGCCCTCCGTGCCGCCGCAGCAGTCCATGGAAGCCGCGGGCGCTGGGCCGCGAAAGGTGGTGGCGCACGCCACAGGCGTTTCCATCGTCGAAGCGGCCAACCGTTTGCGGGGTCGCCTTGAGCGGCAGCCGCTCTGGACGCAAGTGATCGCGGTGGTGGTCGGGGAGCCCGTGGCGCGGCAGGGCGTCGCCCGGGTGTTGGATGTCTTCATGCGCTACGATCCGCTCAACGCGCGCGCATACCTGTACCTGACCGACGGCGAGGCACAGGCGGTGCTGGAGCAGATGCCCAACGCGCAGGCGCTGACGGCCTTGTCCCTGAGCACCTTCACCACGCAAGCGCCTTTTTTTCCGGAAGCCATCCGGCCCAGGGACATAGCGACGATTCACCGGGAGCTGAAAGAGACGGGCAGCACCGTGGTCGCCCGCATCACCATCCTGGGCGACCGGCTGCACATGGCCGGAGGCGGCGTCCTGAAGGATGGGGTTCTGGTCGGCTGGCTAGATCCCCAGGACACGGTGGGGACCAATTGGCTGCTGGGCAGGGTGAACCGGGCGCCGATCCCGCTTACCTGCCCGGGAGATCCCGACGCCTATGTGGTCGTGTGGGCCAGGTTGACCGACCACCGGGTATCGGTGACGCTGGACGGCGGTCGGCCCCGGTTTCACATCCGGCTGGGGGTTGCCGGCCGCCTCGTGGACATGGCCAGGTGTCCCCTGGACCCCGAGAATCCCGGGGATCTCCGCCAGCTAGTGGACGCCATGACGGCCACCGTGCGCGGGCAGGCGGAACGGGCCTTGATGCGGGCGCAGGAGGAGCTGCAAGTCGACTACTTGCGCCTAGGAGAGCAGCTGCGCCGCCGGTATCCCCACGTCTGGCGCGCCATCGATTGGGAGGCTGTGTTTCCGCAAACCGACGTCGTGATCGATGTGCGGGCCCACGGCGCGGGCATCGAGTCACCGGGGCTTGTGCGTTGGACGGTGCCGTACAACTGAAGCCGGCGGGTCCGGAACGGGCACATGGTCTTGGGACCAAAGGTCTTCGGACGGCCCCGGGTGCCCGCCCGGCGCGCCGTCAGGCGGCTTGTTCGCGGGCTGCAGCCGGAAAACGAGCAAATAGAGCTCTAGAGCCTGTTTTGCCCAGCGGGGCAAGCGCCCCGCAAGGAAGAAGCGGGTGCGAACGCGCCCTTGCTGTGGGGCGGGCGTCCGGATGGACAACAGCCCCCGGCCGGGGCCGAGGTCGACGAGGCACGCCAGTACAGAGCGGTAGTCGGCGGGCTGGGCGAGGCCTAGATCCGCGGCGATGTTGGCCACGGCGACGCGGGCCTGCTGTTCGGCCATATAGCCTGTCTTGGGACCCGGGAACGCGACGCAATCGCCGGCCGCGAAGATGTTGACGTATGCCCGGGAACGCATGGCCTGATCCGTGATGACAAACCCGTCCGCGTCGGTGAGGTAGGGCACCTCCTTGAGAAACGCGGGGCCCTGGTAGGCGGGCAGGGCGACCAGGAGCGATGCGGGCAGCTCGTAGCCGTCGCCCAGCACGACGCCGGTGGGCGTCACCTGCTCGATAAAGGTGCTCGTCAGGACCCGGATGCCCGCTTGGTCCAGCCACCGGCGCGCGATGTTGACGGCTTGCGTTCCCCCGACGGAATAGGGGTCATCCTCATACGTGATAAACGTGATCCGGCAGCGGTCCTGCAGACCCCGCTGTTGGAAAAAGGCGGCGGCCTGAAAGACGAACTCATACGCGGGACAGGTGAGGGGGGAGTGGGGGTGCAGGGCCATGACCACTTCCCCGCCGCGAAAGCTGTGCAGGGCTTGGCGCAGCCGCACGGCGTCCGGCAGCCAGATCGGTATATGGCAACGGTCCGGCCAGCCGGGGGGCGCCTTGGGCGGGGAGCTCCCGCCCAGGGCGATGATGAGGAAATCGTAGCCGTAGCGCCCCCGTTGCCCGTACACGGTACCGCTGTTGGGCTCGAGGCCGTCCACCTGATCTTGGATGAACTCGATCCCGTAGGTCTCCAGAATCCGGGGCCGCGGGGCGCAGATCTCTTGCGGGTTCCGTTGGCCAACGGCGACCCACGGGAGCGACGGCCGGCAGACGAACGTGTCCGTCCGGTCGATGACGGTGATCCGGGCCCGGGTTCCCAAGAGCCGGCGGGCCGTGCGGGCGGCTTCCAGCCCAGCGAAGCTGCCGCCCAGGATGAGAAGGCGCGTCGTAGCCACCCCTCGCGCTATTGTGCCGCGTCCAGGTGCCCTTATGCCGTTGTGCTTCTGCGCCATGACGGGCGTTGCCCCAGGATTGGGCGGCGGGGCGGCGGGTCAAGCTAGGCGCGAGGGCCCCCTTGCGGCAGGGGAGCTGGGCGCTAGGCGACAAGGAGGGCGAACATGGGGCGGAAAGGTGAGCTACCAGGAGCGCGGCCTTGGGCGGCGTGGCTGTGGCCCATGGCTGCGGGCGCCGCCGCGCTGGCGGGCCGGGGCCTGCTGGGAGCGTGGATCAGGGACGGGCTGCAGGAGGTTGTGCGCACGTTTATGATGCGCCTGGAAAGCGACCCGTACCGGGAAAACCTGTGGGAACTGGTGAGCGCCACCCGGCGGCCGGGTCCCCAAGTCATCCTCGAAAACGGCTTGCGGGCCGAACACGGGGTCCTCCTGCAACGGCCGCTGGGCAGCCCGCGCCGCTGGCCTAACCTGGAAGCCCTCGTGTTTGACGGAGCCCAGTTGGCCCGACGCCCCGCCTCCTACGATGTGCCGGTGGACATGGCGGTCACCTTGGGGCCGCAGGCGCAACGGCCGCTCCGGGTCGACATCCCGATCCTCATCTCGGGCATGGCCTACGGCCTAGCCCTGAGCCGGAGGGCGAAAGTGGCCTTGGCGCGGGGGGCGGCTTTGGCGGGGACCGCCAGCAACAGCGGCGAGGGGCCGGTTTTGCCCTTGGAGCGGCAGGCAAATACAAAGCTGATCATGCAGTATCCCCGGGCCAGCTGGGGCGGGGACCCGGAGGCACTGGGGCACGCGGCCATGGTGGAGATCCACTTTGGACAGGGCGCGTCGACAGGCGTCGGCGGTGAGGTGGTCGGCGTCCGCAGCAACCGCCGCCTCCGCCGGGAGCTGGGCGTCGCGCCCGGGCAGCCTGCCGTCATCTACTCGCGCCACGAAGCGCTCAAGTCACGCTCCCTGGGGGACCTGGTGGAAGAGCTGAGAGCCGAGACGAAGGGCGTTCCCATCGGCGTCAAGCTCGCGCCCGGGCGCAGGCTGGAGGAGGACCTGGACGCCTCCCTCTCTGCCGGTGTCGACGTCATCGTCCTCGACGGCGCACAAGCCGCCACCAAAGGCAGCGCACCCATCCTGCAGGATGATTTCGGCCTGCCGACCCTCTACGCGCTGGTGCGGGCGGTGCGACACTTGGAAGTCCGGGGCGTCCGGGACCGGGTGAGCCTCATCGTCGGCGGCGGCCTTTACACCCCCGGTGATTTCCTGAAAGTGCTGGCCTTGGGCGCCGACGCGGTTTACATCGGGACGGTGGCCTTGTTTGTCATCTGCCAAGGCCAGGTATTCAAGGCGCTTCCGTGGGAACCCCCGACGCAGCTGGTGTTTTTTGGAGGACACCAAGAACACGAGCTGGACGTGGACGAGGGCGCCCACCGGCTGGCCAACTACCTGCGAGCGGCGGCCTGGGAGATCGCGCTGGCCGTGCGGGCTTTGGGGAAGACTTCGGTGCGGGACGTCTCCCAAGAAGACCTTATGGCCCTGGACGAGCTCACCGCGCGCCTTTGCGGCGTCCCGGTGGCGTACGAGAGGCTGTAGTGGGAAGGAGAGGGCGAAATGCGTGCCGTCATCTGGGCGGCGGTGGTCATCGTGCTATTGCTCGGGGCGCTAACGTACGGCAGGGCGTTGCTGGCGCCCACGGAGCCCGTGGGCGTGCGGGAGCTGACGGTACAAGGGTTTGAGTACGGGTTTGACCCGGCGGAGCTGACCATCCACCGGGGGGAAGCCGTGCGCCTCCTCTTTCGCAACACGGGCACCATCGAGCACGACCTGACGATCCCCGACTGGGACGCGGCCACGCCCATCTTGGCGCCGGGCGAAGAAGCCGTCGTGGAGTTCCAGGCGAGGCGCTCGGGCACGTTCCGGTTCCTCTGCACCGTGCCAGGCCACAACGAGCTGGGCATGAATGGCACTATCCGGGTGGAGTAAGGGGGGAGGAGTGGCTACCCCAAAAGAGAATGATGGTCGGGTACAGCCGCAGGAGGAGGTCGGCACCGGTGGGCCATCTGCAGGCGGCGCCCGGCCCGGAACTCGCCATCGTGGTGGAGGGACTCGTCAAGCGCTATGGGTCTGTGACCGCGGTGGACGGTATCAGCTTTACGGTCGCGCGCGGCGAAACCTTTGGCCTCCTGGGACCTAACGGAGCGGGCAAGACGACGACGCTGGAGATCATCGAGGGCCTGCGCAAGCCCGACGGCGGGCGGGTGATCGTCGCAGGCGTCGACGCGATCAAGGAGTCCCGGCGGGCGCGCGCCCGCATGGGCGTGCAGCTACAGTACGCCGGCCTGTTTGAGCTCCTGACCGTCGCCGAAACGATCCGCCTGTTTGCCCGCTTTCACCGCCGCCGTGTGGACGAGCGGGTGCTCCTGGAGCGGCTGCAGCTGGTCGACAAGGCCAAGGCCCTGGTGAAAACCTTGTCCGGCGGGCAGCGGCAGCGGCTGTCCATTGCCCTGGCGCTGGTCAACGACCCGAAAGTGGTGTTTCTCGACGAACCGACGACGGGGCTGGACCCGCAGGCCCGCCGGAATTTGTGGGACGTGGTCCGCTCCATCCGGGACGAGGGCCGCACCGTCGTCCTCACAACCCATTACATGGACGAGGCGGAGGCGCTTTGCGAACGGGTGGCCATCATCGACCACGGCCGTCTTGTCGCCCTGGATACACCCCAGGCGCTTATCCGGCAATACGCCCCCGGCGTCAAGGTTCACGTGCGGCCGCAGGACGGGGCGGCAACGGCGCTGGCGGACGCCCTGCGCTCGCTGCCCGGTGTCCAGCGCGTCTCAGCGGACGCCCCGGACGAGGTCGTCCTCTTCAGCGTAGATTTTGAGGAAACCATCGCCGCCCTGATACGGCTGGGCAAGGAAGGAGCCGTCCGGTACCAGTCCCTCAGGGTGGAAGCGCCCAACCTGGAGGACGTGTTTCTGCAGCTGACTGGGCGGCGGCTGCGGGAGTGAACGGTTGTGCTGGCGGGGATTTGGGCCGTAACCGAAACGGCCTTGCGCATGTTCTGGAGGGACAAGCACGCCCTGTTTTGGGGCGTTGTGTTCCCGCTGATGCTGATGGGCCTCATCGGTTCTGTCTTCAGCAACGTTGACGACCTCACCCTCCGAACGGCGGTGGTTGTGCCCACGCCCGGCAACCCGCTGGCCGACGGGGTCCTGGCGGCTCTGCGGGAGGTGCCTGTCCTCGAGATCACTATCGAAGAGGAGGAGGCCGCGCTGGCTGCCCTGCGCCGGGGCGAGCGCAGCCTGGTGGTGGTGCTGCCGGACCAGGAAGCCGTGCGCGCCCTGGCGGGCGCTTTCGCAGACGGCCCCGCAGCGGGCCCGGTGCCGGTACGGGTTTACTACGACGAAACCCGCGCGCAAGTAGCGCAGGCGGGGCTGGGCGTCATCGGCGCGGTCGTGGCGGAGATGAACCAGGCCATCACCCAGCGCCGGGACGTGCTGGCGGTGCAAGCGGCAGGGGTCGCGGCGGAGGATGTCTCCATGTTTGACTTCCTCTTGCCGGGCATCTTGGCCATGGCCCTGATGCAGAGCGGGCTCATGGGCGTGTCGGCGGTCTTGACGGGCTACCGGGAGCGGCTGCTGCTCAAGCGGGTGCTGGCCACGCCTTTTCCGCCGGCCGCGTTTCTCACGGGTGTGATCGCCCGTTTTACCTTGACCAACATGATGCAGGGGCTCATCATCCTGCTGGTCGGCGTGCTGGTCTTCGACGCCCACGTGGTGGGCCGCTATGTGGACCTGTTGATCCTGATGTTCATCGGATCCGTGGCGTTTCTGAGCATCGGGTTTGCGATCTCCTCGGCCTCCAAGACGGCGGAGGCCGCCAACACCTTGGGCAGCGTCGTGGCATTCCCGATGATGTTCCTGTCGGGTACCTTCTGGCCCCGGGAGTTGATCCCCGAGTCCATCCAGCCCCTCATCAACTACCTGCCCCTAACGCCCCTGGTGGAGGCCATGCGGGGCGTGGCCACCCGGAGCGAATCCCTCGCCGCCCACACCGGCGGGCTCTTGTACCTGGCCGCGTGGGCGGTGGCCGCCGCCGTGGTGGCCGTCTGGCGTTTCCGCTGGGAGTGAAACACCGTTGATTCAAGTGATGGGATTGGAAAAGGAGTACCACGGCCGCCCCGTGGTGCGGGGCGTTTCTTTTGACGTGCAGCCGGGAGAGGTGGTGGGGCTGCTCGGCCCCAACGGGGCGGGCAAGACGACGACCTTGCGCATGCTGGCCACGACCTTGCGGCCGACGCGCGGCACGGCGAAGGTAGCCGGCTACGACATCGTCCAGGAACCGCTCAAGGTGCGGGCCCATGTGGGAGTGCTGCCCACGGACCCGGGGCTGTACGGCCGGCTCACGGCTGCCGAAAACTTGCGCTTCTACGGCCAGCTGTGCGGGCTGGGCGGGGCGGCGCTGGAGCGGCGGATCGATGAATTGCTGGAGTGGCTGGGGCTGGCGGGCGCCAAGCACCAGCGGGTGGAGGAGTTTTCCAAAGGCATGCGGCAGAAGCTGGCCCTGGCCCGGGCCGTGATCCACGACCCGCCGGTGCTCATCCTGGATGAGCCGACGGTGGGGCTGGATGTGCTGGCGTCCCGGGCGGTCATCAACTTCATCCGGGAAAGCCGCAAGGCCGGCCGCAGCGTACTTTTCTCCAGCCACTACCTGCTGGAGGCCGACCGGGTCTGCGACCGGGTGGCCATCATCGTGGGCGGTGAGATCTGCGCCTTCGGCACGCCGGGCGACGTGTGCCGGGCGGTGGGCGCGGCGACGCTGGAGGACGCGTTTGCCTACTGGGTCGAGCGGCGGGCCGGCGAGGTGGACAGGCGTGTGGGATAAGATCCGAGCGGTTTGGTTCAGGGAAATGCTAGACACCGTGCGGGACAAGCGCACGCTCTACATGATGATTCTCCTCCCCATCGTGCTCATGCCGGTCATCACCCTCATCGGCCCGTATATGACGGTGCGCCAGCAGGAGACCTTGGCCCAAGAAGTGCCGGTGGCCGTGGTGGTGGGCTCCGAGCAGCTGCCGCAGTTGGTGGGTTGGATCGAAGCCACCGGGGCACTGGCCATCGAAGCGCTGCCGGCCGGGGCGGATCTCGGGGCCCTGGAGGAACGCTTGCGGGAAGGTGACGTGCACCTCATCGTGGAGCTGCCCGAAGGAGCGGCGGAGCGGCTCTTGGCGGAGCAGCCCGTGGAGGTCCGGGTCGTGGTTGAAGCGGGCAGCCGCCGTTCGGCCATGGCGGCGGAGCTCTTCAAAGCGCTGCTCGGGCGCTACAGCGATCAGCTGGTCGCCATGCGCCTCGCGGAGCGGGGCCTGTCGCAGCAACTCCTCGAGCCCTTTGTCCTACAAGAGCGGGACATCACTCCCCGGGAGCAGCTGGCTGGCCGGCTCTTGGGGATGATGGTGCCGTTCTTCGTCGTCGTGTGGGCGGTCGCGGGCGGCATGCACACCGCCATCGACGCGGGGGCGGGGGAGAAGGAGCGCAATTCCCTCGAGTGCCTGATCATGACCCCGGTGCCCGGCGTCGTCATCGTGGCCGGCAAGTTCCTGGCCGTCGCCACCGTCAGCTTTGTGGCGGTGCTCCTGCTCATCGCGAGCACCAGCGTGTCGCTGTTGTACTTGCTGCCCCGGATCATCGGGGCCGCAGACACGGTCAGCGTGCACCTGACGATTGGGGGCCTTCTAGCCCTGATGGCCACGATGGCCCTGTTCGTCGGGCTTATGTCCGCGGTGCAGCTGGCCATGAGCGTCTTCAGCAAGTCCTTCCGCGAGGCGCAGGCGTACGTGACGGCCCTCATGTGCGCGGTGATGCTTCCTGCCATGTATCTCATGTTTGTCGAGGAAACCGGGGCGGCCCTGTGGATCTACCTGATCCCCGTGCTGAACGTGTTGCTGGTGTGCCGGGAGGTGCTCATGGGCACGGCCGGCCTGCCGCAGGTGCTGGTCACCCTGGGAGCGCTGGTGGTATGGGTCGCGTTGGCCTTCGGGCTCGCGGTCCGGGCCTTCACCCACGAGCGGGTGCTGTTCCGCACCTAGGCGACGTGTTCCAAACCTAGGCG
>PKQR01000216.1 GCA_017578085.1 Bacillota bacterium
CCACCGCGGCGCGAGCCAGCGCGACCACCGGCTTGCCCAGCGCCTGGGCTTCCAGGATGGGCACACCGAAGCCCTCATGCTCGCTGAGAGACAGAAACACATCGCACGCCTGATAGTAGCCTTTGAGGCTGGGCAGGGGCACCTGGCCCCGCAACAGGACGACGCTCCGCAGCCCGTGCTCATCGACGTATTCCTCGATCTCGGGCTCGTAGCCCGGCGGGCCGGAATGTTCTTTCCCCACCCAGACGAACCGGACCGGCGGGTGCATGCGGCGGCACGCCTCCGCCACCCGCACGAAATGGTGCAGGCCTTTGTTGGGTGCCCGGCGCCCGATAAACAGGACCACGCCCGCCGCCCCGGCCGCGGCCAACTCCTGCTCCGGTGCGGGATCCGCCGGGACCGCGCGCAGCGCCTCCGCCTGATGGAACGGCGGAAGGACGGTGGTGCGCCGGGGCAACGCACCAGCCCGGAGCAGATCCTGCAAGTTGAAGTGGGAATCTGCGGTCCAATGGGTGCACAGGCGCACCAAGCGCTCCGTCTGGGCGCGCCCCTCCGCCAAGTCCGCGGCAAGGACCGGCGAATAGAGAGCGAAAAACTCGGGCGGTGTGACGTTGTGGTACCTCAGTATCCGGGCGCGCCCCCGGTGGCGGCGCAGGATCTCCTCACCCTCAGGCCAGTTGACCGCGTGGTGGTAAATGAGGATGTGGGCCCGCGCCGCTTCGTCCAGTGGGCGAACGAGGGGGGCCCAAGCCGGCTCGAACCGGGACGCGTGCAGCGTGACCCGCAGCCCCCGGCGGCGCAACACCTGGTATTCCGTCCAAGCGTCCATGCCCGTCGCGTCCGCCTCTCCCAAGTGCGGCAGCAGGATGGCGACGGAGGGAGGCGCCTGCAGTCGCCGGCGCTTCCGGGACCGCCGCCGGCGCAGGCGCTGGCCAAGGGCAGCGCCGGTCCACGGCCGACGCGCACCGCTCGCCCGGGACGCCTGGACACCGGTTCCGATGGATGACCCAGTCATGAAATCATCTCCCATGTCGTAGACCTGTTATCCGGCGCGCCAACTTGCGCCGGGGGGCAACCCGACGGAAGACGGCATGGAGCCGGAGGCGGCCCCTGGAAAACCCGCGCCTACGCAGCCCGCCGCGGCGGCGCCTGAGCAGCCGGCGGCGCCTGAGCAGCCGGCGGCGCCAATAACTGCGGCCCGAAAGGACCCGGCCAAACGGGCGTCTCAGCCCGCTGCGCACGCGCCGCCGCCCGGACCGGACGCCGCGGTGGGGACGGCCGAGCAAGGCGGCCCACTGGGCGCGGATGGCCGCCTCCCCGAACAGGGCGATGGCCCGCTGCCGTCCGTTGTGCCCGATGGCGGTTGCCAGCCCGCGATCCTGCAGCAGGCGGGCAATGCACTGTCTCAGGTAACCGAGGTCGTCGCTGACGAACCCGTCCACCCCGTTGCGGATGATGTGATGCACCTCATAGGTGCCCCACCCCACATCGCCCCAGCGGGGCCCGATGGCCACCACCGGGATGCCTGTCATCATCGCCTCTACCAGGCCCAGGGTGTAGCCGGCCGGCTTGGTGCCGGTATACAGGTAAACCCGGGCCTCCCGCAGCTTCTGCTTCATGGCCTCGTAATCCAGCGCGCCGCCGTGGAAAGGGCCGGTGTCCTCATTGCCGTGCCCGTACACGCGGGCGTTGAACCCCCGGGCCAAGGCGACAAACGCCGCGAAGTTGCATGCGGCGGCGCGCGCTCGCATGCTGCGGTTGAGGGTGATCACCTCGTTGGTGTGCCCCGTCCAGCCGCAGAACTCTTTCGGGTCCTTGTAGAAACGAATGATCGCGTCCGCGCCGATGTTGCCCGGGATGCGCAGGTCTCCTGGCGAGTGCCGCACCACTTCCAGACCCAGGCGCCGGTAGGGCCGCAGCATGCGTTCCGTGCGAGGCGTTGACTGCCCGATGCTGCGCCAGATGACCCGCTTGCCGCGGTAGAGGTGCCAGTTGTTTGTAATCCATTCGGGGGCGTGCATCACCAAGATCACGTCGGCCCAGGCCACGAGACGCGGGTCCAGGCGCTCCCGGGTACACTGCCGGGCAATGGCTTCCAACGCCGGGTAACGGGGGAGCGGCAAGGGCGGACGCAAGCTGTCGGCGGGCGCGTGGGGCACTTGGTACGCGCCGTGCACGCTGAACACTTCGTGGCCCAAGCCCGCCAGCAGCCGCAGCTCGTCGTACTCCAGGGCCGCATGGCACGAGAGATACAGAATCCGCATCGGGTCCCTTCTCCAAAAAGCGACTGTACTTGATCCCAATGTTATGGTCCGGGCACCGGCCGCGCGGCAGGAAGCCGCTCCCGATCTGGCCCGCCGGGCGCCGGCTGCCGCCGGCCCGGTTTTCGATGGGCTACCGTTCCTAAATGGAACGCGAATCAACTCCTATCACTGGCATGACCGCTGTCGCATTACCTATCAGTGCATGACACACCCAAGCCAGGGAGGTGACAGTCCATGAGTGTCTGCCGCAAGAGACGCCGCCTCATCGTGCCCGTGACGCAGACGGTGAACCAGGCCCAAGCCCACGACGTC
>PKQR01000217.1 GCA_017578085.1 Bacillota bacterium
CTAGAACTCCCAGCCCAGCTGTTCGAGCATCTCTTTCATGTTGCGGCGCAACGGATGCGGCTTGGCCATGCGCCGGGCCGAATGCTCGCACCAGCCGTAGAGCCGCGTCGCGCCCGGCTGCCCGTCCACCTGCACCTCGCGGTCCTTGTAGATGCCCGTTTGGGCCATGATGCTGTCGTAGGCCGCAAGTCCTTCCTCGAGTCCCGCTTCGCTGTACTCCTCCCGGTGCACCGTCACCTCGGCCGGCAGGCGCGGCTTAATCTTGGGCTGGTGCGCCGGGTAGCCCACCGTGAGCCCGAAGAGAGCGAAGGTGCGGGGCGGGAGCTTCAAGAGGCGGGCCACCTCCAGCGGGCGGTTGCGGATGCCGCCGACAAAGCAAATGCCGAGGCCCAGGCTCTCCGCGGCGACGGCCGCGTTTTGCCCGGCCAGCGCGGCGTCCACCACCGCCTGGATGAACATCTCCATGTAGCGGTCGGCAAAAGGATATCCCTGCCGCTGGCAGACTCTCTCCAGCCGGTGCAGGTCGGGGCAGAAAACAAGAAAGACCGGCGCCTGGCGGATCTGGTCCTGGTCGCCGGAAAGCTGCGCCAGCTGCTCCCGGCGCTCGGGGTCCGTCACAACGATGATGCTGTACATCTGGAGGTTCGACGAGGTGGACGCGCTGCGGGCGGCGGTCAGAATCGCCTCCAGCGCTTCCGGCGGCACCGGATCCGGTTTGTACTGCCGGACCGTGGCATGGGCCGCCATCGTCTTGATGGTTTCCGTCAACACCGTCTCCGGCAGCTGGCGGTTTTCCTGTTGAAACCTGTTCGTGGCTGTCAATTGGTACATTGCTGTGCTACCTCCAAAACGAGGTTGTCCACCGCATTTCATCCCCGTTCCCGGTTGGTCTCGGTTTGACAGTCACGCGTTTTGTCCCTGCCACAGGTCGGCGGGCAAGAGCCTCTCCGCCTCAACAAGCCCGCTCTGCGAACAGGGCCGCTTGGGCAGAGGACCACTTGGGCAGGCAGCGAATCATCGGGCAACAGGCGTGTCATTGTCGCCACGAATTACCGGCGCCAGCGGCGGCACAACCCGCGGGCTGCAAACACCGCGTCGACGCAGTAAGGAGGGCGCACCGTGAGCTACCGGGAGCATCTCGGCATGGTCATCGAAAAACGCGGCGACGGCGAGTGCGTCATCGCGCTGGAGGCGGACGAGCGGCATCTCAATTCGTCGGGCATCGTCCACGGCGGCGTGATCATGAGCCTGGCCGATACCGCGGTGGGCACCGCGGTGCAGACGCTGATCGATCTGGAAACCTACCGGACGGTGATGGCGCAATTGAACACGAGCTTTATCAAGGCGGCCCATCCCGGCAGGCTCGTTGCCAGGGGCGTCGTCACGTCGCTGGGCCGGCGGCTCGCGTTTGGCGAGGCGGAAGTGCGGCAGGGGGACACCCTGGTGGCCAAGGCCAGCGGCGTTGTATATATCCAGCGCCGGACGCCGCCTGCGGGCGAAGGCAGCACGCAGGCGCGGCCTTAGAGGCGACTTGGAGCCGCTTTGAGGCGATTTTGGCCCGCTTAAAGGCGACTTGGGGCCGATTGAAACACAACTTTGCCGCCTATCACCACGGCGGCCACGCGGGTCAAGTCGCCGGCGTGCACCAGGGTCAAATCGGCTAATAGCCCAGGCCGTAGGCGGCCGCGGTCCATGAGGCCCAAGACGTCCGCCACGTTGGCGGTGGCCATGGCGACGGCGCGGGGCAGCGTCGCCCAGCCGCTCTCCACCATGCGGGCGATGGCCAGCGGGATGCCGTCCCAGAAGCCGCCGTTGTAGTCCGTGGAGATCAGGTTCGCATGTCCGGAAGCGGCCAAGGCGTCGAAGTACTCCCGGAAGTCGCCCATCTTTTCCCGGGACTCAGGGCTTAAGGAGAAGGTGGCCAGGTCCACCCACGCCCCGAGTTCCCTTAACGCGTGGGCGGTTTCGACGCTGTCGGCCACGGTGAAGGTGTCGTGGTTGGAATGGGCGGCGATGATGCGGGCCGGACCGCGGCCGTGCCGCCGGGCGATGGCCAGGAGCCGGTCCGCCGACGGGGCGGAGTTGTGGTAAATGGCGGCCACCCCGAAGCGATCGGCCAGTTCCGCCGCCTCGTCAAAGGCGGCCAGGGCGGTTTCCACGGGCGGGAGTACGGAAGAGGCGACAAGGTCGCGCACCCGCTCGGGATCGAGGACGTCGTCGAGTCCGACGTGCCGCAATACCCGGGCGGTTTCCTCACGGTCAAAGGCGCTTGGGTCCAGGCGCCTGCCCAGCGTGGCCAGCTTCAGGGCCCGGGCCTGTTCGGGCCTGATGTCCCGGCCCGTGGCGGCGCGGATGGCGCGGGGGATGTAAAGGTAGTCCTGCCCGCCGCCGCCCAAGGTGTGGCCGGCACCGATCTCGCCGATGGCCACAGCTCCCGCTTCGAGCATCTCCTCAACTGTCGCCGCCCGGTGCTCTGCGCCGAGGCCTTTGCCGGAGACGGCGTCCGCCGCCCGCAGCGCGGCGGGCAAGTGAGCGGTGGCCAGGAGGACCCGCACCGGGTGGTCAGCGACCCGG
>PKQR01000218.1 GCA_017578085.1 Bacillota bacterium
CCGACGCCGAAGCCGATGACCGACTCCAGGAACGGCGCCACGCCCAGCGCCACCAGCAGTACCCGCCGCGGCCGGTCGGGCGCGAGCGACGCGACCCCCTGGCCCAACACTTGGTGCAGGCCCGTCAACCGCAGCACCGCGAACAGGGCGATGCCGCCGTACAAGATGAGAAGCACCTCGACGGCCAGGGGGATGGCGCGCGCGTACGCTGCGCCGAGGGCTGCCGGCGACGGCCTGAAGGCGGGCAGCACGGCCAATCCCGTCACCAGCCCACCGAAGGCCGCCCATGCCGGGGCGACACGCCGCAGCAGCAGGAAACCGGCCGCCACGGGCGGGAGGCATGCCAGGAGTACACGAAATCCGTCGGCCGTGAACGGGCTCATATTCTCATAATTTCGGGCGAATTAGAGGATTCCTATCAAGCTAGAGCGTCGCCAGATGCCTTGAAGACGGTGGCCGCGCCGGCGGACGGGGTGATGACGTGCACGGCCGGCGTCTTGCCCGTACGCTTGGGGTATTCCGCCTCGATGGCGGCCACCAGTGCATCCACTGCGTCGGCGCGCACCAGGCTGACGACGCAGCCGCCGAAGCCCGCCCCCGTCATGCGGGCGCCGTAGACGCCGGGGACGCTCCTGGCGATCTCCACCATCTCGTCCAGCTCGCGGCAGCTGACCGCGTATTCGTCCCGGAGGCTCTTGTGGGAGGCGTACATCAGCTGCCCGCACGCGGTGAAGTTGTCGTTGGCCAGGGACGCGGCGGCCGCCAGCACCCGGGCGTTCTCGTAGATGACGTGGCCGCACCGGCGGGCGAGAACCTCAGGCAGCCGATCCCGTAGCTGCTCGAACGAGTGCGGCGCCACGTCCCGCAGCGCCCGGATGTCCGGCAAGTGCCGCCGCAGCAGGGCGACGCCCTCCTCGCACTGGCGGCGGCGCGCGTTGTACTCCGACGACGCCAGCGCCCGCCGCACGCCGGTGTCGGCCACCACCAGGCGCACGTGCTGCGCCGGCAGCGGCACGTAATGGTACTCCAGCGTCCGGCAGTCCAGGAGCAGCGCATGTCCCTGCCGGCCCAAGGCCACCGTGAAGGGGTCCATAATGCCGCACTGGACGCCCACGTACCCGTTTTCCGCCCGCTGGCACAGCCTGGCCGTGGCAACCGGGTCCAGCTCCAGGCCGAACAGCTCCTTGATGAGGACCGCGACCCCCACCTCCAGCGCGGCCGACGAGCTCAAGCCCCCGCCTTGCGGGATGTTGCCCACCAGGGCCGCGTCGAACCCGCCCACGGCGAAGCCCGCCTCCCGCAGCGCCCACACGACACCCTCCACGTAGCGGCTCCAGCCGCCGGGCGGCCCGGGTTTTCCCTCGCCCGCGGCCGCGGGGGCGGCGACGCCGTTCACGGGAAACGCGCCCTCGTCACCCATGTTGAGGGAGAACACCCGCACCGTCTCATCCTTGCGGCGGCGGCCCGCCAGCAGGATTTCCCGGTCGATGGCCAGCGGCAGGACAAAGCCGTCGTTGTAGTCGGTGTGCTCGCCGATGAGGTTGACCCGGCCCGGTGAGCGCACCACGACCGTCTCATCAGCCGGGTGCATAGCGGGGTCAAAAGGAAAGCGGGCTTGAAACGCGTCCAAAAGCTCGCGCAGTTGTCCCGGTCCGGCAGTCATCGCGCTTCCACCTCGCCCACACCGCTCGCCGGCACGAGACCCGTCTGCCGCTGGGGCGCGTCCACCAGGTGCTCGTCCCTGACCGGCACGGCCCGCAGGCGCCGGGCCATGTCCTCGGCGGTGATGTCCACGATGAAGGCGCCCGCGCCCGTCTCGCTGCCGGCCAAGTACTTGAGCTTGTCCTGGGCGCGATGGAGCGGGTAAAACTCCACGTGGAAATGGCAATGATCGTGCGGGCCGCCGTCGGTGGGGCGCTGGTGCTGGACCATCATGTAGGGCAGCGGGAAGCCCCATAGCCCGTCGTAGCGCAGGAGCGTCGCCTTGAGCGCCCGGGCGAATGACCAGCGTTCCTCTTCGCCCAGCTCCGTGATGGCCGTGCGGTGCGCCTTGGGATACAAGTGCACCTCATAGGGGAATCGCGCGAAGGAGGGCACGAAGGCGACGAAATGTTCATCGTCATACAGGACCCGCCGCCCGTCCCGGCGCTCTTCGGCCACGACGTCGCAGCCGAGGCAGCGCCCGGTGCGCTCGCGGTGCTCGCGGCTTGCAGCCAGCTCCTGGGCCGGGATGGGCGGGATGAAGGGAAACGCGTAGATCTGCCCGTGAGGGTGGTGCAGCGTCACGCCCACCTCGGCGCCGCGGTTTTCGAAGATGAAGACGTACTTAATCTCCTCGCGGCTCCCGAGCTCCTCGTAGCGGTCCGCCCACACCTCAATCAAGTTGCGCAGGTGGGAAACGGGCTGCTGCGTCAGCGTGCCGTAGTGATCCGGCGAATACAAGACCACTTCGCACTCGCCCCGCGCCGGCGCCACCGGGCAAAGCTCAGTGCCTGCCACCGCGGGCGGCGGCGGATCGGGCAAGAGCGAGGGGTACTTGTTCTGGAACACGACGATCTCGTAGTCCTCCGCCGG
>PKQR01000081.1 GCA_017578085.1 Bacillota bacterium
CCTGCCGCTGTCGGCCAACGGGATCCTGTGGATCATCGTCCTCATCCTCTTCGTGGGCGGGTTCTTCATGGACTCGATGGCGCTGGTGACGCTGCTGGTGCCGGTGCTGTTTCCGGTGGTGGAGCGCTTGGGGTTTGACCCCATCTGGTTTGGCGTCATCATCGTGCTCACCGCCGAGATGGGCGTGATCACGCCGCCCGTGGGCGTCAACGTGTACGTCATCAAAAACATTTATCCCGAAGTCCCGCTGGGGGAGATCTTCCGGGGCGTCATGCCGTTCCTGGTGCCTCTATTCCTGATGGTGGGCCTGCTGATGGCCTTCCCCCAGCTGGCCCTGTGGCTGCCGAACCTGGGCCGCTAGAGATCGCCGTGACAAAGGAGTGAGCGCGCATGGAGCAGCAGGTGGACCTCAAGGCCCTGCGGGCCCGCTATGAAGAGCTGATCGGGTTTGTCCCGCCCCGGGCGGGGGCGCGGCTCGAGGTGCTGGCCGAACTGGACCCCGAGACGCTCTTGATGCAGGAGGAGATTCGCCGGCGGCTCATGTACCCGCCGTGCTTTGACGTCAAGACCGCGCAGCTGATGCTCTTCGGCATGCTGCTGATGACCCTTGCCGACGCGGCCAGGTTACACGGCATCGCCGCCCGCCGTGCCGGCGCCACGTGGGAGGAGTTGTCCGCCGTCGTGGGCCTGGCCTTTCTCTTCCGGGGACTACCTGCAGCCAACCTGGGATCGCTCATCATCAAGGAAATGATGGAGCAGGAGCGGGCGCAGGGCGGGGGGCAGGGCGGCCGCCCGGGCGGCGATGGGCAAGGCCCGGCGCAGGGCAAACGCCCGGGCCAGGCCGCAGGGGAGTGAGGGCCGCGGCATGGTGATGGTGCGCGTCCACATGCTCGCGGGCCGCAGCCGCGAGCAGAAGGCGGAGCTCATCGCCCGGGTGACCGCGGCGGTGGCCGAAACGCTGTCCGTCCCGCCCGGCGACGTGCGGGTGCTCCTTTTGGAGATCCCACCCGACGCGTGGGGCATCGCCGGCCAGCCGGCCAGCGTGGTGCGGGGGACCGGAGCCGGTTAGGGCCAGGTCAGGTCCACGACGACGGGAAGGTGGTCGGAGGCGTCCGCGGGCCAAGGCCCGGCGGCCTTGACGCGGTCTGCCAGGTCGGGGGAAACGAAGACGTAGTCAATGCGGGCGCTCGGGTTCGCGGCGGGAAAGGTGGGCCCTGGGCCGGGATCGCCGGCCAGGTCGTAGGCGTCGACGAGGCCCGCGGCCAAAAGCTGCCGGATCTCCGGCGCCCAGGGTTGGGCGTTGAAGTCGCCCATGAGCACCACCGGCCCGCTTCGTGCGCCGGCCAGCTCCACAAGCCGCGCCGTCTGGGCGAGCCGGTCGGCGCGGTTCAGCCCCAGGTGGGTGCCGAGCACGGTGAGGGTTGCGCCGTATAGATCCACCTCCGCCGCGACCGCCGCCCGGGGTTCGCGGCCCGGCCCGGCCGGGAGGCGGACGGTCCGGGCGTTTTGCAGCGGATACCGGCTCAGCAACGCGTTGCCGTATAGGGAAACCCCAAGCCCGCCGGAGGCCCATGTGCGCAGGGCAGGGCCGAAGTACACGTGCGGGTAGCCGGCGGCGGCCGCCAGGTACGCGGCCTGGTCCGCGTTGCCGCTGCGCCGCCAGTTGACATCCACTTCGTTGAGGATCACTATGTCGGCGTCGATGGCCTTGAGCACCGCGGCGGTGCGCTCCAGGTCATGGACGCCGTCCGCGCCCATGCCCCAGTGGATGTTGTAGGTGGCCAGGCGCAGGCGGGACTCTGCCCGGGGCGCGGGGCTGGCGTGCGCCGCCTGCGCCGGCAGGCTCTCGTGCGCCGTGAAGCTGCCGCCGGTGGATATGGTGCCGCCCATCGTCACCAGCTTTCCCAGCCAAAGCAAAAGCAGCAACACCGCGGCGCCCGCGCGCCAAGCGTGGCGCCCCTGTTGGCCAATGCCCCTTGTCATCGTCGCCCCCCGTGCCCCATCGCCCTGAAACCCTGGTGGCTTCTTTCGAGCGTGCCAGCCCGTGCGCCTAGAGGGAATCGATGGCAGGAGCCGCTATGCCGACCGCCGTTCGCCGGCCAAGAGGAGGGCCACCGAGATGGCGGAGGCGAGGATGAGCAGCAGCGCAGGCGCCGCAGCCTGGATGTAGTACGCCTCGCTGACCGCGCTCCAGATGCGGGTGGTGAGGGTGCGAAAGCCCAAGGGGCTCAGGAGCAGCGTCGCGGGCAGCTCCTTCATGGCTGTGAGAAACACCAGGGCCGCGCCGCTGGCAAGCCCGGGACGGACCAGGGGCAAGGTGACGGTCCAGGCCACCCGCCACGGGGAAAGTCCCAGACTCCTGGCGGCGTTTTCCACGTTTGGGCTCACCTGGAGCAAAGACGCCCGGATGGCGCCGAGGGCCTGAGGAAGGAAGAGCACCACATACGCGAAGACGAGCAGCGCCAAGGTCTGGTACAACGCCCGCGCGAAGTTGACGCCAAAGAAGACCAAAGACAGGGCGACCACGATGCCGGGCAGCGCGTAGCCGACGTAGCCGGCCCGCTCGATGAGGGCCGAAACGGGCCCGGGCCAGCGCACGGCGAGGATGGCCACCGGCAGCGCGCAGAGGACGCAGGCCAGGGCGGCCAGGAAAGACGCGTACACGGAGTTGACCAGAGCTTGCCAATCCAGCTGCACGCCCATGCCCGCCACCAGGCCCCGCACGAGCCAGTACCCGTTGACCGCGACAGGCACCGCCACGGAGACTAGCCCCATGAAGGCGCAGAAGGCGACCGCGGGCCATTTCCATCGACCAAGAGGCACGGCCGCCTGCCGGCGGGCGGTCCCGGCGGACACTTTGTAGTAGCGCCCGCGCCCCCGGGCGACGGCCTCCAGGGCCAGGAGGCCCAAGGTCAGCGCCACGAGGATGAGGGACAGCACCGCCGCGTACGAGCGGTTGAAGGTGGCCTGGTACTGGACGTAAATCGCCTGGGTGAACGATTCGAACTGGAGCAGCGACACCGCGGAGAAGTCGCTCAAGGTGTAGAGGGCCACCAGCAAGGCGCCCGAGGCGATGGCAGGACGCAGCTGCGGCAGCGTGACCCGCCACAGCACGCTCCAGGTGCCGTGGCCTAAGCTGCGGGCCGCCTCTTCCTGGCCAGGATCCATGCCCAGCAAGGCTCCCCGCACGGGCAAGACAACGTAAGGGTACGAGAGCAAGGTGAGCACCAGCCACGCGCCGGGAAACCCGTACAGGTCCGGCATGCGGGCAACGCCTGCCGCCTGCCGGAGAAGCTGGTGCACAAGGCCCCCTTGCGCCCACGCGGAGACAAATGTGAAAGCGCCCACCAGGCTCGGGATGGCCAGCGGCAGCACCGACACGACGGCCCAAAACCGGCGCCCGGGCAGGTCGGTGCGGGTGGTGAGCCACGCCAGAGGCACTCCCAGCACCACGGAGGCACCGCTCACGGCTGCGGCCAGGGCCAGCGTGTTGAGCAGCACCCTGGCCGTGCGCTCGCGCCACACCAGGCGCCAAACCGTCTCCCAGCCGGCATCGGCCGTGCGCAAAAGGAGATAGGCGACGGGCAGCAACATGCCCGCCGCCACCAGGAACGCGGGAATGACGAAATAAAGAGGCGGCAGTGACGAGCGCCGCACGGACACCCTGCTCACCGCCCGCGTCTTACAGAACCCCAGTCCTCTGCAGGAGGTCCAGGGTCCCCTCCAGGTCCGCCAGGTCGCTCAAGTCGATCTCGGGCGTGGCGATCTCGTCCAGCGGGACCAGCAGGGGGTTCGTTTGCACCTGAGACCCCAGCAGCACCGGGTACTCCGCGTTTTCGTTGGTGAAGTACTGCTGCGTCTCAGGCGAGAGCAGGAACTCGATCAGGCGTAAGGCCGCTTCCTTGTTGCGGCTGCTGTCCAGGATGCCGACGCCGGCCACGTTGACGATGGCCCCGGCGTCGCCCCGGGTATGGTGGTTGCGGGCGGGGAAGTCCTCACCGTACTGGGCGAGCAGCTGGAAG
The DNA here is from genome assembly GCA_017578085.1 of Bacillota bacterium. Classification (GTDB taxonomy): domain Bacteria; phylum Bacillota; class Limnochordia; order Limnochordales; family ZCTH02-B6; genus ZCTH02-B6. The sequence goes on from PKQR01000081.1 coordinate 4,023, forward strand.
AGGTAGTAGTGGTTCACGAGCCCCAGCAAGATCTCGCCGCGGCCGACGGCGTCCACAATCGCCCGGTTGTTGGCGTACGACCGCGGCTGGTTGGCCAGCATCCCCCTCAGCCATTCCTCAGCCCGGTCGTCGCCCTCGAGCACCCGGAGGGCGGTCACGAACGCCTGGAAGGAGCCGTTGGTGGGCGCCCAGCCGATCTGGCCGCGCCAGCGCGGGTCCAGCAGGTCCCAGATGCTCTGGGGCAGCGCTTCCGCCGGGACGAGCTCCGTGTTGTACGCGATGACCCGGGCCCGGGCGGTGATGCCGACCCAGAGCCCCTCAGGCGAGCGCAGCCGCGGGTCGACACGGTCCAACACGTGCGAAGGCAAGACTTCCAGGCGGCCGGCGGCGGCCAGAGCTCCCAGGGCGCCCGCGTCCTGGGCAAAGAACAGGTCGGCGGGCGAGCGCTGGCCTTCTTCGAGGATGGCGGCCGCGAGCTGCGCCGTATCCCCGTAGCGGGCGACGACGCGGATGCCGGTGGCCTGGGTGAACCGCTCAAAGACGGGGGCGACCAGGGCCTCGCTGCGGCCCGAGTAGACGACGATCTCTTGGGCGAAGGCGAGCCCTTGCAGGCCCAACAGCGCCACGAGGGTCAACGAGGCAAGCAGCGCCGCAGTCCGGGCGGACCGGGCGGAACGGGTGCGGAGCATCGCGGTGATTACCTCCCGTTGTTTAAGTGCGCAAAAAGGAGATGTTAGGGCGCCCTAAAATCAGGGATAAGGTAACACATACCGGGCTTGGTTGTCAACCCAGAAGACCCCTGCGGACCGGGAGCGGCGGGAGGCCGCCGCAAAAACAAAAACCCCGGCTCCACGGCCGGGGCTTCTGCGCCGGGACAGGCCGGCACCGCGTCGGGCTTCTAGTTGAGGGGCATGACCCTAACTTGCTCCAAGGCCTCTCGGGACACCGCCTGGCGCTCGTTGTTGATGATGAGGAAGAGTGGCCCGTTGTAGGGAGCCACGTCCTCAACCTTTACCTCCACGCCAGGACGGATGCCGAGGCCCTCCAGGTACCGCAAGAGCTCCGCGTCCCGCTCGGGCAGGCTGATGACGGTGGCCGACTGGCCGGGCTGCAGTTCGGCCAAGGAACCCGCCAGCGGGCAATCGACCCGGCCCGCGGCCAAGGGGATCGGGTGGCCGTGGGGGCACGTCTCGGGCTCGCCCAGCACCGCCGCGATGCGCTCCTCTACGGTTTCGCTGATCGCGTGCTCCAGCCGGCACGCCTCCTCATACACCTGGTCCAGCGGCAGGCCGAGGATGTCGCTCAAGAGGCGCTCCGCCAGGCGCATCCGCCGCACCAGCTTCCGGGCGTCCTGCAGGCCCGTCTCGGTCAGCACGATGCCGGTGCCGGTGTTGATGACCAGGTCGTTGGCCTCCATGCGCTTCACCATTTCCGACACCGACGCGGGAGACACCCCCAGGAACTCGGCCACCTTGGTGACGGTCACCGGCGGGTTTTCATGCCCGATCAGGAGGATGGCCTTTAGGTACATCTCCGCCTTTTCGGTTTTGCCGATGTTGTGGGTGACGCTCATGCCCCTGGACCCTCCCCGGCCCGGCCCGCGCACTCGCCGCACAGGCCCCGAAAGATGATTTCCCGCTGCTCCACTTCGAAATCGTACTCCTTCAACACCGACAGATCCGCGTGTTCCGCCGGATCGACGGGAACATCCATCACTTTGCCGCAGGAGCGGCAGACCAGGTGGGAGTGGGGGCTCAGGTTGCACTCGATCCGGAACCCTCCCGTGCCCACGTTTACCAGCCGGATGGCGCCGAGGCCCGCCAGCTCGTACACCGTGGTGTACACGGTTTTCAAGGACATGCTCGGCATCACCGCGGTCGCCTGCTCGTACAGCTCGTCCACCGTCGGATGGCCGTCGCTGTTTTCGATCAGCTGGCAGATCAGGTGCCGCTGCGGCGTGAGCTTGAGGCCGTTGTCCCGTAGCTGCTCTGCCAAGCTCTGGCCGTGAGCCATCTTCTGACCACCTTATGGTAGTTGACAACGAACTGTTAGTTGCCATGCAACTGTTAGTTAACAATGATTGTTGACTACCACTGATTATAGAGCTCCCTGCCAGGCCGTGTCAATCGTTCGCCCTGCGCCCGTGCCTACGATGCGCAAAACCCCGCCTTGCGCGGTCCTGCGGTTCACCGGCGCTTGGGCGTGCGCTCCACGAACAAGTTGCGGCCAAGCCACAAGCCGCCGTCGATGACTAGGCACTCGCCGGTGATGTACGACGCGTAGTCGGAAACCAGGTATGCCGCCGCGTGGGCGACTTCTTCCGGTTCCCCGAAGCGCCCGAGCGGGATGGCGGCTTGGAGGCGTTGCGCCGCTTCCGGCGTGGCCCACAGCTGCTCGGCGCCGCCGGTCTTGTCGATGGGGCCAGGTGCGATGGCGTTGACCCGGATCCGGTACGGCGCCCACTCTACCGCCAGGGTGCGGGTCATGGCCAGCACCCCGGCTTTGGCCGCGGCCGAGTGGACCGTCCCTGGGCCCCCATGCCAGGCGTACGTGGCGATAATGTTGAGGATAGTGCCGGGCTGCTTTTGCTCGATCCAGTGCCGGCCTACGGCCCGGCTGCAGTAGAAGGTGCCGTTGAGGACGATGTTGACCACAGCGTTCCAACCGTTGACGCTCAGCTCGTGAGCGGGGCAGACGAAGTTGCCGGCCGCGTTGTTGACCAGGATGTCGACGCGCCGGAACCGCTCCAGCGTCCTGGCCAAAAGCTCGTCCACCTGCGATGGGTCCCGCACGTCCATGGGCACTGTCAAAACCGGTACGCCCTTGGCCTCAAACTCCTTGGCGACGCCCGCCAGCCGCTCGGCGTTGCGGGCCGCGAGGACGAGTGACGCACCGAGGTCGCCGAAACAGCGGGCCATGGCCAGGCCCAAACCCGAACTCCCGCCCGTGATGATGGCGACGCGACCTTGCAGCGTGCCGGGTGGCAGCATAAATTTTCTCAACCCCTTTCCACAAAGCGCACTGATCTGCCAATTTCAGCCGCGGGCGGGCCGGGCCCTCGCGGCCCGGCCCGTGGGCTGCTCCAAAGTGTCAGCGCTCAGCAGGCCTGCGCCAAGTCTTCGATGAGGTCTTCGACGTCCTCGATTCCTACGGAAACGCGCACCAGGCTGTCGGTGATGCCCAGCTGTGCCCGCCGCTCGGGCGGGATCGACGCGTGGGTCATCTTGGCCGGTAAGGAGATAAGGCTCTCGACGCCGCCCAGGCTCTCGGCCAGGGTAAAGAGGCGCGTGCGGCTCACGAGGCGCTCCGCCCGTTCGGGAGTGTCGGTTTCGAAGGAGAGCATGCCGCCAAATCCTCTGGCTTGCCGGCGGTGCACCGCATGGCCCGGATGGTCCGGCAGGCCGGGGTAGTAGACCCGCCGCACCCAGGGCTGCTCCTTGAGCCACTGGGCAAGCGCCATGGCGTTGCGCTCGTGGGCTTCCATGCGCAGGCCCAGGGTGCGGATGCCGCGGATGAGCAGCCAGCTGTCGTGGGGCCCCAGCACCCCGCCGACCGCGTTTTGGAGGTAGTGCAGCCGCTCGCCCAGCTCCGCGTCCTTGACCACGACCAGGCCCGCGACCACGTCGGAGTGGCCGCTCAAGTACTTGGTCGCGCTGTGCACGACGATGTCGGCGCCCAAGGTGAGAGGCTGCTGCCAATAGGGCGTCATGAACGTGTTGTCCACCACCAGCCACGCGCCGGACCGATGGGCCACGTCGGCCAGCGCCCGGAGGTCGGCCACCTTCAAGAGGGGATTGGTGGGGGACTCCACGATGACCATGCGGGTTTCCGGGCGCAGGCTGCGCGCCACGTCCTCGGGGTCGGCCGTATCGGCGTACGTGGCCTCGATGCCGAGGCGCTTGAACACCCTTTCCACAACCCGGTACGTGCCGCCATAGACGTCGTCGCCCACCACGACGTGGTCGCCTGCGTCCAGCAGGCTCAGGACCGTGGACATGGCCGCCATCCCGGAAGCAAAGGCGAGCCCCCGCACGCCGCCCTCCAGCTCCGCCGCCAGGTTTTCCAAGGCCGTCCTGGTCGGGTTGCCGGTGCGGGAATACTCATACCCCCGGTGGACGCCGGGCCGCTCCTGGGCGTAAGTGGACGAGAGGTAAATGGGCACGTTGACCGCCCCGGTGGCGGGGTCCGGGCCGTGCCCGCCGTGGACGATAAGGGTCTTGAGCCGCATGTGCCGCCTCCTGTTCCGCCGCCGGCCTAGATCGCCGGTTCCTTGGCGCCCGCTCAACTGCCGGCTGGCCGCTAGTCGTAGATGCCCTTGCTCAGGTAGCGCTCGCTGCTGTCGGGAAACACCACGACCACGGTGCTGCCGGGCCGGGCCTGCTTGGCCTCCTGCCACGCGGCGTAAAACGCCGCGCCCGAGGAGCTGCCGCACAAGATTCCTTCCCGCCGGGCCAGCTCCTTGACCATGGCAAACGCGTCGTCGTCGGACACGGTGTACACCTTATCGATCAGGCGCGTGTCCAGCGTTTCGGGGATGAACTCCACGCCGATCCCCTCGGTCCGGTGAGGCCCGGGCTGGCCGCCGCAGAGGATGGACCCTTCGGGCTCCACGGCCACGGCCCGCAGGCCGGGGATCTTTTCCTTAAGATAGCGGGCGGTGCCCGTGAAGGTGCCGCCGGTGCCGACGCCGGCCACAAAAATGTCGATCTGGCCCTGGAGCTGCTCGTAAATCTCCGGTCCCGTCGTGTCGTAGTGGGCCTGGGGATTGGCCGGGTTGGCGAACTGCTGGGGGATGAAGGAATTCTCGATCTGGGCTGCGAGCTCTTTGGCCTTCTCGATGGCGCCCGCCATCCCTTTCTCCCTCGGGGTGTTGACGATCTCCGCGCCGAGGGCCTTCATGAGCGCCTGCTTTTCCTGCGAGAAGTGCTCCGGCACGACCAGGATAACGCGGTAGCCTTTCTCCAGGGCGGCCAAGGCGAGGCCGATGCCGGTGTTGCCAGCCGTCGGTTCGATGATGGTGCCGCCGGGGCGGAGCTTGCCCTGGCTTTCCGCGGCGCGGATCATGTGGGGCCCGATGCGGTCCTTGACGCTGCCGCCGGGGTTAAAGAACTCCAGCTTCGCATATAGCCGCACCCGGTCCAGGCCTTCGAACTTGCGGATGCGAACAAGCGGGGTGCCGCCGATTAGGTCGACGACGCTTTCGTAGACGCCGTTGGCTTGGGGCATGCAGAAACCTCCGGATATGCCAGGTAATCCGATCGTTGATCCTATCCTATCATTGATCCGGAGGCGGTGCACAGGGCGGGAAGACAATAAGCGGCGGGACGCCCGGGAGCGGGCGCCCCGCCGCTGTCTTACACAGATGGTGAAGGCACGCCGCCGGGGCCGGCTACTGGCGGACCTGCGGCTGGGTATAGTGTTGGCCGTACTGCTGCCCCAAGGACTGGCCTTGCTGCTGGCTGTAGTGGAACGTCTGGCCGTAGGGCTGCCCGTACTGCGTTTGGCCGTATGGCGCGTACTGGGGATGCTGCCCGAACTGAGACTGCCCGTACTGGGACTGCCCGTACTGGTACGGCTGGCCGTACTGGTTTTGCTGGTACTGACCCTGCTGGCCGCCCACCTGCATT
>PKQR01000082.1 GCA_017578085.1 Bacillota bacterium
TCCCTGGAGCTCCTGCGGCGGGCGAAGGCCATGGACCCGACGGTCCTTACCAAGACGGGCATCATGGTCGGGCTCGGGGAGACGCGGGAAGAGATCGAGCAGGTCATGCGGGACGTGCATGCGGCCGGCGTCGACATCATGACCATCGGCCAGTACCTGCGGCCGTCCATCAAGCACCTGCCCGTGGAGCGCTACTACCGGCCCGAGGAGTTTGAGGAGCTGAAGCGGATCGGCGAAGCCATCGGGATCCCCCATGTGGAGGCGGGTCCCCTGGTACGCAGCTCCTACCACGCTCACGAGCAGGTCCGGAAGCTGGGCGGCGTGCAGGTGTGAAGCCGGAAAGTTCGCCGGCGTAAAGCGGGAGGTCCTGGCGGCGTGCCACGAGAGGTCGTTGGGCATCCCGAGTGGCCCCCCTGTTGGGCGGTGAACCTCGGCCTGTGGGACTACGCCCGGGCGTGGGACCTGCAGGCGGTCCTGGTGCGCGCCCGGTTGAAGGGCGAGGTGCCTGACCTGCTGCTTTTCGTTGAGCACCCGCACGTCTACACGGTGGGGCGGGGCGGCGACGGGCGGCATATCCTCTGGGACGCGGCCCAGCGGCAGGCCAAGGGCGTAGCCGTGTACCATGTGGACCGGGGCGGCGACGTGACGTACCACGGGCCCGGGCAGGCGGTGGGTTATCCGATTGTGTCCCTGCGGGACCGGGGGCTCGATCCCCACCGCTACCTGCGGGACCTGGAAGAAGTTCTCATCCGCACCTTAGGGGACTACGGTATCAAAGGCCGGCGGGTACCGGGCATGACCGGGGTCTGGGTGGACAATGCCAAAATAGCCGCCATCGGCGTCAAGTTTACCCGGGCCGTCACCAGCCACGGCTTTGCCCTCAACGTCAACACCGATCTCAGCTACTTCCTGGGCATCGTGCCCTGCGGCCTGACCAACCGGGCCGTGACGTCCATGCAGGAGCTCCTCGGGCGCCGGGTGGACATGGCCGAAGTGCACGTGGCCCTCACGTACCACTTTGCCCACGTCTTCCAGCGGGCGGTGGCGACGCAGCCGGCAGACGCGCTCTCCCCGTGGCTAGCTATGGCGGAGGGAGCCGCATCCGCCTCAGCGCCGGCGGAAGGCGACCCGCACAAGGCGCGCCCCGAGGCTGCGCGCCAGCTCCAATAGAGGTTCTGACGTACCCGGCGGGCCCGTGTCCACCAGGAAGCTGGGGACGCCCAGCGCCCGCAGGCGGGCTGCCAGCTGATTCGCCTGCGCTTGTGCCCGCTGCCGGTGGTCCGTTCGCGGTGCCCGGGCTGCGCCTGCCGCCGCGGCGGCATCATCCGAAACCGCGCTGGGCGCCGCGTCGGCGGTGTCGCGCGCGACACCGGCTCCCGCTGGCGCGCCGGCCCGTGGGGCATCCGGCAGCGGCACGTTGGCTTTGCCGTCGGTGAAGAGGACGAGCACGGCGCGGCCGTCCGGGTGGCGCAAACGCCAGCGGTGCACAACGCGGGCGGCCAGCGCCAGGGCGGCGGGCAGCGGGGTGCCGCCCCCTGACGGGAGGGCAACGACCTGGCGACGGAGCAAGGCTGCGCTGCGCCCTGGCGGGCAGACCAGGCGGGCGCTCCGGTGGCGAAAATCGATCAGAGCCACGTAGCGCCGCTCGCGGTACGCGCTGGCAAGGACGCTGACGGCTGCCCCTTTGGCCAGGTGCATGCGCCCTTGGGCCATGGAGCCCGACCCGTCGACGGCGAGAATGTACAACGTCCGGGAGCGGGGTCGCCGCCGTCGCCAGCGCAGGTCCTCGGGCAGCACCCGGATCGCGAGCGGCGGCTTGGGCGGGCGCAAGGGCTGAAAGGGCAGCGCGGCCAGGAGGGTGGGCACCAGCGCGAGCGGGCCGCCCTGCCGCCGGGCTAACGCGCGGGCTTCCGGCCGGCCGTCCGCGCTGCGGTGGGTGCCTACCCGCCGCGGCTCGGACGGGGCGCCGGTTAGAACCAGGGCCGCCGGCAGGTGGGCCGGCGGCACGACGATGGCGGGCGGTTCGCCGGCCACCTTGTCGCCCCTGCCTCCGCGGGTCCCACCCGGGGACAGCCGTTGTTCCGTGTCCTTGGCGCCCTCCGCACTTCCCGTGTCCCCGGCGCCGGCCGTGCCTTCGGTGCCGGGGTTGATGGGTACTCCTGCGAGCGGAGAGAGGGTTCGCTGGGCGTCGTTCACGTCCGCAGGCATGCCGTCCGGCTCAGGCGGCGACTCCACCGCCGGCTCGGCCAGGCGCGGGCGGACGACCCATTGGAGAGCGGCTTCGATATCCTCTGCGGTGACCGCCGTGCGGCCGTGCCACGCGGCCCGGGCCAGGCACAACCGGGCGGCGAAGTAGTCGAGGGGCTGCTGCCGGATACCCGCCGCCGTGACGCGCCGGCAGATCTCCTCGGCCAGCGCCGGCGAAATAGACATCCCTGCAAGCCGGCGGCGGGCGGCGCGGATGCGCGCCCGCAGGGAGCCCCAATCCTGGTCGCTGCCGGTCAGGGAGCTGTTTGCCTGCCGGGCGGAGAGGCAGGCGGCCCGGAGCGTCCCGCTTGGCGTCAGGGTTGTCCACTCAAGCCACAGGCCGCAATGGGCGCCGATGGGGTCTGAGGGCAAGGGACAGGAGGCGCCGCGGGCGAAAAGGATCGGGCGTTCTTGATGGGACGGCTGCGAGAGCTGGGACGCCAAGGCCGCGGCCAGCGGCGCAGGGAGGAGGTCGGCCGCCTCGATGACGAGCGCGCGGCCGGAGGCCCGGTCCACCAGTCCTGGCCGGTGCACCAGGCGGCCGCTGGCAAGAGTGGCCGCGGCGTCAAGCCGCGGGTACAGCGACTCTAGGGCAAGGCTCGCGGGAACGCGCACCGGGGAACGGCCGGTCAGCCCCCAGGCCAGCGTTGCCAGGGAGAAAGTTGCGCCGGCCCCGTCGGCACCCCAGACGTAGACGCCTCCCAGCGCAGGATCGACGGCCAGCAAAATAAACGGTTCCGGCAGGATCGACGGCTCCGGGATCGCTTCTGTCATCGGTTGCCCCCGTGTCGTTGCGCACTGGCGCCAAGGCAGCGGGCGCCCCGGGCAGCCCGGTGTCGGGTTCATTATAGCATTGGCTTGAGCGGAGGTGGGGCAATGGGGACGTTGACCGATGTCGCGGGCATCCGGGTCGGGCATTGGACGGACGACAAGGCCCTGACGGGATGCACCGTGGTGCTGTGTGACGGCGAGGGCGCGGTGGGCGGCGTCGATGTGCGGGGCGGGGGCCCTGGGACAAGGGAAACGGATCTCCTGGCTCCGGGGCGCTTGGTGGAGCGGGTGCACGGGATAGTCCTCTCGGGCGGCAGCGCTTTCGGCCTGGCCGCGGCCGCGGGCGTGATGGAGTGGCTGTCCGAGCGGGGCATCGGCTTTGACACCGGCGTCGTGCCCGTACCTATCGTGCCGGCGGCGGTCATCTTTGACCTGGCCGTCGGGGACCCGAAGGTGCGGCCGGGCCCGGCCGAAGGCTATGCCGCGGCGGCCGCCGCCACCGCGGGCCCGGTCGCGGAAGGCAACGTGGGCGCGGGCGCGGGTGCGTCGGCGGGAAAATGGGCGGGGATGGCCTACGCGATGAAGACCGGGATCGGGACATGCTCCTTGCGCCTGCCGGGCGGTGGAACCGTCGGCGCCCTGGTCGTCTGCAATCCGCTGGGTGACATCGTGGATCCGCTCACCGGGCGGCTCGTCGCCGGGGCGTACGACCGCGAGCAGCGGTCGTTCCTCGCGCACAGTGTCGGGTTCGCCGGCCGGGCGGGGTTTGCGGCGGCGTTTCCTGCAGGCAACACGGTGCTGGCGGTGGTAGCCACCGATCTGCCCTTGTCCAAGGAGGCCGTCAACAGGGTGGCCCAGATGGCCCACGACGGCATCGCCCGCGCCATCTACCCGGCGCACACGCCCTGGGACGGGGACACGGTGTTTGCCCTGGCCACGGGGAAGGCCGAGGCGCTGCGGGCTACCAGCCGCGCGCGGGAGATGGAGCAGGTGGCGGCCGTTGGTGCGGCCGCAGCGGAGGCGGTCGCGCTGGCCATCGTGCGGGCGGCGCGGCAGGCGGCCCCGGCCGGCGGTTTGCCGTCTGCGGCGTCAGCCTAACAGTTCCACCAACCGGTCCAAAACCCGGTGGGCCACTTCCAGCTTGGGCAGCAGGGGGAGCTCCTCGACCCGCCCGTCCGCGTGGAAGATCGTGACCCGGTTCGTGTCGGATTCAAACCCGCTGCCGGGTTCGGAGACATCGTTGGCTACGATCATGTGCAGCCCTTTGGCCTTGAGCTTGCTCAAGGCGTTCTCGCGGATGTCCCTGGTTTCGGCGGCAAAGCCGATCTTGATAAACGGCCCGCTGACCGACGCGAGCACGTCGGGGTTGCGCACCAGGCGCAGCGTCCATGCGTCCGCGTCGCCCTTCTTGACCTTGTGGGCTGCGGCCGATTCCGGACGGAAGTCGGCGACCGCGGCCGCCATGATCAGCGCGTCCGCACTTTGCACGGCGCCCTGCACGGCGCTCAGCATGTCCAGCGCCGACTCGACCCGCCGGACGTCGACTCCCGCAGCGGTTTCGGGGTCGGGCGCGACCGTCGTGACCAGGGTCACCTGTGCGCCCCGGTCGCGGGCCGCGGCGGCCAGCGCGTGCCCCATCTTGCCCGACGAACGGTTGGTGATGTAGCGCACGGGATCGATGGCCTCCCGGGTGCCGCCGGCGGAAACCACGACGCGGCGGCCGGCCAGGTCCCCGTTGCGGCCCAGCACCCAGCGCAGCGTGCCGAGGATGGTGCCGGGGTCCGCCAGGCGGCCGATGCCTTCGGCACCCGACGCGAGCCGGCCGCTGGCCGGCTCCACCACGACCGCGCCCCATTCCTTGAGCCGCGCCAGGTTGGCCTGGGTGGCCGGGTGGCGGTACATGTTGGTTTCCATCGCGGGGCAGATGACGACGGGCGCCGCGGCGGCCAGCACCGTGGCGGTGACCGCATCGTCGGCCATCCCGGCTGCCAGGCGCGCGATGAGCTGGGCGGTGGCGGGTGCCAGCAGGATCGCGTCGGCCCGCTTGGCGACGGCCACGTGATCGATGGCCAGCTCAGAGCGCGGGTCAAACAAGTCCACGATGACCGGCCGGTGGGTAAGGGCCTGGAAAGTCAGGGGCGCGACGAAGGCCGTCGCCTCCCGGGTCATCACGGTGTCCACCTGGGCCCCCACTTGCACCAGGCGGCTGGCCAGCTCCGCGGCCTTGTAGGCGGCGATACTGCCGGCGACCCCGAGGACGATATTCTTGCCCGACAACGGATGGCGGCTCATGCGTTCAACCCTCCGTGGCCTGGCTCCGGGTGGGGCGACTGGTAGCCGGGATGGTTCATCACATACAACAGCCGCAAGCCCTCCAGCGTCAGGTGGGGGTCGATGGCGTCGAAGGCCGCACCGTGCCGCGCCACCACCTCGGCCAGGCCCCCGGTGGCCACGACGCGGGCGCGCGTCCCGAGCTCCGCCTGGATACGCTCAATCAGGCCGCGCACGAGGCCGGCGTATCCGTACACGGTGCCCGATTGCATGGCATGGATGGTGTTGCGGCCGATGGCCGACGGCGGCGGTGCCAGGTCCACCCGGGGCAGCTTGGCGGTCCGTACGAACAGGGCTTCCGCCGCGATCTGCACGCCTGGGGCGATGGCGCCGCCTAAGTATTCGCCGTCCGCCGAAACCACGTCAAACGTGGTGGCGGTGCCCATGTCCACCACGATGGCCGGCCCGCCGTAACGGTGGTAGCAGGCGACCGCGTTGGCGATGCGGTCCGCGCCGACCTCCAACGGATTGTCCACTTGGAGTTTCAGGCCCGTCACCCCGGAGCGCCCGCTGACCCACCACGGGGAGACGGAAAACAGATGGCGCACGACCCGCTCGAAGCAGGCCTGCAGCGGCGGCACGACGTTGCCGATGACCACCGCCGTGACCTCCAGGGGCGAGTGGCCGGCCCGCTGGAACCAGTTGTCGATCTGGATCTCGTACTCGTCCGACGTCCTGCGCAGGTCCGTGGACAAGTTCCACGTGCGCAGCAGATGCTCGCCCCGGTACAAGCCGAAGCTGATGTTGGTGTTGCCGATGTCGATGGCCAGGAGCATGCAATCACATCCTTAATCCGTTTGGAAACACCAGCGGCGCCGGCGTTACCCCGGGCAGGCACTTGGCCACGGCGTGCCGCACCCGTTCCCCCGAATCCAGGTCGTCCAGGGGATCCCGGCGCAGGCGGTGGCTGAGGGCCATCGGCGCGAGGGCCGCCACGTCCGCGACCGTGGCCGCCTCCCGTCCCGCAAAGGCGGCCAGGGCGCGGGCCGCGCGCAGCAGGCACAGTTCGCCCCGGTGGCCGGACAGCCCCAGCTCGGCCGCTAGCCGCGCCGCCGCTTCCACCGTTTCGTCGGGAACCACCACCGCGTCCAGCCGCTCCCGGGCGGCCGCGATCCGGTCCCGCAGATCCCTTTCGGCAGCCGAGAAGCGGGCGATGAAGGCCTGCGGTCGCCGCTCAAACTCATCCCGCCGCCGCACTATTTCTACGCGGAGGGCGATGTCCGTGATGGTGGCCACCTGCACGTACAGGCCAAAGCGGTCCAACAGTTGCGGCCGCAGGTCCCCCTCTTCCGGGTTGCCCGAGCCCACCAGCACAAACCGGGCCGGGTGCTGGAGGCTGATGCCTTCCCGTTCCACCACGTTGACGCCGCTGGCCGCCACGTCCAGCAACAAATCCACCAAGTGGTCGTCCAGCAGGTTGACCTCGTCGATGTAGAGGAAACCGCGGTTAGCCCTGGCCAAAATACCCGGAGCGAAGACGGTTTCGCCGCGGGTCAGCGCGGCCTCGATGTCAAGGCTCCCAGTCACCCGGTCCTCCGTCGCCCCGAGGGGCAGGTCGACCACTGGGATCGGCTGCCATTCGGTCTCCAGGCCGCCCTGGGCCGCCCGCTCCCGGCAAAAGCTGCACCATTCCTCAGGACGCCCTGGGTCGCAGCGGAAAGGACAGCCCGCCACCACGGGAATCGGCGGCAAAAGGCGCGCCAGTCCCCGCACTGCGGTAGACTTGGCCGTGCCCCGGTCGCCCATGGCCAAAACGCCCCCGATGAGCGGGTCGATGGCCACTAGCACCAGGGCTAGGCGCAGCTCGTCCTGCCCCACGATGGCGGTGAAGGGATATACGGGCTGAAGAGCGGCGGCGGTGCGCAGCCGCATTCACACGACCCCCTCGACGCGGTCTTCCGCGTCCGCCAGGATCGCTTGCAACTTCGCCCAGCGGTGGTCGTCCGCCTGCCAAAACCCACGCGCCCGCGCCTCGGCCAGCCGGGCCGCCATCCGGTACACGGCCCGGGGGTTGTAGCGCAAAAGGCGCGCCCGCATCTCGTTATCCAGGAGAAACGTGTCGGCCGCCGCGGTATACACCCACGAGTCGACGGCGCCGGTCGTCGCCGACCAGCCGAAGGTGTTGTCAAGGCGCGTGGCGATTTCGTGCACGCCCTGGTAGCCGTGGCGCAGCATCCCTTCGTACCAACGCGGGTTGAGCAGGCGGGTGCGGGCCTCAAGCCGGATGGTCTCGTCGAGGGTTCGCACCGCGGCGTCCGGCGTGACGGTATCCGCCACGAACGCCGCCGGCGCCGCGCCCCGGATCTTGCGGGCCGCCGCGGCCAGCCCGCCCAGGTATTCGTAGTAATGGTCCACGTCCGCGAGGCCGATCTCCGTCGAGTCCAGGTTTTGAAACACGGCGGTGCATGTCTTGAGGCAGGCGGCGAAAAGGTCCGGATCGGCCTCCCCGGCCGTGCCGTCGCCGTAGGCATACGCCTTGCGCTCCAGGAACACGGCCCCTAGATCGTCGCTGCTCTCCCACGTGGACGCCTCCACCACGTGGTTGACGCCGGTGCCGTAGTGGCCTGGGGCGTTGCTGAAGACCCGCCGCGCGGCTTGGGGGATCGGGACGCCCCGCTCAGCCGAGATGGCCAGCGCATGCTTGCGGATGTAGTTTAGGTCCGGGTCCTCGTCGGCCGCTGCCGCGAGCTGCACGGCCCGGTCCAGGAGCTCCATGACGGTTGGGAAAATGTCCCGGAAAATGCCGGAGACGGACATGACCACGTCGATCCGGGGCCGGCCAAGTTCCTCGAGGGGGATGAGCTCCAGCCGCGTCATGCGGCCGAGGCTGTCGGGCCGCACCCGCACGCCGATGAGCTCCAGCACCTGCGCGACGCCTTCGCCCTGGGTCTTGATGTTGTCCGTCCCCCACAGGACGCAGGCGATCGTTTCCGGCCAGCGGCCGTCCCGGTCTTTGATGCGGCTGAGCAGTTGCCGCACCACGGCCCGCGCCCGGGCGACCGCCACCGGTGACGGGATGCGGTGCGGGTCCAGCGCGTGCAGGTTGCGGCCGGTGGGCAAGGCCGCCGGTACCCGCGCCGGGTCGCCGCCGGGCGCGGGCGGGATGTACCGCCCGGCGATGGCGGCCAAGATCGCGGGGATTTCCCGGTTCGCGGCGAGGCGCGCGAGGAAGTCCGCGGCAAACCGGGCCAGGGCCTGCCACTCGGGTTGTTCGGACCGGGGGTCGCCGGGCGGTGGGAAGCGGCCCGCCGCGAGGTCTTGCGCGACGCGCCGGCTTGCCTGGATGATTTCCTCCCGCCGCGGGTCGGCGGGCGGGAGCGCGTCCCAGTCCAGGCCCATCTCCCGGCCCACAAGCTGCGGGAGCGAGGGCATGCCGTCTTCAGGGCGCGGGTGTTGCAACGCCGCCCACAGGAACTCCATCGCCTCGGTTTCCGATACGGGCGCGCCCGCCACGTGCAGGCCGACCGGGATCAGGCGTTCGGCCAGGGTGCGCAAGTACGCGCTGAGGCGGTTGATATAGTCAGCGGCCGACTCGTGGCTTTGCGGCGGGGGCACGTCGGCGTCCAGCTGCGCTTCGCACGCGAGGGCCCGGACAGCCTCCCATGCTTGCTGGCGCTGGGCATCCCCTGTGGCGCTGCGCCAGGCGGCCACCGCGTCCTCAAGGGACAAGAGCGTCCGGTACAGGCCTGCTTCCCGCAAGGGCGGGGACAGGTACGTGACCGTCGTCGCATAGCTCCGGCGCTTGGCGATGGTGGCCTCGGAGGGATTGTTCATCGAGTAGAAGTACACGTGGGGCATGTCCCCAAGCAAGAAGTCCGGCCAGCAGGCGGCGGTCAGGCCCAACTGCTTGCCGGGCATAAACTCTAGCGCCCCATGGGTGCCGAAGTGCACCACCACGTCGGCCCGCCAGACGTGCTTGAGGTAGGCGTAGTAGGCGGCGAAGCTGTGGGACGGGGTGGCGTCCTGCGCGAACAGGAGCCGCATGGGATCCCCTTCGTAGCCGAAACCGGGCTGCACCCCGATGAAGACGTTGCCCAGCGCTGCGCCGCGGATCCGCAGGCCCCGCATATCGGCGTCGATCAGGCCCGGCGGCGGTCCAAAGTTGGCCGCGATCCGCTCCCAGTGGGGCACGAGCCGCCGGTACTCGTCCACCGGCAGCCGGTCCGCCACCGCAATGGTCGGGGCCCCGGGCAGCGCCTCGTCGGCCCCGAGCACAAGGCGCATCAGGCTTTCGGGGTCCGGCGGCACCGTGACGCGGTACCC
>PKQR01000219.1 GCA_017578085.1 Bacillota bacterium
TACAACCAGGTCAAGATGTCCGGCCGGGTCCCCCAGGTGTGCGTCCTGTTTGGGCCTTCGCCCGCGGGCGCGGCGTACTTGCCGGCCTTGTCCGACGTGGTCATCATGGTGGACGGCAACGCCAGCGCGTACCTGGGTTCGCCGCGCATGGCGGAGATGGTCATCGGCGAGAAGGTGGACCATGAAACGATGGGCGGTGCCCGCATGCACTGCACCGTCAGCGGGCTGGGCGATCTTCTCGCCGCGTCCGAGGACGAGGCCATCGACCTTATGAAGCGGTACCTTTCCTACATGCCCGACAACTGGAAGGGCCTGCCGCCGGCGGCGCCGCCCCGGGAGCCCAACGGGCCCGCACCCTTGTCCTCGGTGGTGCCGCCGGACCAGAACACGCCGTTCAACATGTACCGCTTCATTGAGGGCCTGGTGGACGCGGACAGCTTCTTTGAGATCAAAAAGGAGTACGCTCCGGAGCTGATCACCGGCTTCGCCCGGCTTGGCGGACAGGTTGTCGGCATCGTCGCCAACCAGCCCGCGGTCAAGGGCGGGGTGCTGTTCGTCGACTCGGCCGATAAGGGCGCAAGGTTTATCTGGCTCTGCAACGCGTACAACATCCCGCTTCTGTTCCTCGCGGACGTGCCGGGCTTCATGATCGGCTCCCGGGTGGAGCGGCAAGGCATTATCCGCCACGGCGCCAAGATGATCTGCGCGGTGTCGGAGGCCACCGTGCCCAAGATCTCCGTCATCGTGCGCAAGGCCTACGGCGCGGGGCTCTACGCCATGGCCGGGCCGGCCTTTGAGCCTGACGCGTGCATTGCGCTGCCGACGGCCCAGATCGCCATCATGGGGCCCGAGGCGGCGGTGAACGCGGTGTACTACAACAAGATCCAGGAGCTGCCCGAGGAGGAGCGGCCGAGCTTCGTCGCGGCCAAGCGGGCGGAGTACGCGGCGGACATCGACATCTTCCGCCTGGCCTCCGAGCTCATCGTGGACGCGGTGGTGGACGCGGACTGCCTGCGCGAAGAGCTCATCCGCCGCTTCGCCGCCGCCGCGGGCAAGGCCGTCACCTTTACCGAGCGGCGCTGCCCGGTGTATCCGGTTTAAGGTGGAGTGATGCGGGACGGAGGTGCTGGTCACGGGGGCCGCTGGGTTTCTTGGCCGGCACGTGGCGATGGGCCTGCGCCGGGCGGGCAGCTCCGTGCGCTGCCTCGTACGGCCGGGGAGCGCGGGCCGGGTGCCTCGGGCCCCGGGCTTCGAGGTGGCGGCCGTTGACCTGCGCGCTCCAGCACGGGAGCTTGTGCGGGTACTGGAGGGCGTGCGGGTGGTGGTGCATGCGGCGGGCCTGCGGGCCCAGCGCCCGTGGTGGGGCGAGACGTTTCAGGCCATCCACGTGGACGCCACCGCTCGCCTGGTCGCCGCAGCGGAAGCGGCGGGCGTGGAGCGGTTTGTACTGGTGAGCTGCCTGGGCGCGGCACAAGACGCGGACCTGGCTTACCTGCGCAGCAAGGCGGAAGCCGAGGCCATCGTCCAGCGCAGCCGCCTCGCTTGGACCATCCTGCGCTGCGGGCTTGTATACGGTCCCGGGGACGGGCGCATCACCCGGCTGGCGCGCTGGATGATGTGGCTCGGCCGGACGCCGGTGGTGGGCGACGGCTTGTTCTTGGTGCAGCCCATTGCCGTATCCGACGTGGTTGCCGGTTGCGTCGCGGCCGCCGCCGGGAGGCTGGAGCGGCGGGTCTTGGCCGCGGCCGGACCGGACGTCTTCTCTTTTCGGGACATGGTGGAGCTCCTGGCTGCGGCCATCGACCGGCGCCTGCCGCTCGTGCGCATACCGGTGGGCGTCGCTCGGGGGCTTGCGGCGGCGCGACGCATCAGCGGCATCGTCCCGTGGACGGTGGATGAGCTGCAGGTGATGTTGCGGGGATACACCTGCGATCCGCGGGAGTATTTTCAGGCGGCCGGCCTCATGCGCCCGTTGCCTTTCAGCGCCGCCGTGCGGGCGTATCTGGGCGCGTGAGCAGGTGTCTCCGGGCGCCCGCGACGGGCGTCTTGGCAGGCGTAAGAGAAGGAGCGAATCTTAAACACAAGGAGGCTGTCGAAGGATGCGCATCCGTTATCTGGGCCACTCGGCGTTTGTCCTTGAAGCCAATGGCAAGCGGGTAGTGGTGGACCCGTTCTTGAGCGGCAACCCCCGCTGCCCGGTGAAACCCGACGAGCTGGACGTCCACGGCATCGTGGTCACCCACGGCCACGCGGACCACGTCGGCGACGCGGTAGCGATCGCCAAGCGCACCGGCGCGCTGATTGTCGCCCCTGTCGAGCTGGCCGGCTACTTGGCCGGGCAAGGCGCGCCCAACGTTCACGGCATGAACTTCGGCGGCAGCCGGCAATTTGACTTTGCCCACGTGAAGATGGTGCCCGCCTGGCACAGCTCTTCGTTGGACGGCCCCAACGGCCCCATCTACTTGGGCAACCCGGCCGGGTTTCTCATCACCATGGGCGGCGTGACCGTCTACCATGCGGGCGATAC
>PKQR01000220.1 GCA_017578085.1 Bacillota bacterium
TACGGAATTGGATCAGCGTCAGGGCGATCAGGATGAGGAAGAGCGTCACCGCCTGCGCGCTGGCGAAACCGTAGCGGAAATTGATGAAGGCATCGCGGTAGATGGAGTACACCAGGACGCTGGTGGAGCGCAACGGACCGCCCTGCGTCATGATGTGCACTTGCGTAAAGGACCGGAAGGCGTCCATCGTCCCGACCACCATGAGGAAGAAGACCGTCGGTGAGATGAGCGGCAGCGTCACCGAGCGGAACAAGGTCCAGCCCCGGGCGCCGTCGATGCGGGCCGCCTCGTACAGTTCGTCAGGCACGCCCTGCAGTGCCGCCAGCAGGAACAAGACGTTGAGGCCCAGGTCCTTCCATACCGTCGTGATGGCGACGGAAATCAACGCCCACTTGGGATCCTGAAGCCACCGGATAGGTTCGAGGCCGACGGCGCGCAGGATGTCGTTCATGACGCCCACCGTGGGCGAAAACATCCACTGCCAGATGACCGAGGCGATGGCCGTTGAGACCGCTATGGTGGAGATGAAAATTGTCCGGTAGACGGTGATGCCCCGGATCTGCATGTTGCCCATGAGCGCCACGGGGATAGCCAGCGCGATTCCGGTTGGCACCGTGTAGAGGGTGAACAGCAGCGTCACCTTGAGGCTTTCCCAAAATCGCGGCGAGCTCAAGAGCTCCCGGTACTGCTCCAGGCCCATGAAAAAGATGGGCCGGGCCATGAAATCGGTTTCGAAGAGGCTGAGATAGATGGAACGAAAGAGGGGGTAAAAAACGAACACGCCCAATAGGATCACGGCCGGGGCCAGGTATCCAGAAGCCGCCAGCAAGGACCGCCATTGGGAGTTGCGCTGGCGCTGCCCATACGCGAGCGGCGCCAATCGTCGAGAAGCGGCGGCTCGGTCGCTCAACGCGGTCACTCCTTGAACCAGAAAACAAAAGTCCCATTCACACACATCACCCCTAGTTCGAGTGCACCAGCAGGCGATGGTTGAATGGGACTTCTCCAGTATCTCCGTCCCGGTTTGCAATTATGAATTGTACCCTAGCGATCGGCGACGGCCTCCCGGGTGCATTAACTAGTACGCTGCCCTTTGCCTAAAGTCCTCCCCGGGTTGTGCAGGGGATTGAAAGCGGGCATACGAAGGTCATTGTCAATGGAAACCAAGGAGGCGGGCGCAGATGTCTGCAAAGACGGCGGGCATTCACCATATCACGGCTCTCGCCGGCGATCCCCAGGCCACAGTCGATTTCTACGCCGGCGTCCTCGGCCTGCGGCTGGTCAAAGTCACCGTCAACTTCGACGCCCCGGATATCTACCATTTTTATTTTGGCGACGAAACCGGCAAGCCGGGCACGGCCATGACCTTCTTTCCTTACCAGGGAGCGCCGCGGGGCCGGGTTGGCGGGGGCCAGGTTGGTGTCACCACTTTCGTCGTGCCCGCGGGAACGCTGGACTTCTGGGAAGCGCGCCTAAAGAAGTTCGGCATTCCCGTTGAACGGACCGAGCGCTTCGGCGAGACGTTCCTGCGCCTTGCCGACCACGATGGGCTGCACCTCGAGCTGGTGGCCCGGGAGGAAGGGCCTGAGAGCACCTGGTCCTTCGGCGGCGTACCGACGGACAAGGCCATCAAGGGCTTCGGCGGCGCGGTGCTCTACAGCCTCGCGCCCGAGCAGACCCTTCACGTCCTGGAAAACCTGCTTGGCCTTGAACGCGTCGGCGCAAGCGAAGACGGCCAGTACGTCCGCCTAAGGGGACAGGCCGACCTGGGGCAGATCATCGACATCAGGCGCGAGCCGGTACCGGCGGGCAGCGGCGGCGCCGGCACCGTGCACCACATCGCCTGGCGGGCCGGCAGCCTCCCGGAGCAAGAAGGGTGGCGGCAACGGGTGTCCTCGGCCGGTTTCGACGTGACCCCCATCGTCGACCGCAAATACTTCACGTCCATCTACTTCCGGGAGCGGGGCGGCATCCTGTTCGAAATCGCCACCGACGGTCCCGGCTTCACCGTCGACGAACCCGTTGAGGCGCTGGGGCAAAAGTTGATGCTGCCGGCATGGCTGGAGCCTTACCGCGAGCACATCGCCGCCAACCTGCAGCCGTTTGAGGTGCGGGTGCTGGATTCTACTTCCCCAGCACGTCGTGCTGGACGTGGCGCTTGCCCTCAAGCTCGCTGATGAGCCCGACGGCCACATGGGCACCGTGGCCAGCCGTGATGATCGTGTGGGCGCTCACTCCAGCGAGGATCCCCGCAGCCCAGACGCCGGGCATGCTGGTGCGGCCGTCGATGTCGACCTTGACTACCCGGGGGTAGCGGGCCTCGCGCCCTTCCGTGAACTCCAGGTTGAGGGCCTCGGCCAGGGACATGGCCGCGCCAGTGGCCAGCACCACCTGTTTCCCCCGGAACTCTTGGCCGTCCTCCGTGGTGACGGCAAACCCGCCCTCGATGGGCGAAACGGCGGTCACGTGAGCAATGCGCCACTCGGCCCCCAGGCGCTGCGCCTGCCGCTTGCCC
>PKQR01000221.1 GCA_017578085.1 Bacillota bacterium
TCCTTCTCCTTGACGCGGCTCAGGATGAGGCGATAAAAGTGCACCTGCACCGGGAGCGGCTGGTCATTGAGCACCCGCAGGAAGTAGCGCGTCTTGCGGGGCAACAGCGCCAGCTGCTCCAGCTGCTGCCGCACGCCTTCATCCATGGTGCCGTCTTCCAGCAGGAGTTCACGGAACAAGTCCTCCACCCGGATGCGGTACGTTTCATTGTCCATCCGCGTCGCCGCGGACCGGGCTGGGCGGACCTTATCCGTGAGGAAGCCGCTGTTCAATGGTCTTCCCTCGCAATCATGTCGTCGTTGCCGAACCAGTAGTCCCGGTACTCCACCGTCACGCGCGCTCCCATGCGGCTGGCCGACGCCCGCTGGGACCGCAGGACGGTGTACCCATTCACCTGGTGGAAGTCTTGCTGCACCTCAAGGGTACCCCAGTCGTACTCGAGGACAGCCCTTTCCACCAGCCACGTACGACCGTTGACCCAAAGGGTTCCGCCCAGGGCGCCCTCCCATCCGTGACGCCGCCGGCCCGTCAGCCGGTAAACGGGCTCCCCGTTTGCGTTTTTTTCCTCGCCGACTAACTCCAGATCGTAGTTGTCCAGCGCGTCGCCGATTTCCACCAGCGAGGCCATGAAGCCCGGGGGCAGGAAGTCCGGGGCGCCCCACGTTTCCACCAGGTACTGGCCGTTTTGGCGCACGACCAGGGAGTGGAACTTCCACATGAGGAAAAGGACGCGCACATGCACGTCCTGGCGAAAGCCCATCTCGGCGGGGAGCTGGCTACCGGCGCGGCTGAGATTGGCCACAATCTCCTCCACCGAGGGCGCGCCAAACGCGGCCCGGGACAGTCCCAGGCACAAAAATACCACCCACGCCCCTCGTACGAGAGCCCGGAGGAGCCAAGGGCGCACGCCGCTCCGGTCCCCCATCCGTGCAACCCCCAGCACACAGTTCCCACTTTTTAATTGTTCAGTTCTGCGCGGCCCGGGCTTTTCCTGCGCCGCCGTCGCCTGCCTCGGGGCCACCGACGGGCCGCAAGGCTCTTGCGGCCGCCAGCGGTCGCAGCCGGGCAGGTGGAGTCCCTTGTCAGCTGTGGATGGGCCGAATGCGCGCCGGCCGGCGCCTCATAGACGGTTGGGTGGGCGGTCGGGCGGCACCGCCTGGGTCACCTGTGTCACTTCCAGTATACCCCGAAAACCGGTAGCTATCTACACCTACGGCGAAACTTCGCCCGCTCCTCCTCTGTTACAGCCTATGCTGACCGCATGGCGAGCACGCTGCCGCGGGTGATATAATACGGGCAAGTACCGGCCAAGAGCGCCATGGCGCATGGCCGGCTCCCTTGCCTTCTCCTTGGAGGTGTCGCCTTTGGCGCCAGAGCGCGAGCGCATTCCGCCCGGGCAGACCGTCACCGAGGGCTGGCCCGTCTTGCACGAAGGGCCCGTGCCCAGTTTCGATCCCGCCACATGGACGCTGCGGGTGTTTGGCGAAGTGGAGCGCCCGCTGGTGCTCTCCTACGAGGAGTTTCGCCGCCTGCCCACCCGGCAGGTGCGATGCGACATCCACTGCGTCACCCACTGGAGCAAGCTGGACAACGTCTTTGAGGGCGTGCCGTTCAGTGAAATCGCCCGCCTCGCCGGTGTGAAACCGGAGGCCCGCTACGTGATCCTGCACGCGGAAAACGACTACACCACCAACGTGCCGCTGGAGGACTGCCTGCGGGAACACTCCCTGCTGGCTTACCGCCACAACGGGGCCGATCTGACGCCGGAACACGGCTGGCCGCTCCGGGCCGTCATCCCGCACCTGTATTTCTGGAAGAGCGCCAAATGGGTGCGGGGCATCGAGTTTTCGAGCGTTGACAAGCCTGGCTATTGGGAACAGCGGGGGTACCACAATTACGGCGACCCCTGGCGTGAGCAGCGGTTCTGGTTTGACTAAGAAAAGCCCCGGTGAATCCCGGGGCCTTTCTTGTCAGCCGGTGCCACGCTGCTCCCGCTGCGGCTCACCGTAGTTGTGTGGCCTTGGCTCGGGTCGTTAGGCCGCCGCCTCCATCAGGTAGAGCATGAGCGCCTTCTCCGCGTGGAGGCGGTTTTCGGCCTGGTCGTAAATGATGGACCGCTCCGACTCGATGAGGTCCTCGGCAATCTCAAGTCCAGGATGGATCGGCATGTCGTGCATGATGTAAGGCTTGTGCCCGTTGAGCAAGGCCTGGTTGACCTGGTAGGGAAGCATCACCTTGAGCCTGCGCTCTTTCTCCGCCTGATAACTCGGGTCGTTGAAGTGCTCCATATCGACCCAGGTATCGGTGTAAACGAAGTCAGCCCGCTGCACGGCCGCCGGGTCCGTAGTCACCTCAAGCCGTCCCGTGGCCATCGCCTGCTGCATGAGCTCCTCGTCCCAGGAAGCCGGGTTGACCTCGGGCGTCACCAGGATGACGCGCGCCCCCACCTTGGTAGCGCCGGCGGTGAGGCAATTGGCCACATTGTTGTGGATGCCCACATACGCAATGGTGAC
>PKQR01000083.1 GCA_017578085.1 Bacillota bacterium
TCACGTACACGGTGCCGCGCGAAATGATGATCTCATCTCCCGGGATGCCGATGATGCGCTTGATGAAATGCTGGCGCGGGTTGGCCGGATACCGGAAGACGATCACATCGCCGCGCTGGGGCTCCTGGAACCGGTACGTCAGGCGGTCCACCAGCAGCCGCTGCCCGTCTTCTAGTGTAGGCAACATGGACGGCCCGTCGACGGTGAACGCCCGGGCCACGAACGTCATGATAAACAACGCTAGGATTGCGGCCCCGACGAGGGTTTCCACATACTCGCGCAACGGGGACTTGCGGGGACCAATCCGGGGCGCAGGGCGCACCCTGCTTCCACCTCCGACGGGGACGGGGCAGCTCCGGACCTGCGTGAGGCAGGCCGCCTGCCAATTAAAATGTGTACCTCGCAAGACTTCGGATGGGACCTTGAAAATCCTGCCGGTGGCCGGCTGGTTTTTTGGACCAGGCCAAAGCCCGCGGGACAGAGGCCTAGAGGTCCCAGAGGCAGCGGTTGACGACCTCCCTGTAGAGGGGCACCCGCGCAGCAAAAGTGGCTCGGTCGCCTTTGGCCAGCGCCTGCTCGATTTCGTCCCGCAGGACAATGGCCAGGAGCGCGAGATCGATCTGCTCGCGGACGATCTCGTCGAGCACCTGCTCCAGGCTCTCCTTGGTTTCCGCGTCGGGCGGCAGAGCGGGGTTGGGCTCCACCACCGCCGCGTACCACGGCGGCGGATCACCGGCGAAGCAAAAGGTCACGTACAGGCGGCTCTGGAAATGGCTCAGCCGGGTCAGGGCTTCCACCGGATCGTGCAACCGCACGGAGCTGGTGCGATGGACCTGCCGCACCAGATGCCCGTTGACGATGCTGACCTCTTCGCGCTGGCAGGCGCCCAGCTCCAATTCGAAACCGACGGCGTCGCTGCCCAGCTCCGACACCACCATGGTGTTGGAAAGAAAATCCCGGTTAGCGACGAAGGTAATCCGCTCCACGAACTCGGGATTGTCCAGCAGCGCGTTGAGCACGACCCTACTCAGCGGTTCCTTGAGCTGCAGCCGGGAAAATCGAGCTATGGCCTCCAGCTTGGGTGTCACGGCCATCACCCCGATCCGCTCTGGATCCCGATCCCGCCGTGAGCGGGTTTCTCACATGATATGCGGGTCGTAGTGGGCGAAATGAAGCGTCGATGCTTCCCCAGCGAAAGGGTAATGCTATATATTCTGGCGGGGATAGTGTTTTCCTCCCACATCACGAGTTGGGAAACTCTTCCGCAAAAAGGAGCGCGTTCCTGTTGGAGCTGCTGTTCTTGGGCACGGGGACTTCCATGGGCGTGCCGGTGATCGGCTGCGACTGCCCGGTCTGCACGTCCCCCGATCCCCGCAACCGGCGCAACCGTTCATCGGTCCTCATCCGTCACAAGGACGCCCACGTCCTCATCGACACCGCGCCCGAACTGCGCCAGCAGGCGCTGCGTTTTGGCCTGCGCCGGATCGACGCGGTGTTCTTGACGCATACCCATGCGGACCACATTTTCGGCTTTGACGATTTGCGCCGCTTCAATCACCTCCAGGGGAAACCGATACCGGTGTACGGCTCGCCCGACACCCTGGGGGAACTCCAGCGCATCTTTGCGTATTGCTTCCGGCCCCAGCAGCCGGGCGGATCCAAGCCGGAGGTCGAGCTCCGCCCCGTCGAAGGCCCGTTTCGCCTCGGCAGCCTCATGTGCACGCCGATCCCTGTGTGGCATGGGCAAATGCCGGTCACCGGCTGGCGCATCGGCCGCGTCGCGTACGTCACCGACGCCAGCCGCATCCCGGACGAATCCCTCGCCTTGCTTGAGGACTTGGACGTGCTGGTCCTGGGAGCGCTCCGCTTCCGCCCTCACCCCACCCACATGTCCATCGGCGAAGCGCTGTCCGTCATCGCCGATCTCAAACCCCGCCAGGCGTTCTTGACCCACCTGTCCCACGACGTGGACCACGCCCGCACGGATCAGGATTTGCCCCCGGCGGTGCACCTGGCCTACGACGGGCTGAGCGTCCACGTCCCCGATCCCGAAGACGGCGCTCCGTAAAAAAAACAAAAATCGGCCGTGGGCCGGAACCGATATCTAATGGGGAAGGAAACCTTGCCCAAGGCACGAAGTGCTTCGAAGATATGGGCCTTGCCTCGCGCGGGCCTCTGCCCGCGCGTCGAATATGTGAGGAGGAACCCCGCGTCGATGCACGGATGGCGCTCGATTACCAGCTCGTTCATCGTGCCCTTGGCGGCCCTGTTGCTATTGGCCGGCACAGCCCGTGTCGAGAAAGCAGACCTCCCAGCGGTGACCATCGAGGAGATCGTTCAGCAGGTGGAGGCCAAATTCAGCACCATCACTGAGATCGAGGTCACCGTTGAGGTGGAGCAATACAACGCCACCGACGGCAGCGTCACCCCGGGGCGGGGCCGGCTGCTCGCGGTGCTGCCGGACCTGTTCCGCTTCGAATGGCTTGAGCCTGACATGCTCGCCGGCTCGATCCTCTTGGTCGACCGGGCCAAAAACGAAGCGCGCCAGTACAACCCGATCCGGGAAGAGATCATCGTCCAGCGCTGGGACCGCCTGGCGGAGCAGCAGAATCTCGGGCAGGAGCTCAACCGGTGGCTTTCCTTGCCCAATCCTGACAATTACGAACTGACCTTGGGCGGCATTGCGTACAACGACAGCGAACCCCACTACGTCGTCCTCGCCCGCCCGCTGAGCGATCCCAGGCAGCTTTACGAGTTTTACGTTCATCCTGACTCCTGGATGATAAGCCAATTCCGATACTATAACGTGGACGGCCGGCTGGCACTGCGCGCTGTCTTGCGCGACCTGCGCATCAACGCCGGCCTGGACGAAGAGCGCGTGCGCGCCCTGCCTGAGGCGATAGTCCGCTACCGTTGAAAACGGCCGGCTGTCGCATCATCTGCAAGGAGCGACCCGTGTGAGGCTGTCTGAACTCGCCGTCCGGCGCCCGGTCACCACGGCCATGTTCATCGCCGCCACCGTGCTTGCCGGCGTCATGGCCGCGACCGGGCTAGGACTTGACCTGTACCCGGAACTGAACCTGCCCTACGTCACCGTCGCGACCGTCTATCCCAACGCGGACCCGCAGACGGTGGAGGCCGAGGTAACGCATCTGGTGGAGGGCGTCCTGGCCACGGCCAGGGGCCTGCGCCGCATCGACTCGCTGAGCATGGAAAACGTGTCCCTCGTTTTTGCCGAGTTCGGCTGGGGCACGCCCATTGAGGAAACCATCGCGGAAATCCGGGCACGGCTCGGGGTCCTGGCCCTCACGTTCCCCAGCGGCGTCCAGACGCCGGTTGTCCTGCGCCTGGACCCCAACCAGTTTCCCACGCTCCTCATCGGGGTGTCAGGCTCGGGCGACCTGCTCACGGTCACGGATTTGGCCTTGGAAGTGGTGCAGCCGCGCCTTGAGCGCGTGCCGGGCGTCGCGCAGGTGGCGGTGCTGGGCGGCGTCGAGCGGGAGATCCAGGTCCTCTACGACAGCGCCAAGCTGCGGGAGCACGGCCTGACCCCTGCCCACTTGCAGCAGTTCCTGCAGCTTCAAAACGCGACGGTGCCGGCTGGCGTGGTCGAACACAACGGCGTGCGCTACCAGACCCGCGTCGGCAACCACTTCACGAGCGTGCAGCAAATCCGCGACCTGGTCATCGGCGAAAACCGCCTGCCGGTGGAGGGCCTCGCCGCCCTGTGGCCGCCCTTGCTGCAGGTCAAGGACGTGGCGCAGGTGGTGGAGGGCGTGAAGCCGCCGACGGGCTACGCCCGTATGGACGGCCGGCCGACCGTCCTGCTCCAGGTGTTCAAGTCTTCGGGTGCGAATACCGTCGCGGTGGCCGACGGCGTCCGGGCCGCGCTGGCGGAGCTGAAAAGCATCTTACCGGACGCGGACTTGACCGTCATTATTGACCAATCCACCGCCATCCGGCGATCGCTGGAGAGCCTGGTCGTCTTTGGCCTGATGGGCGCTGCCGCCGTCGTCCTGGTCTTGTTCCTGTTCCTGCGCACGTGGCGGGGCATGATCGTGGTGGCCTTGGCGATTCCCCTTTCGGTCCTCTTGACCTTGGCCGCCTTGTACTTGTTGCGGATGAACCTGAACCTGATGACCCTGGGCGGGCTTGCCCTGGCCACCGGCATGGTGGTCGACAACGCCATCATCGTCCTGGAAAACATCTTCCGGCGACGCAGCCAGGGGGAGGATCCGGTCAGCGCCAGCATCGCCGGCGGCCAGGAGATGACCGCTGCCATTGCGGCCGCCACCCTGACGACCGTCGCCGTCTTCCTGCCTGCGGCGCTCTTGGACACCTTCGCCGGGCAACTCTTTAAGGAACTGGGCATCACCGTCTCCCTGGCCTTGGGCGCGTCGCTGCTCATCGCTCTCACCGTCGTCCCCAGCCTCGCCGCCCGATTGTTGCGCTCATCCTTGCCGGCGGCCGGCGCCGCGTGGGATTCGGGGGCCATCGCCCGCACCTACGGCCGGCTCCTTGAACGGATTCTGCGCCGGCCCGGACCGCTTCTGGGCTTCGTGGCCGTGCTCTCCCTGGTGACGGTGGGCATCGTTCCACTCCTGGACACCGAATTTCTTCCCAAGGGCTACAGGCGGTCCATCTACATCACGATGGAAACTCCGCCGGGCACCACGTTGGCCGAGACGGACGCCGTCGCCCGCATGGCCGAGGAGCGGCTCAAGGCTTTGCACGACATCCAACACGTGGCAACGCAGGTGGGCGAGCAGCGCCAGGAGGACGTCATCTCCCTCTTGGGTGACTACGGGCCCAACACCATCCAGCTCATCGCGTTTTTGCGCTCGCCGGCCAGCCCGGAGCGGCTCCCCGCGGTCATGGCACAGATCCGCGAAACCCTTGCCGACCTGCCGGTGGCGCGCCTGGCGGTGAGCGACGAGTGGAATTCCACCACCAGCGTGTTTTCCAGCGCCATCGTGCTGCAACTCAGCGGTCGGGACGTGGGCACGCTCCAACAGCTCGCGGCGGACATCCGCCAGCGGCTGCAGACGCACCCGGCGGTGGGCGATGTGCACATTCCCTACGCCGCGCCCCAGCCGGAGCTGTTCCTGGCGGTCAACCAGTCCCGTGCCTTGATCGGCGGCCTGACCACAGCCCAGATCAGCCTCGCCGTGCGCAACGCGTTGACAGGCGTCGAGGTGACCCAGGTCCGGGAAAACGGGCGTACCATCCCGGTCGTCCTGCGGCCACAGCCCACCGAAACCGCCGACCTCTCGCGGTTGCTGGATTACCCGGTCACCTCGCCGGTGGTCGTCTCCATGACGGAGTCGTCCGCCGTGCGCCTGGCCAATGTCGTCAGCGTGGAAGAAGGCACGGCCCCCCAGGCCATCCGGCGCATCGACGGCATGCGGGCCCTCGAGGTGCAGGTGCGTTCGGCCGGGGGTGACCTGGGTGCTACCTTGGCCGCGGTCGACGAGGCCATCGCTTCCCTGGAGTTGCCTCCTGGCTACGAGATCCGCACGGCAGGCATCCGCCAGTTGATCAACGACTCCCTCTCCGACTTGACCCGGGTGCTTCTGTGGTCACTGGTCCTGGTGTACGTGGTGATGGCGGCCCAACTTGAGACGTGGCGCCATCCCCTCATCATCATGGTGACCGTTCCCCTGGCCGGGAGCGGGGCGATTTGGGCCCTCTGGATCACCGGCCAGAAGCTCGGGGTCGCCTCCCTGGTCGGACTCATCATGGTGGGCGGCATCGCCGTCAACAACGGCATCGTCCTGGTAGATCGCTTCCTGCAGCTGCGCCGCCAGGGCGCGGACGTCCATGCCGCCGTGGTAGATGCGGCCACCAGCCGCCTGCGTCCCGTGCTGATGACGGCGGTGACCACCATCGCCGGCATGCTTCCCATGGCGGTCACCCGCGGGGAGGGCACGGAGTTCCAGGTGCCGCTCGCGGTGGCCGTTATCGGTGGGCTTCTGACGGCCACGGTGCTCACGCTGTTCGTCGTGCCCGCCCTGTGCCTCCTGAGCGAGGGGCGCCGGGCGCGGGGCAGGCGCAACTCGGCCGGCGCAGCGGCCGCTGTGTCGCTACTTGTTGCCATCTCCTTCTTGTTCGGGGCGCCCCACGTCCGGGCGCAAGCCCCCACCTCCGGCCTGCGCTGGATCGCGGGCGTCGGATACGACATCAGAAGCCAGGCACCGCTTTACCTCCTGGGAGCCGGTTTGGAAACCCGGCGCGGCGACTGGCGGTGGAAGCTGGAGCTGCAGGCCGCCGCCGACGCCGGCGGCGACCCGCGCCTCGTCAGCCTGGATGCTGGAGCCGAGTGGTTTCAGCCCGTGTCCTTCTTTGGGTACTACGAGCTCAACGGCCGGCTCACGCTCCGCACGGACGGGCGGGGTGGTCCCATCCGCTCCGCCGTTGCCCTGCGGAGCGAGGGCGTATTGGGGAACCTGACGGGTATGCTCCTCTTGGACGCGGTCCCACCCGATTTCCCGGTGCTGCCTTGGGACCCGCCGCGCTTGGTGGAGCTGGCGGCGGGTGGGCACGGGCGCTGGCACGTGAAGGCCGAGCTGCGCGAACAGCATAACCGGGAACTCAACCTGCTGCGCGAGCTGCAGTGGTCCCGCAAGCGCTGGCCGGAGGGGGATCCAGGCGCTGCCGTCCTCGCAGGCGGTGCAGAGGTTCGTGCCGGATCCGGGTGGCTCTTGGGCAAGATGGGTATCCGCTGGAGCGGCAACTGCTGGCAGCCCGTCTTCGGCGCGGGCTACCGCTTCCGCCCCAGTCCCTACTCCCAGCTGGCCATCGCCGCCGTCACAGCCACCGCCTTCACCGATCGCCCGGGCTTGTCGGTCAGCTACCAGCTGCTCACGGACGCCCAGGCCCTGGTCGGCGGCCTGGACGTAGCTTTCTCCGATGGGCGGCTGCTTCCCGCCCTCTTTCTCCATGGAGAGCCCCACTCGGGCGGGTGGCGCTGGCAGCTTCGCCTTGGTTCCCCACAAGCCGAGCCCCCGCTGGCTCTCGGCGTCACCATCGCCTTCTAACCTTTCCGAGCCTTCGCGTTTCCAGACAGGCGCGTCTCACCGCAGGCTTTGGTTGGCGGTTTTCGCGCCTTGCGGGCGGTCATCTTGCCGTCCTGGCTAATACAATGTTGACGACGTCAAGACGTGCGTTGTCCCCGGGCCGGGCGGCAGGATCCACTCCAGCAGGACAGAACTCCGGGTGCGAGCACGACCCCGGCTGGCCGGCCTGCCCACAGGCCGCCGCCGGGCATAAATGACAGGGGGTGTGCCAATGAAGCGAGCTGTATGGCTGGCTTTCGTCGCGGCTCTCGCGGTGACAGCGTTCAGCGCCCTTCCCGCCGCGGCCGAGTCGGGATGGATTGCCGCCGGGCTGGGCGTAGTCTCGGGCAAGCCGTCCCACGGCTGGGTGTACGGCGAGGTGCAGCTGCAAGACGACTTCGCCCTGGCGGCCGAGTACGTCAGCCCCGGTTTTTCCGTGTTCGGCCGGTTTGGCGGCGAAAAGGGCCCTTACGCCCAAGTGGGCTTCGGGGACGGGAAAATGTCCTCTTGGGAGCTGGGCCTGTGGGCCAAAACCGGCTTGACCAGCACCGTTTCCGCGGCCGGCTGGATCGGCTTGCAGGGCTCCTTCAACAGCGTGAGCAACGTCCTGGTTGCCGTCCAGGGCGAGATCTACTTCCCCATCTCCGGCAACCTGATGGCGGTCGTGGGCGCCGAAACCGCCCTCGGCAGCTCCACCACCGTCCCGGTGCGAGCCTACCTGGGTGTGGGCACAGAGTTCTAAACGCTGGGGCACGGCCCACCGGCCGTGCCCCGAGCGCGTCAGCATGAACAGCAGCCGCACGGGAAATGCTGTAGCCTAACGACGGTCGAATCCAGCCCAAGCCGCCGGGCCGGCAACAGGAGGGAATCTCCCGGTGGAGCTGCTCGGTCGCAGCATTCTCGGCTACTTTGTCCATCGCGAGCAGGCGGAGCAGGCCAAGGCCCACTTGCGCCGGGCGGGGTTTGAGACAGTGCAGGTCGACCGGCTTGACTCCGGGCGCGCCGGCGCGGACACCCTGCACAATCCGTTGACGGGGCGAGTCGAAAGCCTCGCGGACCTTACCGGTGTCGCCGACGACGGCGGACCCCTCCTGGCGGCCTCGCCGGACGCCTCGGGCCTCGCCCACGAAGCGGACGAGCCCTCCCTGCCCCAAAAACCGAACTGGATCGTTACCGTGGTCACCACGGAGGACCACGTCAACCGCGCGGTTCAGATCCTCGAAGAAGCCGGCGGGATCGTTTGATACGGCACCCCGGTTTCGCCGCGCACCACGTCCTCCCTGTAACCCGACAGCACCGCTATACCCGCCAGGACAAACAGGGCAGCCAGCGGCCCGAGGAAAACGAGGCCCAGCGCCCGCTCACCCGTGTACCCGAAAGTCTCCAGCAGCCATGTGGTGCCGAAGGAGGACAGCCCCATGGCGGTCTTGACCAGAAAACCCTGGACGCCGAAAAACATGGCCTCCCGGCGCATGCCGTGCAGCCGTTCGTCATAGTCGGCGATCTCGGCCACCATCGCGTTGGGCAGCACAAACAGGCCCGCCACCCCGACGCCGGCAACGGCAAACACCATGAGCCCTTGACCGAAGGCGCCGACCAGCCCCGGCCAGCGCCCTACCAACGCCCATAAGAGCAACGCGGCCGCCAATGCCGCCATGGATACCTGCAGCGTCCACTTCAAGCCCCGCCGGTTGGACAGGCGACCCATTAAGGGAAAGCACAGCACGGCCACGACAAACGTGACCGCCAGCGCCACCGACGCGTCGGCCTCGGTGCCGCCCATCATGACCGTGACGAAGTAAGGTGCCCCCACGACGACGGCGTTGAAACCGATCCAAAACAGCACGTGACTGAACACGTAGTGCACATACGGGCCATTGCGCAGCGTCAACAGGGCCGACTCCACGACGCCGGGGGAGGGCGACTGGTGGCTGCTGGGCGCTTCGGGCACGCCCAAGGCCGTAATGAGAAAGGTCAGCAGGGACAGTGCCCCGAGCGCCAAGCCCATGCCGCCGAATCCGAAGTGTTCAATGACAAAGCCCGAACCGACCATGGCGACGGCAAGCCCGAGGATCTGGAACACCGCCTGCCACGTGGCCAATCCAACCCGCTCGGCCCGGCTGCGTCCCAGCTCAGGCAACAACGCCAGGTACGGTGCGGTGTAGACGGTAAAGAAGAGCAGGAACAGGGAAACCATGACCCCCAGGTACACGGCCAGCGCCGCGGTGCTCAACGCCGTCGGGGGCCACCACAGCAGCACAAAGGTGATGGCCAGGGGCAGCGCGCCCAACAGCATAAAAGGCCGCCGCCTCCCCAGCCGGCTCCGGGTGCCGTCGCTCCACGCCGCCACCAGGGGATCCGAAACGGCGTCCACGGCGCGGCCGACCAGCATCGCCGCGCCCACTGAGGCGATGGGCAACAGCGACGGCAAGCCCGCCTCTGCCGGCGGCGCATAAAAATACGCCAGCCACACGAGCACCG
>PKQR01000084.1 GCA_017578085.1 Bacillota bacterium
ACGCGGGCGAACATGACCGGGATGATGAAGGTGTTGAACACCTCGTCGATGGCCGCGTTGGCCGGCCCCGGCCAGCCCACGTGCAGCGCCCAGTCCATGGCCGACTCGACCTTCTCCAGCTTGTTGGGCCGGTCGCCCGTGGCCGCCGCAATGGGAGCGTAAATCGGGTCGTTGCGGAAGAACTCCAGGCGCTTGGCCTTGGGGATGGCGTTTTCGAAGGTCGGGTAGTCGTAGCCCTGGCTGGCGATGAACTTGCCCGGGCCCCAGCCTTCGGCTTCGGCCACGTCCGGGTCGAAGCTCTGCACCAGGTCCAGCAGGAACTGCTGCGCCGCGTCGATGACCCGCGTGTTGCCCGTGTCCCAGATGGAGTAGACGCCCATGACGTGCTCGAGGCCGCGCGCCGCCTCCGGGCCCGCCGGCGCCAGGGCCGTGATCTCGGTGTTGACCGCGAACTGGATGGCCGGCGACGTTTCGGGGTTCTCGCCCCGCTCCAGCGCGGCCAGGGCGTTGAAGTGGGTGACCCGGGCGATGGAGATGGCGTTGGCCGCCATCGACAGGCGCCCCGCCAGGTACTCCTCGTTGTTGCTCGCGGCCGTCCAGGCAAAGACGCCCGGGAACATGGCCTCCTCGTACAGCTGCTTGACGAAGCGCAGCACGTCCAGGGTCTTCTCCCGGTAGGGCGGCTTGTCGAGGATAACGTTGCTGTTTTCGTCCTGTACGGCCGTACCCCACGAGTACATGAGCGCCCGCAGGATCATGTTGCTGTCCAGTTCCTGCGAGAGGCCGAAGCCCACCGGATGGCCCATGCGCTTGAGCACCCGGCCGGCCCGCAGGATGTCGCGCCACGTGACCGGCCCGCCCTCGGCGTGGACGCCGTCGAAGGCGTCCAGCTGCCGGGCCGCCTCCCGCCACAGGTCGGCGCGATAGTGCACCGGGTCCGGCGCGAAGTTGTCGGAGAAGCCGAAGTACTTGCCGGTTACCGGGTTGTAGGTGCTCAACTGGGCGAGGCGGATGTAGTTGCCCACGCCGCCGGGACGGGCCGGGTGGGACAGGTTGAGCGCTTCCTTGATGAGGTCGCTGTGGTCGATGACCTGCGGCTCCAATGCCGCAGGCGGGCTCAAGTGCTGGATCAGGTCGTGGCCGGGGTCCTGGCCCGCCGCGACGCGGGCCGCTTCGGCCGCCGCGATGGCCGGCAGGTCCGCAAGCCCCACGTGGTCCACGATGACCCGCACGCCGTACTTCTCCGCCCACCGCGGGACGAACACGTTGTCGAACCACTGGTCATAGGCGGGGACGAAATGCTGCCACTGCAAAATGCGCAAAGTGATCTGCCCGGACTGTGCCGACACACGCCGGGTAAGCCGGGGCGCGATGGCGGGTGCACCGACGGCGAGCGCACCGGCCCCTACCGTCTTGAGAAAGTCACGCCGCGTCGACTTGCCGTACCACACCGCGAGACACCTCCTGTGTCAGGATCGGTTGCCGCTGACGCTTGTACCCCCCGCGAACACGAACCGGCGCTTGCCCTTCTCGCCTCCCTTCCCGAGCGGCGCTTAAGAGCAGCCGGGAGCGGCCTTTACTTGAACGCTCCGGCGGTGGTGAAACCTTGGACGAACCTGTCCAAGACGAGGTAGTAAAGAATCGCCACGGGGACGCTGGCCGTGAACGCCGACGCCATCAGCGGTCCCCAGAAGAAGATGTCGCCCCGGACCATGTCCTGCGGCACGCCGACGCTGACCGTCTTGACGGCAGTCGATGTGACAAAGGTGAGCGCGTAGATGAATTCCTGGGCCGACAGGGTGAAGCTGAAGATGACGACGGTGATGATGCCCGGGACCACCAGCGGGAGCACGACCCGGACCATGGCCCCCAAGCGGCTGCAGCCGTCGATCATGGCCGCCTCTTCCAGATCGCGCGGGATTGACTTGAAGAAGCCCATCAAGAGCCACGTGGAGAAGGGCACGGTGATGGTGGGGTAGACCACGATCAGCGACCAGAGGGTATTTTGCAGGCCCAGGGAACTGATGACCCGCGCCATCGGGATAAACAACAGGGTGGGCGGCACCAGGTACACGAGGAAGATCATAATCCCCAGCCGCTCGCCCCAGCTGCCCAGCAGGCGGGAAAGCGCGTAGGCGGCGGGAACCGCCAGCAGGAGGGTAATCACGATCACCGCCAAGCCGACGAGGGCAGTGTTGGTCAGCCACTGCACGAACGGCGTGCGGTTCAGCACATAGTCCCAGTGGGCGAGGGTCGGGGGCTCGTTGAACCAGAGGGGATTGTTGTTGGGGTTGTACAAATCGCTGTCGCGCTTGAAAGCCGTGATGAGCATCCACGCAAACGGCAGGGCGGTGAAGACGACGAAGGCCGACAATAGGGCCGCATGGCCCGTGCGCAGGCCAGCCTTGCGCAGCAGGGCGCCAGTGGACGCCGCCACTTTACGTCACCTCCGTACGACGAGCGATGCGCAAGATGAGAATGGCTGCAATTAAGAGCACCGGGAAGAGGAAGAGGGAAGTGGCAGCCCCGACGCTCAGGTTGCCGCCGAAGATGCCGCGCAAGTACGCGGCGCTGGAGAGCACGTGCGTCGTGTCAAAAGGCCCGCCCCGCGTCAGCACGTAGACAACCGTCATGTCCGAGAAGGTGAAAACGGTGCTGAAGAGCACCGCCACGCTCATGATGGGCAAAAGCAGCGGCAGTCTGATCTGAAAGAAAATGCGCCAGAAGCCGGCTCCGTCCACCATGGCGCTTTCCAGCACGTCCCGGGGCAGGGCGCTGTGGCCGGCCATGAGGATCACGGTGGCAAAGGGGAACATGCGCCACACGTGCACGACGATGATGGCGATCATGGCCAAGTCCGGCCTGCCTAGCCAGAACAGGTTTCCCTCGATCAAGTTCAGCTTGTTAAGAAACCAGTCGATCAGGCTGAAGCGGGAGTGGAACATCCACAGCCACGCGATGGTGGTCAACGACACCGGCGCCACCCACGGCAGCAGGATGAGGAACATGACCAGGCCCTTGCCGCGGAAGTCCCGCTGCAGGGCCAAGGACAAGATGTTGGCCAGGATGAGGATGATGGTCTGGGAAACAAAGGTGAAGATGAACGTGTTCCTGAGGGCGGTGCGGAAGGAACGGGTCTGGATGATTTGCCGGAAGTTTTCCAGCCCGACGAACTCGCCCACCGGCCTGCCCACGGTGGCGTCGGTCAAGCTCAAGTAGATGGCAAATACGAAGGGAAACCCGACCAGGAGGATGATGTAGAGGACGGCTGGGCTTAACATCAGGGGGCCCAGCACCCGGTCCCGGTTCAGCAGGCTGCGACCTCGTGTGGCGATCGTTGCGGTGGTCCGCTGCACCAGTTCTACCAACGGAAAGCCCCCCGTCTAGAAAATCGTCCACCGAGTTGCCGGCAACTGTCTATTGAGTCTGTTATTAGCACTACAAGCAATAAGAGTATACTCGAGACATATTCACCCAAATTGTCGCGAGACTGGAAACATTATACGCCCGCCAGATTTCGAACGTCAAGGGCGGCGGCCCAGGCCGATGGCGAGCGCCGGGCGGGCTCGTGGCCAGCGGCCGTGGAAAAGGGAACGCAGCGCTAGAAGCGCTAGAACAGGCGGGAGGCGCGAACGATGTCCCGCTCGACGGCGGCGACGGCCTGGTAGGCGGTCTCGCGCAAGGCAAAAAGGGATTCCGGCGCGCGTGCCTCCGGGGCGCTCAAGGCGGTGGCGGCCGCCGCGGCCACCTGCCGCAGCAGGTCCACGGCCTGCCGGCAGAGGGCGACGAAGTCGCCGGGTTCCAGCGGGTAGCCGCGCAGCACTTCCTGCCAGTCCTCGCCCGCGGCCCACCGCTGGACCACGGGTGCGATGCGCGCCTCGACGCGGAGGCCCGCCCGGGCAGGCGGACCCGCCTGGCGCACGATGCGGTCGGCCGCCAGCTGCGCGGCGGCCAGCCAGCCGGGAGCGGACCGGGGCAGGGAGGCGTCCTGCGGCCGCGGTTCCCAGACGACCGCCGCCGCCCAACCCGCCAGGGCATCGGGCGCGAGGCTCGCCAGGGTGCCGTCAAAGGCCAGCTCGGTAACGAGCAGCTCCTTGACCCATATGCGGCGGCAAAACGCACCCTTGGCGGTGAGCTTGCCGTCTTCCAGATAACCGAGTTTCGCCAGAACAGAGGCGCGCTCCGCAAACTCCTCGGCCAGCGCCGCAGCGGCAAGCGCGCGGTCGGCGGCCTGGAAGCATTTGAGCGAGCGGCCCAGCCACCTTTGGACCGGTCCGGGGACGACCGGCCAGGACGGACGCGGTAGGCCGGTGCCGCCGGGACCCGCCGCACCGGCGTTGCCGGTTTCACCGTCGGACGGCAGGCCAACCCAGCGGCCAAGGAGGTTGAGCACCGTGGTGTAGGACAAGGTGAAGCGGCTGGTGAGCGGCTCGAGCGCCTCGGTTTCCCAGTCCCGGAGGCCCGCCTTGAGGAAGGTGTCAGGGTCCGCAAGGCAAATGACGGTGCCCTCCCGGTCCAGGCCCCGCCGGCCCGCTCTCCCCGCCATCTGCATGTACTCCTGCTGGGTCAAGAGCCGGTACTGCTGGCCGTCGAATTTCTCCAGGCTGTCGAAGCAGACGGTGCGCACGGGCATGTTGACGCCGACGGCGAAGGTTTCCGTGGCGTAGACGAGGCGCAGGATGCGGCGCTCCAGGAGGTGCTCGACGATGTGCTTGACGATGGGCAAGAGCCCCGCGTGGTGCACGCCGATCCCCCGGGACCACAGCTCCACCATGTCGTCCAGGCCCGGAACGGCGCTCGGAGGCAGGCCCACCTGGTGCAGGATGTGGCGCACGGTCACCCGCACCGCTTCGCGCTCGTGGGGCTTGAGAAACCCGCGCCGGCGCGCCAGTTCCCGGGCCATCCGCTCGGCCTCGCGGCGGCTGAGGACAAAGTAGATGGCGGGAAACAGCCCCTCCCGCTGCAGGAGGGCGACCAGCTCCATATGAACCGCGTCGCGCCGCAGGCCTGAGCGGCTTTCCCTAGGCAAGGGGGCTTGCCGCAGGAGGGGGGCTTCGTCGACCGAGAGGGTGCCGGCCTTGAGGTCGTGCCCCGTCAGGTGTTGCCACAGGGTGCCGTAATCGACCAGCTGCCCCGCGGCGGTGAAGTAGCGGTGGCGCAGGGGCACTGCCCGCTCGGTGTGGACGACGGTGGCGACGGGCTCGCCCAGGACCGACTCCAGCCACGCTGCGATTTCCCCGATGTTGGGCACCGTGGCCGACAGCCCGAGGATGCGGCATCCGGGCGGCAAGAGGAGCATCGCCTCTTCCCAGACGGTTCCCCGCTGGGGGTGGTCGATGTAGTGAAACTCGTCAAAGATCACCCAGTCGACGTCGGTACTTGCGCCGCGGGTTTCGTCCGGCTGCGGCCAAGCCCCGGTCAGCGCCTCCCCAGTGTCGTCCGCACTCCAGGCCCCGCTGCCAGGCTGATACCAGCGGCCGCCGGCCGCGTTCAGGAGCCGGTTGCGCAGCACTTCCGTCGTCATCACGACCACGGGGGCAGCCGGGTTGAGGGAGAGATCCCCCGTCAGGATGCCGACCTTCGCGCCGCCGTAAAGCTCCCGGAACTCCCGGTACTTCTGGTTCACCAGCGCCTTGATGGGGGCCGTGTAGATCACCCGCCGCCCCTGGTGGAGCATGGCGTCCACCAGGTAGTCGGCAATCAGGCTCTTGCCCGTGCCCGTCGGCGCGCTGACGAGGGTGGACATCTCCTGCTGGATGGCGATGGCCGCTTGGATTTGAAACTCGTCCAGCACGCACCCGCGAAACACGTGGGGTACCCTGGGCTGCCTGCGGGACATGGGCCGTCGTCCTTTCGCACGTCGCCGCCCATACCGCGCCGGGTGAAACCGTGTCCCCGCCGCGCGGTGAGCCGGCGCGATCAGCATTCGACAACCGGTGCCCCGTAGGCCTTTCCGGGAGGCCCTTGGAGACACGGCCAAATCGCGGCAAGGTTTGGCGGGGAGCCGGCGGGGCGGGCGCCAGGATGGACCCGCCAAGGCTGCAGGGAAGGTCTGCGCCCAGGGCGCAGCGAAGCCGGTGCACGAAAAGGGCAGCGACGTGGAGGGGGGCCGAGACTGTGGCGTACGGTGCGGGCAATCGCGGGCCGGGGGAGGAACGGGCCGTAGCGGCCGTGGTGCTGGCCGCCGGTATGGCGACCCGCATGGGCGTCCTTAAGCAGGTGC
Source organism: Bacillota bacterium (assembly GCA_017578085.1). Classification (GTDB taxonomy): domain Bacteria; phylum Bacillota; class Limnochordia; order Limnochordales; family ZCTH02-B6; genus ZCTH02-B6. Next base: position 6,224 of record PKQR01000084.1, read on the forward strand.
TGCCCGTGGACGGCGAGCCGATGGTGCGCCGCGTGGTCCGGACGTGCCTGGAGGCGGATCTTGCACCCGTGTGGGTCGTGACCGGCTACGGCGCACACGCGGTCGCAGCGGCGCTGGCCGGCATGCCCGCCACCGTCCGCTGCGTGTACAACCCCCGCTTCGCGTCCGGTCAGGCCGAGTCCCTGCGGGCCGGTGTGCGGGCGGCTGCGGAAGCGGCCGCGGCGGGTGGAGGGGAAGAAGGGGGCGCCGCCCTCGCCGTGCTGCTCGCCGACCAGCCCTTCGTCCGGCCGGAGACGCTGCGGCGGCTGGTGGAGCTAGCCTTTGAGCCCGGCGCCTTGGCAGCAGCGGCTTTCTACGGTCCGGGGCTCCCGGGGCCGCCGTGCGTGCTGCGGCGGGATCTCTGGTCACAGGTGCTGGCGCTCAGCGGCGATCGCGGCGCGCGCGCCGTGCTGTTGGCTGCCGGCGACCGGGTGCGCGTCATTGGGGTGGATCCGGCCGAACTGCGGGATATCGACCAACCGGACGACCTCCGCCCCCTAGAGCCGCGGTGATGACCAGCTCGCTGTCGGGCTCAAGGGGCATGTCCCAGTTGTCGACCTGCACGTCGCCGGCCAAGAGGACCAAATGGGGCAGGAGCTTCCCGTCCTCCCGCAGCAGCCGCTCCCGGGCCTCGGGGTAGCGGAGAACGAGGTTGGCCAGCACCTCCCGCACCGTCCTGCCCGGGACCTCTAGGGTGTGCTGCCCGCCGGTGACGTCCCGCATGGGGCTGGGCACCCAAACCTTGGGCATGGCCGTTCAACCTGCCTGTGCGGCTGGGGCCGCCGCCGTGAGTGCCCGCCACACCCGCTCCGGCGACATGGGCAGCTCGCGGATCCGCACCCCGGTGGCCCGGGCGATGGCGTTGGCCACCGCGGCGATGGGCGGCACGATGGGCGTCTCGCCCACGCCGCGCACGCCGTAGGGGCCGTCGGAAGCGGGCACCTCCACCAGCACCGTGTCGATCATGGGCAGGTCCAGCGCCGTCGGCAGGCGGTAATCCAAGAAGTTGGGGTTGCGCATGACGCCCCGGTCAAACACGTATTCCTCAAAGAGCGCCCAGCCGATCCCTTGCGCCGCGCCGCCCTGCAGCTGGCCTTCGACCGCCGTCGGGTGGATGGCCTTCCCCACGTCCTGGACCGCCGTGTAGCGCAGGATGTCCACCTTGCCGGTTTCCAGGTCGACCCCCACGTCGACGATGTGGGCGCCGAAGGCGGGGGCCATCTTGAGCTTGTGGACAATGCCTTTGGCGACGATGGGCCCGCCGGTCTTCTGCAGGTTGGCGACGACTTCCTTTAGGCTGATGCGGTGCTGGGGCTCTTCCCACAGCCAAAACTCGCCGCCGCCGAAAGTGACCGCATCCGGGTCGGCTTCCAGCATCTGCGCCGCCCGCAGCTTGAGCTGCGCGATCGCGTCCTGGCACGCCCGCCAGCAGGCCGTGCCCGTGGCGTAGGTGGTGCGGCTCCCCCCGGTGACGTCCGTGTACCCGACCGTGTCGGTGTCGGCGACGATGGGCTTGACCTCATGGGGCTCAAGCCCCAGTTCCTCGGCGACGATCATGGCCAGCGAAGCCCGGCTGCCGCTCAAGTCCACCGAACCCGTGATCAGGTTGACGGTGCCGTCGGGGTTAAACGTCAACTGCACCGTCGAGGTCAGGCTGGCGCCGACCCAGAAACCCGCCGCCACGCCCCGGCCCACGGCGTACGTCCCGGTTTTCGGCGGGAGCGGCGCCCGGTAGTGCGGGTGGTCGCGCACCGCCTCCAGCACTTCCCGGAAACCGATGCGGTTGAAGGGCGCCCCGTGCACCAGCCGGTCGCCTTCGGAGGCGGCGTTTTTGAGCCGCAGCTCCACCGGATCCATCCCGATGGCCGCCGCGATCTCATCGATGACGGTTTCCACGGCAAAGGCAGCCTGCGGCGCGCCCGGAGCCCGGTACGGTTGGACCCGCGGCTTGTTGGTGACCACGTCATAGCCGTCCACACGGAAGTTGGGAATCCGGTAGGGCGAGAGGGCCGTCACCGCCCCGGACCCCACGGGTGAGCCAGGGAAGGCGCCGGCGTCGTAGACCATGTAGAGCTCGGCGGCGACCAGCTCGCCGCTGCGCTTGGCGCCCAGCTTGCAGCGGATGTACGTTCCCGAGCCAGGCCCCGTGCCGGTGAACACCTCAGTGCGCGACATCCACATCTTCACCGGCCGGCCCGCCTTGCGGGAGAGCAGCGCCGCAATGGGCTCAAGATACACCTGGATCTTGCCGCCGAAACCGCCGCCGACCTCCATGGGGATGACCCGGATGCGGCCCGCGGGGATCTGCAGCAGCTCCGCCAGCTGCTCCCGGGCGGAAAAGGCTCCCTGTGTGCTGGTCCAAACCGTCAGGCGCCCGTCGGGTTCCCAGGAAGCGGTGGCGTTTTGCGGTTCGATGTAGCCCTGATGCACCATGGCGGTGCGGAACTCCCGCTCGATGACCACATCGGCTTCGGCGAAGCCGGCTTCCACATCGCCGCGCTCGTACTGGAGGTGCTTGGCGATGTTGCTGGGCTTATCGGCTTTGCCCCCGCCTGGGATGACGGTGTACAGGTCGTCGTGGATGAGCGGGGCGCCGGGGTCCATGGCGGCTAGGGGGTCCTCCACCACCGGCAGGGGATCATACTCCACTTCAATGAGGCGCGCCGCCTCCCGGGCGGCCTGCAGCGTCGTCGCAGCCACGGCGGCCACGGGCTGGCCCTGGAACACCACCTTGTCCCGGGCCATGATCAACTGGCTGGCGTATTTGAGCTCAATCGCCCCTTCGCCCAACTCCGCCACGGCGTCGGTGTCCAGAGACGGCATGTCCGCCCCGGTGATGACGGCGCGCACCGCCGGGTGCGCCAGGGCGCGGCTGATATCAATTGACTTGATCCTGGCATGGGGGTAGGGGCTGCGCACCACTTGGCCGTAGAGCATGCCCGGCAGGCGCACGTCGGCGCCGAACTGGGCCCGGCCGGTCACCTTCTCGATGCCGTCGTGCCGGATGGGCCGCGTGCCGATGACGCGGTATTCATGCCCGTGCTTTTCAGCGGCGTTCATGCCGGGCGCACCTCCTTGCTGGCCGCGGGCTGGGTGCTGGCCGGCGGCGCGGCGCTGCCCGCCCGCGCCGCGGCGTTATTGCCGAGCGGTGGAGCGTCCGTGCTCGCGCCGGCCTGGATACGGGCGGCGGCGTCCAGGACGGCCCGGATGATCTTGTCGTAGCCCGTGCAGCGGCACAGGTTGCCGGCCAGCCACCGGCGGGC
>PKQR01000085.1 GCA_017578085.1 Bacillota bacterium
GGACGACGGACGTGACGGGGACGGTGCAGTTGCCGCAGGGGATGGAAATGGTCATGCCCGGCGACAACGTGCAGATGACGGTGGAGTTGATTACGCCGGTTGCGCTTGAGGAAGGGCTGCGGTTCGCGATTCGCGAGGGCGGCCGCACCGTCGGCGCCGGCGTCGTGACCAAGATCCTGGCCTAAGGATTACAGGCCGGGCCTGCGGACAGTCAGGCCTGGCCATCAACGGGCCGATGAGGCGGGAGGTTGCTCGGGCGCCTGCTCCGGCCGCCCGGGGGAATTTCCGCGGCAGGCCCCGCCGCCTTGAGCGGCAAGAGGAGGCAAGCTGGACGTAATGAAGCAGAAGATCAGGATTAAGTTGAAGGCCTTTGACCACAAGCTGCTGGACAGCTCGGCGGAGCGCATCGTCGAAACCGCCAAGCGCACCGGGGCGCTGGTCTCCGGGCCGGTGCCGCTGCCGACCGAGCGGCACGTGTTCACGGTGCTGCGCTCGCCTCACATCCACAAGGATTCGCGTGAGCAGTTCGAGATGCGCACCCACAAGCGGCTCATCGACATCTTGGAGCCGACGCCCAAGACGGTGGACGCCCTGATGCGCCTGGACCTGCCCGCCGGGGTGGATATCGAGATCAAGCTGTAACAGTTTGGGCTGGAGCAGCTGATCAGCAGCCACCCCCGCCGTGGGGGCAAGTCTGGGCAAGGGAGGTGCAACGGGATGCCCAAGGGCATTCTCGGCAAGAAGATTGGCATGACGCAGATCTTTGACGAATCCGGGCATGCGGTGCCGGTAACGGTCATCGAGGCCGGCCCGTGTGTCGTTGTGCAAAAGCGCACCGTCGAACGGGACGGCTACACGGCCCTGCAGCTGGGTTTTGGCGAGGTGCCGGAGAAGCGAGTCAACAAGCCCATGAGGGGCCATTTCAAAGCGGCAGGCGTGAAGCCGGTCCGCTACTTGCGGGAAGTGCGGGTGCGCGAGGGCGAAGAGTTTGCCAACTTGGAGGTTGGCAGCGAGATCAAGGCCGACGTGTTCAGCGCCGGCGAGTACGTGGACGTCATCGGCGTGACCAAGGGCAAGGGCTTCGCGGGCACGATCAAGCGGCACAACTTTAATCGCGGTCCCATGTCGCACGGCTCCATGTACCACCGGCGAGTCGGCTCCCTGGGTCCTCAGGGACCGCAGCGGGTCATCCCTGGCCGCCGCATGCCTGGCCGCATGGGCGGCGAGCGTCGCACCATCCAGGGGCTTAAGGTGGTGCGGGTGGACGCGGACCGCAACCTGATCCTGGTGCGCGGCTCGGTACCGGGTCCCCGGGGCAGCCTGGTGCTGATCCGGGAAACGGTGAAGCACAAGTCGTGACCGATGGGGTTTGGAGGCGACGTAACGATGCCAAAGGTTTCGGTTTATAACCAGCAGGGCCAGCCCGTCGGCGAGATCGAGCTGTCGGAGACCGTCTTTGGTGCCGAGGTCAACGAGGCTTTGCTGCACCAGGCCGTTGTCACGTACCTGGCCAACCAGCGCCAGGGCACCGCGTCGACCAAGACACGCGGCGAGGTCAGGGGCGGCGGCCGCAAGCCGTGGCGGCAAAAGGGCCTCGGCCGGGCGCGGCACGGTAGCATCCGCTCGCCCATCTGGGTCGGCGGCGGCGTCGTGTTTGGCCCGAAGCCCCGGGATTACCGGCTGGGGATGCCAAAGAAGGCGCGGCGGGCTGCGCTGCGGTCCGCGCTGTCGGCCAAGGTGCGGGAAGGCGCGCTGATCGTGCTGGACGATCTGCAGCTGCCCGAACCCAAGACCAAGGAGATGGCCGGGGTGCTCAAGCGCCTGTCGGCTGACCGGAAGCCCTTGATCGTGCTGGCGGAGCGGAACCCCAACGTGGAGCTGTCCGCCCGCAACCTGCCCGGTGCGGAAACGGCCCAGGCCGAGGACATCAACGTGTACCAGGTGCTGGCCCACGATCGGCTCGTCATCACCCGGGCTGCCGTGGCCAAACTGGAGGAGGCTTTGGGGTAATGGATCCGCGCGATGTGATTAAGCGACCGCTGGTCACGGAAAAGGCCACGGAACTCATGCAGCAGGGCAAGTACGTTTTTGAGGTGGACCGGTCGGCCAATAAGACGCAGATCAAGCGGGCGGTGGAGGCCATCTTCAATGTCAAGGTGGTCAAGGTCAACACCATCCGCATGCGGGGCAAGCTACGCCGCCAGGGCCGGTGGATCGGCCGTACGCCCGACCGGAAGAAGGCCATCGTAACTTTGCAGGAGGGCCAGCGGATCCCCATTTTTGAGGGGCTCTGATGGTGAGGAGGTAACGCGGTTATGGGGATCAAGAAGTACAAGCCGACCTCGCCGGGTCGTCGCGGCATGACGGTGGCGGACTTCTCGGAGATCACCAAGACGGAGCCCGAGCGATCGCTGGTCGAGCCGCTGCACAAAACCGGCGGGCGCAACTCGCAAGGCCGCATCACGGCCCGGTTCCGGGGCGGCGGCCATAAGCGGCTGTACCGCATTATTGACTTCAAGCGGGACAAGGACGGCGTGCCGGCAACGGTGGCAGCCATCGAGTACGATCCCAACCGGTCGGCCCGCATTGCGCTGCTGCACTATGCCGACGGCGAGAAGCGCTACATCCTGGCGCCCCTGGGCCTCAAGGTGGGCGACAAGGTGGAGTCCGGGCCCAATGCGGACATCCGGCCCGGCAACGCCTTGCCGCTGAGCCACATCCCGGTCGGGACGCTGGTGCATGCGATTGAGCTGAAACCCGGCAAGGGGGCTCAGCTGGTGCGCGCGGCCGGCACGGCGGCCCAGCTCATGGCCCGTGAGGGGCGGTACGCGACCTTGCGGCTGCCTTCGGGCGAATTCCGCAAGGTGCTGGTGGAGTGCCGGGCCACGATCGGCCAGGTGGGCAACCCGGACCATGAGAACATCGTTTTGGGCAAGGCCGGGCGCAGCCGCTGGCTGGGCCGGCGGCCGCACAACCGCGGCGCGTCCATGAACCCGGTGGACCACCCGCATGGCGGCGGTGAAGGCAAGGCTCCCATCGGCAAGCCGGGACCGGTGACGCCCTGGGGCAAGCCCACCCTGGGGGCGCGCACCCGCAAGAAGCACAAGCCGTCTGACGCCCTTATCGTGCGGCGGCGCAAGTAGGCCGGCGTGGAAGGAGGTTGGCCATGGGCAGGTCAAGCAAGAAGGGGCCGTACGCCCATCCGAGTCTGCTGAAGAAGATTCGGGAGATGAACGAAACCGGGGAGAAGCGGGTCATCAAGACGTGGTCCCGCGACTCGACCATTTTCCCCGAGTTCGTCGGGCACACCATCGCGGTGCACGATGGGCGGCGCCATGTGCCCATCTACATTACCGAGGAAATGGTGGGCCATAAGCTCGGAGAGTTCGTGCCTACCCGGACGTTTCGCGGCCACGCCGGCAGCACCGAGCGCACGACGCGAGTCCGGTAAGGCCGGCAGGAGGGAAGGACGATGGAGGCGAGGGCGGTTGCCCGTTACGTGCGTATCTCGCCCCGTAAAGCACGGCAGGTGACACGGCTGATTAAGGGCCGGCCGGTCAAGGAGGCCTTGGCCGTGCTGCGTTTTACGCCCAAGCGGGCCGCACGGGTGGTAGAGAAGGTGGTCAAGTCCGCGGCCGCCAATGCCGAGAACAACCACGACATGAACGTGGATCAGCTGGTGGTCGCCTCCGCGTACGTGGACGAGGGCCCGTCGCTGAAGCGAATCATGCCCAGGGCCCGGGGCCGCGCGGACCGCTATCAGAAGCGGATGAGCCACATCACGGTCATCCTGCGGGAGCGCCAGTAAGGAGGAATCGACTTTGGGGCAGAAAGTACACCCCTACGGGTTGCGGCTGGGAATCATCAAGGATTGGCAGAGCCGCTGGTACGCCAACAAGAAGGAGTACGCGGATCTGCTGCATGAGGACCTGCGCATCCGGAAGCACATCAAGGAGCGCTTCTTTACTGCAGGCGTTTCCCGCATTGAGATCGAGCGGGCGGCCAACCGGGTCAAGGTGACCATCCACGCGGCGCGGCCGGGGATGATCATCGGCAAGGGCGGGGCTGAGGTGGAGCGGCTCCGCAAGGATCTGGAGCAGGAGACGGGCAAGCAAATCCAGATCAACATCGTGGAGATCAAGGTGCCTGAGCTTGACGCGCAACTGGTGGCGGAGAACATCGCGTACCAGCTGGAGCGCCGGGTGTCGTTCCGCCGGGCCATGAAGCAGGCCATGCAGCGGGCCATGCGCTTGGGCGCCAAGGGCATCAAGGTGATGATCTCCGGCCGGATTGCGGGGGCGGAGATCGCCCGTACCGAGTGGGCCCCGGAGGGCTCGATCCCCTTGCAGACGCTGCGGGCCGATATAGACTACGGGTTCGCGGAGGCCGGCACCACCTACGGGCGCATCGGCGTCAAGGTGTGGATCTACAAGGGCGAAGTGCTGCCGGAGCGCAAGGCCCTGGCGGCTGTGCCACAGGGAGGCGAGTAAGCGGTGCTGGTTCCACGCAAAGTCAAGTACCGTAAACAGTTCCGCGGCCGGCGCCGGGGCGTCGCCCACCGCGGCAACACCGTCCAGTACGGTGAGTTCGGGCTGCAGGCGACGGAGGCGGGCTGGATCACCAGCAACCAGATCGAGGCGGCGCGTGTTGCCATCACCCGCCATATGCGGCGCGGCGGGAGGGTTTGGATTACCATCTTTCCGCACAAGCCGGTGACCAAGAAGCCGGCCGAGGTGCGCATGGGCGGCGGCAAGGGGTCGCCGGAGTTCTGGGTCGCGGTCGTCAAGCCCGGCCGCGTGATGTTTGAGGTCGGCGGTGTAGCGCCGGAAGTGGCCAAGGAGGCCCTTCGGCTGGCGTCTCACAAACTGCCGGTGGGAACGAAAATCATCGAGCGCGCGCGCGTCGCGGGTGGTGAAGCGACATGAAGGCGGATGAAGTGCGGGAGTTGAGCGACGAGGAACTGGACCGCAAGCTGGCCGAGCTGAAGGAGGAGTTGTTTAACCTCCGCTTCCAGCTGGCCACGGGGCAGCTCGACAACCCGATGCGGGTGCGGGCGGTGCGCAAGGATATCGCCCGTATCCACACCATCCGGCGGGAGCGGGAGCTGAACATCCGCCGCTAGGCGTCCGCGGCGTGACGAGGAGGGATTGTCGGTGACGGAAACCAAGCGGGGCGTGCGCAAGACCCGGGTCGGAACGGTCGTCTCCGACAAGATGGATAAAACCGTGGTGGTCGCCGTCGAGCGCGTGGTGATCCACCCGAAGTACAAGCGCACTATGCGCCGCACCAAGAAGTATAAGGCCCACGACGAGGAGAACTTGTGCCGTACCGGGGACGTGGTCCGGATCATGGAGACGCGTCCCCTGAGCAAGGAGAAGCGCTGGCGCGTCGTTGAGATCATCCGCCGGGCTCAATAAGGGAGGCCGACTGCAGTGATTCAGCAGGAGTCGAGGCTCAAGGTGGCGGACAACACCGGCGCCAAAGAGCTGCTGTGCATTCGCGTGCTGGGCGGCAGCGGCCGCCGCTACGCGCGGGTCGGCGATGTGATCGTGGCGTCGGTCAAAGAGGCCACGCCCGGCGGCGTGGTCAAGAAGGGCGACGTCGTGAAGGCGGTGGTGGTGCGCACCACCAAGCCGGTGCGGCGGCCCGACGGCTCCACGATCCGGTTTGATGAGAACGCTGCCGTCATCATCAACGAGCAGGGCAACCCGCGCGGGACGCGCATCTTCGGGCCGGTGGCCCGGGAACTGAGGGAGCGGGATTTTATGCGGATCGTGTCCCTGGCTCCGGAAGTGCTGTAGGGGAGGACACGAGATGGCTCGCAAGGTGCTGGCGAAACCGGTCAAAATGCATGTGAAAAAGGATGACCTGGTGATGGTCATCCGCGGCGACGACAAGGGCAAGACCGGCAGGGTGCTCGAAGCGCGGCCCCGCGAGAACCGGGTTGTCGTGGAAGGCGTCAACATCCAGAAGCGGCACATGCGCCCGACGCGCACCAACCCCCAGGGCGGTGTGGTCGAGCGGCCGGGGCCCATCTCGGCCAGCAATGTGATGCTGGTCTGCCCCCACTGCAAGCGGCCGTCGCGCATGCGGCGGAACCGCACCGAGAAGGGTCCTGTGCGCGTATGTGTCCGCTGTGGCAAGACCGTTGACTAGCGCAAGGGAAAGGAGGGGCGGGAGTGTCGCGGCTCAAGGAAAAGTACCTTAAGGAAGTTGTTCCTGCGCTCCGGGAGCGGTTTGGCTATCGGAGCGTGATGGAAGTGCCCAAGGTTGAAAAAATCGTGCTCAACATGGGCGTCGGCGAGGCGGCCCAGGATCCGAAGGCGCTGGACAGCGCGATGGCGGATCTTATGGCCATCACCGGACAGAAGCCGGCCGTGACTCGGGCCAAGAAGTCCATCGCCGCGTTCAAGATCCGAGCCGGGATGCCCATCGGATGCAAGGTGACCTTGCGCGGGCAGCGGATGTACGACTTTCTTGACAAACTGATCAACGTCGCCCTGCCCCGCATCCGGGACTTCCGGGGCGTGTCGCCCAAGGGATTCGACGGGCGAGGCAACTACAGCCTGGGACTGCGGGAGCAGCTGATCTTCCCGGAGATCAAGTACGACAAGGTAGACAAGATCCGGGGCCTAGACGTGACCATCGTGACCACGGCCAAGACTGACGAAGAAGCTTACGCCCTGCTGTCGGAACTGGGGATGCCCTTCCGGGCGGCATGAGAGAGGTGAAACCATGGCGAAGAAGTCGATGATTGCCAAGGCGAAGCGGCCGCCCAAGTACAGCACCCGCAAGGTCAACCGCTGCCGCATCTGCGGCCGCCCCCGCGGGTACATGCGGCGGTTTGCCATGTGCCGCGTGTGCTTCCGTACCCTGGCCCACCGCGGACAGATCCCTGGCGTGGTCAAGGCCAGTTGGTAAGGGGAAAGGGGTGGAAGGAACATGGTGATGACCGACCCGATTGCGGATATGCTGACGCGGATCCGCAACGCCAATATGGTGTATCATGAGTCGGTGGACATTCCCGCGTCCAACCTCAAGAAGGAGCTGGCCCGCATCCTCAAGCAGGAGGGCTTCATCCGCGACTACCGCGTCATCGACGACGGGAAGCAGGGCATCGTGCGGATTTATCTGAAGTACGGGGCCAACAAGCAGCGGGTCATCTCCGGGCTCAAGCGTATCAGCAAGCCCGGCCGCCGCGTGTACGCCCGCCGGGACGAGATCCCGCGCGTGCTTGGAGGGCTCGGCGTGGCGGTGCTGTCCACGTCCCGGGGTATTATGACCGACAAGGAAGCCCGGAAGCTCGGTGTGGGCGGCGAAGTGATTTGCTACGTCTGGTAGCGGCGCGAGGGAGGTAACGGTTGTGTCACGCATCGGGAGGCAGCCGATCCCGATCCCGGCAGGGGTTGAGGTGCGGCTGGAAGGCAATACGGTGCGGGTGAAGGGACCCAAGGGCGAGCTGTCCCGGACGCTGCATGAGGCGGTGCAGGTGACGGTGGACAACGGCCGGGTCATCGTCACCCGTGCTTCCGACGAACCCGAGCACCGGGCATTGCACGGCCTCACGCGCACCCTGGTGGCCAACATGGTCAAGGGTGTGACCGAGGGATACGAGAAGCGGCTGGAGATCAACGGCGTCGGCTACCGGGCCAGCAAGCAAGGCAACAAGCTGGTGCTGGCGATGGGCTACTCCCATCCGGTGGAGTTCGAGCCGCCTCCGGGCATCCAGTTTGAGGTTCCGTCGCCCACCCAGATCACCGTTCGCGGCGTGGACAAGGAACTGGTGGGCGAGATCGCAGCCCGCATCCGCCGCGTCCGCCCGGTCGAGCCGTACCTGGGCAAGGGCATCCGGTACGAGGGCGAGCACGTGCGCCGCAAGGCCGGCAAGGCCGGTAAGGTCGGCGGCGGCAAGTCGGCCGGCAAGGGCAAGAAGTAATGCTGGAGGGATCGGCACGTGGCCAGGCTGACGCGCGTTGAGGGGCGCAAGCGGCGCCATATGCGCCTGCGCCGTAAGATTCGGGGGACGCCGGAGCGCCCCCGCTTGTCGGTTTATCGCAGTTTGAAGCATATGTACGCACAGATCATCGACGATACGCGGGGCCACACGCTCGTGGCCGCCTCCACCCTCGATCCCGAGCTGCGGGGGCGCTTGGAGAAGACGGGCACCGTAGAAGCCGCCCGTGAGGTTGGGCGCCTGATCGGCCAGCGCGCCCTGAGCAAGGGGATCACAAAAGTGGTGTTTGACCGGGGCGGCAATCGCTACCACGGCCGGGTCAGCGCCCTGGCGGAAGGCGCCCGCGAGGCGGGGCTCGAGTTTTGACAGGGGAGGTGGAGGCCCATGCGTAGTGAACGGACAAAGCGCGACAACCAGCCTGAGCTGGAGGAGCGGGTCGTCTGGATCAACCCCGTTTCCAAGACGGTGAAGGGCGGCCGTATCCGCCGGTTCGCGGCGCTGGTGGTCGTTGGCGACGGAGCTGGTCGCGTCGGGGCCGGCGTGGGCAAGGCCCGCGAGGTCTCGGAAGCGATCCGCAAAGGGACCGAGAAGGCGAAGAGGGAGCTGCAGACGGTGCCCATCGTCGGCGCAGGCACCTTGCCCCACGAGGTGAGCGCCAAGTTCAGCGGCGCCCACGTGTTTCTGAAGCCGGCTTCGCCGGGCACCGGTGTCATCGCCGGCGGCCCGGTGCGGGCGGTGCTGGAGCTGGCGGGCGTGAAGAACGTGCTCAGCAAGTCGCTCGGGTCCAACAACCCCATCAACGTGGTGCGGGCGACGCTCAAGGGCCTCTCGCAGCTGCGCACGGCGGAGCAAGTGGCCGCGCTGCGGGGTAAGTCCGTCGAGGAGATTCTCGGTTAGGAGGGCTCGCCATGCCCGGGCAGTTGAAGATCACATGGAAGAAGAGCGCCATCGGCTACGCGCAGGACCAAAGGGATACGCTGCGCGCGCTGGGGTTGCGCCGGCTCAACCACACGGTGGTGAAAGAGGACACCCCGACGGTGCGCGGGATGGTGTATAAGGTCCGCCACCTGGTTGAAGTGGAGGAAGTGTGAGATGAAGCTGCACGAATTGCGTCCAGCCCCGGGCGCGCGCCGGGACTCCAAGCGGGTCGGCCGGGGAATCGGTTCCGGTAGGGGGAGGACCGCCGGCCGGGGCACCAAAGGGCAGAAGGCTCGCTCGGGCGGGGCTAAGGGACCTGCCTTCGAAGGCGGGCAGACGCCGCTGGTGCGCCGGCTGCCCAAGCGCGGTTTCAGCAACGCGCCGTTCCGCCGGGAGCTGGCCATCGTCAACCTGGAGGCCCTGAACCGGTTTGAGCCTGGGACCGTGGTAACGCCGGAGCTGTTGTTGGAAAATCGCGTGGTTCGGAGCGTGAAGGACGGCATCAAGGTGTTGGGTGACGGGGAGCTGACGCGCCCGCTGACGGTCCGCGCCCACGCCTTCAGCAAGGCCGCGGCGGCGAAGATTGTGGCTGCCGGGGGCACGGTCGAGGTGATCTGAGTGCTGGACGCGCTGAGAAACGCGCTCAGGA
>PKQR01000010.1 GCA_017578085.1 Bacillota bacterium
CAAGGCCGTAGCTCTCGGTGGCCGCAACACCCGCGATGGTGGCGATCACCTCGTCCGCGATCTGGATCTTGCCAAGCCCCGTATCCTGCTGTTGCGCCATGATCACTCCACCCTGCTTGACATCACCGGACAAAGATTCGTTTCCTGCGCAGGCTTTCCTGCTTGCCCGCATTTTTGCCGTATGCTACACTATATCAGGTTTCGCACGAAGGAGGAAATCCGATGGCCAGGGCATGCATCGTTTGCGAGAAGCGCACCCAGACCGGCAACAACGTCAGCCACTCCAACCGGAAGACGCGCCGGGTTTTCCTGCCTAACTTGCAGAAGGTCCGCATCGTGGTCAATGGCTCCGTCCGGCGCGCGTACGTCTGCACCAAGTGCCTGAAGAGCGGCAAGGTGCAGCGAGCGGTGTAACGGCGCCGCTCAGCCGGTTGTTCACCAGTTTGTTTCTGGTTTTCTCACTGTAATTGTATGGCGGCCCGCGTAGAATGCGCGGGCCGCACTGCTTTCAAGACTTGTTTTCCTGCAACACCGAACGGAAGGGACACACCGCTCCCGTCGGCTTAATCGGAAGAGCTCCCCTCGGTCTCCCTTGCCGGCACAGCCCTGTTGCCGATGGGGTTGCCGAACACGAGGCGGCTGGCCTGGTTGCGGGCCGAACGCACCGGAATGGGCCGCAGGGCTACGGTCCGCTCGCTCCCCCGGAGTCTCCGCCACGTGCGGGCGGGACCTGCGCCCGGCAGCGCCCGCCACACGCCTTCGATCACCGGCCTCCGGTAACCGCCGACCTCTACGATCCAGCGAAAGGGCTCCGGCACTCCCTGGGATCGAGCCAAAGCGTCCCGCCCCGGGCGCGCCGGGGCGCTGCGCTGCAGCGGGAAGCCGGCAGCAGCCATAAATCCCCACCGGCCGGACCTCAGCCCGTCGGCCACCGCCGCCAACAGCGGGGATGGTGCGTCCTGAGCGACGATCCAATCGGGGGACAAGGCCAGGAGCTGCTGCAGCACGTCCCGGGCCGCAAACGGGTCGGCATGCAGCCGCTGGCAGTCGATGCTGACCACCGCCGCGGCACCCGCCGCAGGCAACGGGCGCCCTGCATCCACAAGCCAAACCGCTCGCCTTCCCGGTTCCAGCAGGCCGCTGAGCGCGAGCAGCACTTGTTCCCTGGCGTGTTGGCCTGGGCCACACACCAGCACCGGTTGCCGCCGGCTGAGCGCGCTGGCCACCAGCCGCAGCCCCTCCCGGTTCCCGCGCCAGAGCTCATTGAGCTTGGCGGGCGCCGGCGGCACCGGGCGCAGCCGTCGAAAGAACAGGACGGTCTCGCCGCGGTCAACAGTTTGCCAAGAGAACAGTTCAAAGCCTTCGGGCAGCGGCACGTGTACGGGATGGCGATCGCGCCTCGGATTTAGCGTCAAGCGCCGGAGCAGCTCCCGCACCTGCTGTTCCCGCACAAACGGGCTCTGTGCTTCCCGCCACGCGCCGGATTGAAGAACGTGCACCCCGCTGGTGCCGTGGATGATCACGGCCTCTACCGATTCATCGCGCACCCATTCGTGGAACTGTCCCCAGATCGCGGCCCCCAGGACGGGACGGCGACGCCGCCGGAGCGCCTCCCGGCGCATCGACCCAAGCACTGCCTGGACGAGAGCCGTTTTGGACATCTCGGGGACAGCCGTCTCGCGTTTCCCTCCCAAGGGTCGATTCCTCTCCTTGCCAGGGCGGCTGGCGGTGGTCCGCCGCAAGGAAGAAGGCGGATGCCAGGTCCCATGGGAGGGGAGCGACGGCTGACCGTCCCTATCCGCGAGAAAACCACCAGCCAACCATGCCCATCAGGGGTGATTTTTGAATTGTTGCGTTGTGGACGGAGAGGATGCCACTGGCACCCGGCGCGTTTTTCCCGATCAACCAACCCCCAATAACGGCGTACTCGCCGCTCCCCCGGGACCATCCCGGCCGGGTAAAGCCAGTATAAACAAGAACTTACTGACTGTCAATCTACACTAAACTCTGGGGCAGAAACGCAGACTTCTCGCCTTAATCAGGGCATGACAGGCAATTGGAAGCCTTGCGCCAGGGAACGAGGAGCCCGCCGCCAGGGCGGTTCAGGCGCCTACCGCCCGCAGCGCCCGCAGCACCGCGCGGGGATCCTGGGCGCCGAAAACGGCCGACCCGGCGACCAGCACGTTGGCGCCGGCCTCTACGGCCAGCGGCGCTGTTTGCGTGTTGATGCCGCCGTCGACCTCAATATGGATTCGCCGGCCCCCCAGGCGCAGCCACGCGGCCAACCGCCGCACCTTAGGAAGGACGGCCGGCAGGAACTTCTGCCCGCCGAAGCCCGGATTCACGGTCATGAGCAGCACGAGATCCACGTCGTCAAGGACGTAGCGGATGTTGTCCAGGGGGGTATGCGGGTTGAGGGCAACCCCTGCGCGGCACCCCAAGTCCCGGATGTGCTGCAGCGTGCGCTGCAGGTGCGGGCATGCCTCCACGTGGACGGTCAAGATGTCGGCGCCGGCCCGGGCAAACGCCTCCAGATGGCGGTCCGGCTCCTCGATCATCAAGTGCACGTCCAGAGGCAAGCGCGTCACGCTGCGCACCGCCCGCACCAAGTCCGGGCCGAAGGTGATGTTCGGCACGAAATGGCCGTCCATTACATCCAGGTGCAGCCAGTCGGCCTCGGGTTCCACCCGGGCGATCTCCTCCGCCAGGCGGGCGAAATCGGCGGATAAAAGGGACGGGGCGAGCACCAGGGGCTGTGAACTCATGAGTAGCGGCGGGCCTCCCACTCTTCGATCTCTTGCAGCAGCTCCAGGTAATGGTGGTACCGGCGCGGGTGAATGCCGCCGGCTTCCACGGCCGCGCGCACCGCGCAGCCGGGTTCGGCCCTGTGCAGGCAGCCGGGAAAGCGGCATTCGTCCAGAAACCGGAGGAACTCCCGCATGCAGCGGCCCAGCTCGGCCTTGGGGATGGACGTCACATCCAGCTGGCTGAAACCCGGGGTATCCGCCACCAGGCCGCCTCCCGGAACCGGCAGGAGCTCCACAACCCGGGTTGTATGGCGCCCGCGGCCGAGCTTGCGGCTGATCTCGCCGGTTTGACGATTCAGCGACGGGTCCAAGGCGTTAAGAAGGGACGACTTGCCCGTCCCGGACGGCCCGGCAAAAGTGGAAATGTGATTCCGCAGCGCTTCCCGCAAGTCGGCGATGCCCTGTCCCGTCACGACGCTGGTAAGAATGATCGGGTAGCCGGCATCACGGTACGGGCGGGTGATCTCCTCGGCGGCCTCCTGGCTGCACAGGTCGGCTTTCGTCCAGCACAACACCGGTTCGAGGCCTTCGAACTCGGCCACTGCCAGTAGGCGATCGAGCAGCAAGAAGTTGGGCGGAGGGGCGGCCAGCGCCATCACCACCACGACCTGGTCGACGTTGGCCACGGCGGGGCGGCGCAGCTCGGTGCGGCGCGGTGCGACGGCTTCGATGGTCCCTGTGCCGTCGGGCAGAAGCTCCACCGCGACGCGGTCTCCGGCCAGCAAGGTGATCCCGTCCTTGCGCAAACGTCCCCGGGGCCGGCATTCCACCGTCCGCCCGTCGTCCAGCAGGACGCGGTAGAAACCCCCGACCCCGCGCAGCACGATGCCTTCTGTCATCGGTTCCCCCCTTTTGTTCTCTTGTCTTAGACCCGGCGGCAGGCGACGGGGAACCCCGCCGCCGGGAAAAGTCACGATCAGCGCGGGAAGGGCTGGTCCACTTCCATCATACCGCCAATGTAGACTTGGAGCCGTGCGTTGTCGCCCCGCCCTTCCACGAAATGGCGCACGTGGGTGCCGCCGGGCAGCGCTTCCCGGTACACCTCCCGAGCGCCGAAGTCGTCGATGACCAGGATGACGACCTCCTGCGGCGGCCCAGGAGGGACGTAAATATCCACCCTCGCGGTGCGGCGCTTCTGGTCGGCCGCGCGCAGGGCGCTCTCCCAGTTCTCGCCCTCGGCCGCGGCGACGCCCTCGCCAACCACCGCGCCGGTTTGCGCCTGCCCGCCGGGCGCGGGCGCCATCTCCCCACCCGCGGGCGCCTGGCTTGAGCCAGCCTGGGTCTCCTGACCGCCGCGCGCGTCCGGAACCGGTGGGCCGCTGTACACCACGTCTACCGCCGTGCCTTGCTCCACACTGGAAGCGGGCGGCGGGTTTTGGTCGATGATGCGGCCCGCCGGGATCAGCGGATTGATTTCCGGCCACGCGTTGCCCAGGACGAGCCCCAGCGACTCCAGCTGGGCTTTCGCGTCAGCCAGGGTGCGGCCCCGCACATCGGGCACGACGACCGTGGCCGCCTCCTCCTGCGGCCGGTTGACCCACAGGTTAACCGGTGTCCCCTTCTCCACCTCGGCACCGGGCGCCGGCTCCTGTCCCACCACATAGTTGACCGGCACCCCGGGCTCGAACGCCGCGATCTCCTCGCCCAGGACGTAGCCTTCCTGGGTGAGCACAAGCCGCGCCTCCCGCAGCGGCCGCCCGGTCACATCGGGCACGACGCCCAGCTCCGGGCCGCGGCTGAGCGTTATATACACCGTCCGCCCCTGGCGTACGGTGCGGCCGCCTTCGGGATTTTGCCGGATGATGTGGCCTGCCGGCACATGGCGGTCGTGCCGCTCCGCCTCGATGACGAGGATCAAGCCGTTTGCCGCCATGAGCCCCCGGGCCTCGGCGTAGGTGAGGCCGACGACATCCGGCACCGTCACCTCGGGCGGGAAGATCAGGCTAAGGACATAAGGTGTGGCGGCGTAGCCAGCTGCACCCAGCAGGACGAACAGGAGAAGGGCCAACACCAGCCCCCGGCGCCTGCCCCGGTGCCGGACGCCGTCGCCCGCGGCGCCCGCCGCAACGGAGTCCACCTGGTCCGCGTCCGCTCCATCGGCCCCGTTGGCTCCATCGCTTGCGCTACCCCGTTGGGCCCCAGCGGGCGGCGCCAGCTCCCGCCGGCCTTGTTCCGGCACCGCCCGGGCTCCCACGGCCGCGACGCGGCGGGTGGCTTCTTCGCCCGCAGCCCGCACATCCGGGGGTTCGGCCGGCGCGCCCAGCCAGTCATCCTCCTCCCCTGCCGGGAGCGGCGCCGGCGCCGTGTCGCGCCAAACCAAGTCCTGCGCCATTTCCTCGGCGGACGCGTACCGCTGCGCCGGGTCCTTGGCCAGCGCCTTTAGCACCACCTGTTCGAGCCACGGCGGGATTGAAGGGACCAGGCGGCTGGGCGGCACGGGCTCCTCCTCCAGGTGCTTCAAGGCCACAGCGATCGGGCTATCCCCTCGGAAGGGCACGGTGCCCGTCAACATCTCGTAGAGGACGACGCCCAGCGCGTACAGGTCCGAAGCGGGCCCGACCGGCCCGCCCCGCGCCTGTTCCGGGGAAAAGTAGTGCACTGACCCGATGACGGTGCCCGTCTGCGTCAGCTGCGCCGCGCTGGCGGCCCGGGCGATGCCGAAATCCGTGACTTTGACCCGGCCCTCCGGCGTAATGAGGATGTTGTGGGGTTTGATGTCCCGGTGAATCAACTGCCGCCGGTGGGCGGCCTCCAGCGCCCGCGCCACGGACCGGGCGATGTGGGCGGCCCGCTTGGGCGGCAGCCGGCCTTCCTCCCGCAGTATCTCCTTCAAGTTGCGGCCCTGTACGTATTCGAGGACGATATAGTGGACGTCGCCGGCGTGGCCGACGTCGAAGATGTTCACCACGTTGGGATGGGACAAGCTGGCCGCCGCCTGCGCCTCCTGCATGAATCGCTGCAGGAACTCCGGATCGCTGGCAAACTGCGGGCGCAGGCATTTGATGGCTACCGGACGATGCAGCAGGAGGTCGAGCGCCCGGTACACGACGGCCATGCCGCCGTCACCGATCTTGGCCTGGATTCTATATCGATTGGCCAAAACGGTATCGATCATCAGTTCACCTCAGCCGCCGCGCGCATCGCTTCCAAGGCGCTCAGCATGACATCCCGGCCCACGGGTGCGGCCACCTGCCCGCCGCTGCCGCCACCTTCGACGATGACGGCCACCGCTATCTCTGGCCTGAAGGCCGGCGCGAAGCCGATAAACCAGGCGTGGGCTTCACCGTGGGGATTTTGCGCGGTGCCCGTCTTCCCCGCCACGCGTACCCCGTCCAACGCGGCCTGCCGGGCTGTGCCTTCCTCAACGGCCAGCACCATGCCTTCCGTCACGGCCCGCGCCGCGGCCGGCGAAAACGCCGGCGGCCCTAGGGGCTCGACGCGGGTAAAGTGCGCGATACGGCCATCCCTTGTGCGGATCTCCCGCACCAGGTGCGGGCGCATCGCGACGCCTCCGTGGGCAATGGCGGCCGCGACGACCGCCATTTGCAGGGGCGTGGCCACCAGCTCCCCTTGCCCGATGCTGATTTGAGCCAGGTCCCCTGCCGCGACTGCGCCGGGCAGCGGCGAAATCGCGTGGGGCAAGTCCGTCACGAGTTGCGAGCCGAAGCCGACGCGACTGGCAACAGCGGCCAACTCTCTCGCGCCCAATTGTAGACCAAGGTTGGCAAAGGGTTCGTTGGAAGATGCTGCCAAGGCCCTCTGCAGCGCCTCCAGCTCTTGCTGGGATCCGATGAGGCCCGCGTCAAAGGCGGCTGCCATCGTCAGCACCTTGAAAGTGGACCCCGGCGGGTACAGTCCTTGGACCGCCCTGTTGAACAGCGGTGCCTCGCCCCCGTGCTCTCCCGCGCGGAGCAGCCGTGGAAGCTCCTCCGGTGCGAAAGCGGGATAACTGACCATCGCCAGCACCTCGCCTGTCCGCGGGCGAAGCGCGACGACCGCGCCGCGCCGGTTGCCGAGGGCCCGCTCGGCGGCGGCCTGCACCCGGGCGTCGATGGTCAGCCACACGTCCTTCCCCTCAGGCCGCCGCCGCAGCGGATCCCGCCACCAATCGACGAGGCCCCGATCCAGCCCAGCCAAGTCCGCCTGCCGGGCCGCTTCGATGCCGGCCAGGCCAAACCGCGGGTCCACGTACCCCACCACATGGCTGAGGCTGGCCGGTCCCAAAAGGCGCCGCTCCATGCCGTCGCCTACCGCGTGGGTCTCGGCCAGCGCTTCTCCGTGGCGATCGAGGATTCCTCCCCTGGCCGCAAGGCTCCGCACCGTGAACCGTGGGTTGAAGGGGTGCGTGCGCAGGTCAGACCGTGCCGTCTGCCAATACCCTAGCAAGACGACAACCGCCGCGGCGCCCGCCGCCAGTCCCCATCCCACAACACGCACACGGCGAGCAGCCAGGGCTTCCGGCTTATGCCCGTCGTAGCCGGCGGCCGGCACCCCGGCGCTGGTCCCCAAGAGCAGCCCGACCGCGGCCATATGCGCCAAGGCGGCGCTGCCGCCGTAGCTGACCAGCGGCAGTCCCACCCCACTCAACGGAAGCGCCCGCACCAGGGCACCCGCCATCCAAAGCGATTGCAAACCTACCACAAGGCCAAGCCCCGCCGCCAAGAGCCGCTCGGTCTCACCCGGGGCCCGCTGGGCGATCCAAAGGGCACGGGCCACAAACAGCGCCAGGGCAGCGAGGAGCGCCGCCGTGCCTAGAAACCCCAGCTCCTCGCCCACCGCAGCCAAAAGGTAGTCGGTATGCACAGCCGGGATGGCCTCAGGTGACCCGACGCCGATGCCCCGGCCCAGCAGTCCCCCTTCCGCCAGGGCAAACAAGCCTTGCAGCGCCTGGAACCCCGCGCCGAAAGGTTCGGCCCACGGGTCAAGCCAGGCCACCAGTCGTCCCGGAAGGTGGGGAAACCACCGCTGGCCGGCCGCGGAATTCATGGCAAAGATTGGCGCACAGGCCGCCACAAAGATTGCTGCCGCCAGTAGCGCCGGCTGAAAACCGCGCTTTCCGGCGGCAATATACACCATCAAGACAGCGGTGGCCAAGAGCAGCAGCGGATAGCCCAGCTCCCGCTGGGCCACAAGGGCCAGTGACGCTAGCCCGGCCACCAGCAGGGTGCGCCCCACGGCGGGACTGGGAGCCAGCCACCGGGCCCAACACCAGACCAGGACCACCTTCGCCGCTTCGACGGGTTGTAACCGCACTGGTCCCGCGACCAGCCACGACCGCGCACCGCCCGCTGCCGTGCCAAACAGCGCGGTGGCCGCTAAGACCGAGACGGCTACCACGGCCATGGCCTCCGCCGCCCGTGCGGGCAGACGCACCGGCCCCAGCGCCGCTGCAGCGACAAGCAGCGCTCCCCCTGCTGCAAGCCAGCACAGCTGCCTGACAGCCAACCCTGCATCCAGCCGGGCCAACATCGCGAGGCTCACGCCGCTCAGCATGGCCACCAGCGGCAAAAAGACGGCATCCGCCGTCGGCCGCACGAGCGCTATAGCCGCGTGCAGCCCCAAGAATAAAGCGGCATGGCCGGCCAGCAGTGCAAAGCCGACGGACCATCCCCCGTCCACCCAGCGCGAGAGGGCGATCAGCAGACCGCAGGGCACGAGCGCCGCAGCAAGCAGCGACCGTTCCAGCGGCCTGGATTCAATCCGGGCGCGCCACGACAACAGTGACATTGTCGATGCCCCCCCGGGCCAGCGCGAGCTGCACCAGCGCGTCGGCCGCGGCCTGGGCGGTGGGGTGCTCGGCCAGCACCCGGAGCATATCTTCTTCGTCCACCAAACAGCTCAAGCCGTCGGTGCACAGCAGCAGGCCGTCGCCCGGCTCCAGCGGGAACTCGATAAGATCCACTTCCAACTCCGGCAGGGCGCCGATGGCGCGGGTCAGCACGTGCCGGTGCGGGTGCACCCGCGCGGCCGCCTCGTCGATCTGTCCAGCCCGGAGCAGCTCAGCAGCGACCGAATGGTCCGCGGTCATCTGCCGCAGCTCCCCCCGGCGCCACAAGTAGAGGCGGCTGTCGCCCACATGGCCGACGTGCACCCGTCCGGGGCGGAGCAGCGCCACGGTCAGGGTCGTCCCCATCCCTGCCATGGACGGTTCTTCGGCGGCCAGCTGCCGCACGCGGGCGTGGGCCGCCCTCATGGCTTCCTCCAGTTCTGCCGCCGGTTCGCCAGAGCCAAAGGGGTAGTCACGGAGAACCATCAGCGCAGTACCGCTGGCAATCTCTCCGGCCAGGTGGCCTCCCATGCCGTCGGCCACCGCCAAGAGGCCTCCCCGGATTAGGTAGCCGTCCTCATTCTTCCGCCGCACCTTGCCGACGTGGGTCCTTGCCCCGACGTCCACTGCCTGCTCCCTCCGTGTCCCGCCAACTGGCCGCCACCCGCCGGATGAATTGCACAAGACCGGCCAGGATGACCAGGCGCGCGACCCAGACCACCAGCTCCACCGCCAATCACACCGGCTGACGGCGACGCAGCTGGCCGCACGCCGCGTCGATGTCGCTCCCCCGGGAGCGGCGGACGGTGGCCGGGATGCCCCTGCTGGTCAGTTCCTCCTGGAAACGCTTGATGACCGCGGCTTCCGGCCTCTCAAACCCGGTTTCCGGCACCGGATTGAAGGGTATGAGATTCACGTGGCACAAGAGACCTTCCAGCAATTTTGCGAGCTTGCGGGCGTCGGCGGGCGAGTCGTTGACGCCGCGCAGCAGCACGTATTCGAACGTCACCCGCCGGTGGGTCTGCTCGATGTAGTCCCGGACCGCGGCCATGAGCTCCGCAATCGGGTAGCGCCGGTTGATGGGCACCAGCAGATCCCTCGTTTCGTCATCGGCCGCGTGCAGCGAAACCGCCAGCCCCACTTGCAGATTTTCCCGGGCCAGATCCCGGATCCGCGGCACGATGCCGACAGTGGAGATCGTCAGCCGGCGGGCTCCCAGGCCAAAGCCCAGCGGGTGATTCATCAGCCGCAGCGCCCGCATGACCGAGGTGTAGTTGGCCAGCGGCTCGCCCATGCCCATCATGACCACGTTGGTGACCCGGCGGCCCGATTCCTGTTGGATGGCGGCCAGCTGCCCGACGATCTCCCCCGGGGCCAAGTTGCGGGTTAGGCCCATGAGGGCGGTGGCGCAAAACCGGCAGCCGATGCCGCAACCAATCTGCGACGACAAGCACGCGGTCAGCCGCTCTCCTTCCGGGATCAGGACCGCTTCCACCGTGTCGCCGTCGAAAACCCGCAACAGGTACTTGCGGGTACCGTCGGTGGACACTTGCACGTGGGCCACTGTGGGCGCCTCGGCCGTGGCACGCTCGGCCAGGGTGTGCCGCAGCGCCTTAGGGAGGTTGGTCATGGCGTGGAAATCGGTGACGTGGTGCTGGTAGAGCCACTCCATCAGCTGCCTCGCCCGGTAGGCAGGCTCTCCCAGCTCCTGGACGAAGGCCGTAAGTTCCTCAAGGCCCATGCCGTACAGGTTGACACGCCGTTCGGTTGTCGCCTTCGTGCCCGTGGTCACTGTTCCACCCCAACCCCTCTAATGCGGCCACATGTTGCTCATTCGGCACCGACCGCTTTCTCCCTGCGCACACGTAGTCTCCCGCAACAGGCCGCGTAAGCTTGAGCAGTTGGCCTACCGGTAACTGGGCGTCGTGGCGCTAGCCAAGTGGGCCCTCCGCCGGTCCGGAAACCCGGAGCGGGGCGCCGGTAAAAGGCCTTGGCTCGTTGACACTGCCAGGGCCCTCCTGTATACTTAACGTTGCGGTTCCCAGTCCGCGGGGTGTAGCTCAGCTTGGTCAGAGCGCACGGTTCGGGACCGTGAGGTCGCTGGTTCAAATCCAGTCACCCCGACCAGAGGCCAAGAGCGCCGGTCTTTTTTTGACCGGCGCTTTTTGCGCGGTTTGCGGACCCCGCCCGGTGGGCACCCTACGGCGCGAGGAGGGCCCGGGCTGCATGGAAACGCTGCTGGTGGCGGTGACCGCGCTAGGTGTGACGGGCCTCTTTCTGGGGCTTATTGGCCTTGCGTCGGGGCGCTTGGACCGTCGCGTGATCCGCACCCGGGCGCGAGCGGGGTGTCTAGCCGCCTTGGGCCTGAGCCTGCTTTTCCTCGGCGCGGCGCCGCCCACCCGCGCCGCTCCCGGCGCCGCAGGCTTGCCCGACACGCGGCCACCCGTGCCCATACGGGCGGCCCTGCAGGCCGCTGAACAGAACGCTCCCGCGGTTCCCCAGGCGCAGACGGTGTTTCCCGAGCAAGAAAAGACATTCCGGCAGTGGGAAGACGCGCTGCTGGCCGCGTACGAGGAAGCCGAGCGGGCCCTGCGCGCGGTGCCGGCCGTGCTGGACGGATTGAGCGCGGGGGCGCTGGACCGCTTTACCGCCTGGGTTCACCTCGCCCGCTACTCCCAGGACATCAAGCAGGCCCACCTCGCCCTGCACGACCTGACGCCCCCCGAAACCCTCAACCTCGAACATCAGCGGGGTTTGCGGGAGGCGCTGGACAACTTCCACTACAGCCTGGCCAACAAACGGGCCGCCATCACCCACTTGCAGCAGTACGCCCGCACCCTGCGCCCGGAGCCGCTCGCCGCCGCCAAGAAACGGCTCGACGAAGGCGAATCCCAGCGCACGCAGGGGCTGCTGGCACTTGTTAAGGTGAAAGCCCAGCTGGGGCTTGTGCCTAGCTCGCCCGCACCTGCATCCGCAGCTGGTCCGCTAGCTGGGCGATGACCATGGAGTTGGTCGGGAACCGGCCCTTGCGGGTGCGGCCCGACTGCCCGGTCAGCTGCTCCAGGAACGCGCGGTTGCCGTTCTCCCAGCACGCGATCAGGGCGTTGCGGATGGCCGCCTCGACGCCGCCCGGGGTAGCGTTGTACTTGCTGGCAAGCCGCGGGTACACTTCCTTGCTGAGGCTGCCGCCGACCAGGTCCGTTCCCTCGACGGCCATCAGCACGGCATCCCGCAGGTACTGGTACCCCTTGAAGTGGGCCGGCATGCCCATCTCGTGCAAAAGGCGGGTCACCATGGCCTCCAGGTTGTGCGTCCGGGAAACGGGCGGCCGTGCCGGCGCAGGTGCGACCGGTGCAGGCTCCGCCGGCCGCTCGTTGGCAAACTGCCGTATCCGCTCCGCCAAAAGCTGAAGGTCAAAAGGTTTGAGCAGGAAATAATCGGCCCCCAGCTCGGTGAACCGCTTGGCGATGTCCTCACGGGCCAAGGCGGTCAACACGATGATCCTGGGACGGCGCTCAAGCTTGAGGTCGGGGAGGCGTTCCAAGACCGCCATGCCGTCCAGCCGCGGCATGGTGATGTCGAGAATAACCACATCCGGCTGGGTCTTGGCGATGAGCTCCAGCGCCTCTTCCCCGTCATACGCGCACCCGACCACCTCCATGTCGGGCAGGCCGTTGAGGAAATCGCTGAGGGAGGCGCACAACGGCATGTTGTTGTCGGCGATGAGCACCTTGATCAAGGTGACCCCTCCTTGGCGCGAAGTGACCAGTAAAGTCAGAGTATTGATTCGTCAGTCAACTCAGGATCCCTTCTAGGTGTTTATCTTTCGTAAACGAGCGATGAAGAAACCGTCGGTGCCATGGCGGTGCGGGTAAAGGTAGCCTCCGAAGCGGTCCGGCACAAATTCCCGCAAAGGAAGAACCTCGGGAACAAAATCCGCCCGGGAACGGAGAAACGCCTCTACGACCTCCGTGGTCTCCTCGGGCTCCGTGGTGCAGGTGCTGTACACCAGCGTGCCGCCCGGCCGGGTCAGCTCCGCCGCGGCCGCAAGCAGCTCCCCCTGCAGCGCGGCCAATGCCGTCAGCTCCTCAGGGCGCTTGCGCCAGCGCAGGTCCGGCCGCCGCCTGAGCACCCCCAGTCCTGAGCAGGGAGCGTCCACCAGCACCCGGTCCGCCGGGGCTAGTCGGCCCGGCATCTCGCGGCCGTCGCCCTCGACCGTCGTGACGATGGTGATGCCAAGGCGCGCGGCCGCCCGCTGCACCAGCCCCAGCTTGCCGGCGTGGACGTCCACCGCGACAACCTGGCCCTCGTTTCCCATGAGCTCGGCCAGGTGGGTCGTCTTGCCGCCGGGCGCCGCGCACAGGTCGATCACCCGCTCGCCCGGCTGGGGGTCCAAGACGTGCGCGACCAGCTGGGCACCTTCGTCTTGCACGGTAAACAAACCCGACTGAAACGCAGGGTTGTCCCGGACGGCGCCCATGCCCCGCACATGCAGCGCCTGCGGAGCCCACAATCCCGGTTTCACTTGGGCGCCCAGCCCGGCAAGGGCCTCCGCCAGCGCCTCGCGGGTCGTCTTGAGGATGTTGGCCCGCACGTGGACCGACGGCGCCGCGTTGTTGGCCTCACAGAGGGCCCGGGCCTCCTGGACGCCAAACCGGGCCACCCAGCGGGCCACAAGCCACTCCGGGTGCGAAGTGCGTACGGCCAACGCCTTGACGGGATCCTCATCCACGTCCGGCCACGGCCAGTCCCCGCTCCAGGCGCGCCGGCTCAACTGGCGGCACACACCGTTGACAAACGACGCGACGCCGGGGTGAAAGCGGGCTTTGGCCAGTTCCACCGCAGCGTGGCACGCCACGGGCGCCGGGACCGAGTCCAGGAAACACACTTCGTACGCGGCCAGGCGCAGGATGTTGCGCACCGCAGGCGTTAGCTCTTCTATGGGCCGATGGCTGCACTGGGCGAGCATCCAGTCCAGCGTGCCTCGCCAGCGCAACACGCCGTAGACAATTTCGGTGACGTACCCCCGGGCAGGCGCCGGCAGTTGGATCCGCTCCAGGTGGGCGTCAAGGGCGAGGCCCGCAAAGGCTGCCCGTTCCTCGATGGCCGTGAGGATGTCGACGGCGGCTTGCCGAGGCGTCGACGGCCCGCCCGTCCGGCGCCGCTGCGTCAAGGGATGTCCGCCCCTTTCCCCGGAAAAAGAAATGAAAGGCGGCCGATGGCATACGACCGCCCCGCGCGCACCATGTGAAACCTCGGAGTAGGCAACTGCCCCGTCAATCGCGGGACTCGCGCAAGATCAGCAGGCGCAAAAGGTGCATGACCGCCACCGCCACCGCGGCCACGTACGTGAGGGCAGCAGCATTCAAGACCGCCTTGGCCTTGGGCACCTCGTCGGCGGCGAGGTATCCCCCGGCCGCCAGCAGCCGCATAGCCCGGCTGCTCGCGTCGTACTCCACCGGGAGCGTGATAACCTGGAACGCCAGCGCCGCGAGGAACAGCCAGATGCCCAGCGTCATCAGCGGTTCAGCCGCCATGATGAGGCCAAGGAAGAACAGCGGGAACGCCATCTGCGACCCGATGTTGGCCACCGGGAACAGCCCGTTGCGAACTGCCAGGGGAACGTAGTTGCCCGCGTGCTGCAGGGCATGGCCCGTCTCGTGGGCGGCCACGGCCAGCGCGGCGATGGAAGTGCCATGGTACACTTCCGGCGACAGGCGCATGACCCGGGCACGGGGATCGTAGTGGTCCGTCAGCGTACCCCTGGTCAGCTCGACCGGCACATCCCGCAGGCCGGCGTGATCCAGCAGTTCCCGCGCCACTTGCGCCCCTGTCCGCATGGCCCTGGCGGGCACGCGGCTGTAGCGGGCAAAGGTGGAATGCACCTTCTGCTGCGCGTACAAAGCAAGCATCAAGGCGGGAATCAGCAGGATAAAGGTCGGATCAAACATCGGGTAAAACAACCGCCCATCGCCTCCTTTCTCCAGTGAGCAATTTCACAATTACAATTAGATCATTGCGCAAAGCCGCGGCGCCTGTCAATTGCCGCCAGCCGAACCAGCGCCCGGCTGCACCGGTGCAAGCCGCTCTCCCACCCGCAGCCGGTAGCCGTTGACGTAGTCGCGGCCACTCATGGCCGCGGCGCCCGGCGGCTGAACGCGCCGTACGAGCACCGTGCCGCGGCCGGTTTGCACCACGAACCCGGCCTCCTCGACAGCCACCACTTCCCCAGGGACCGCCCCAGCGGCCTCGGCGGTGCGCGGCTCCACCTGCAGCACCTTTAGTATACGCTCTCCGTGGGCCGTGTAGGCGCCGGGCCACGGGGCGAAGGCCCGGACGTGGTTGTAGATCTGCTCGGCAGTCCGGCTCCAGTCGATGGCCGCCTGCTCCCGCTCTATCTTGGGTGCGTAGGTGGCCAGCGAGTTGTCCTGGGGGCGCCTGGGCGCCCGGCCCTCGGCCAAGAGCGCCAGCGTCTCCACCAGCAGTTCCGCGCCTGCCGCGGCCAGTTTGTCGTGGAGCGTGCCGGCGTCGTCCGCCGGATCGATGGGGATGGGACGCTGCAGGAGGATGTCGCCGGTGTCGAGGCCTTCATCCATGAGCATGGTGGTGACCCCAGTCACCGTGTCCCCAGCCAGCAGGGCCGCCTGGATAGGCGCGGCCCCGCGCCAGCGGGGCAGGAGCGAGGCATGCACGTTGACGCAGCCCAAGGGAGGCAGGTCCAAGACGGCCTTGGGCAAGATCTGCCCGTAGGCCACCACGCAGATGACGTCCGGGGCCAAGGAGCGCAACGCCTCCAAGGCCTCCGGTTCCCGCAGGCGGCGGGGCTGGAACACCGGGATGCCGCATGCCTCCGCGACCTGCTTCACGGGCGGCGGCGCCACCTTATGGCCCCGTCCCCGGGGTTTGTCCGGCTGGGTGAAGACGCCCACCACCGCGTGCCCTGCGGTGATGACCGCCTTGAGCGAGGGCACCGCGAAGTCGGGCGTGCCCATAAAGACGACCCGCAAACGCCTCACGCCCGCCGCTCTCCCTCGGCACCGGTTTCGCCCGCGCTCACGCTGTCCGCTTCCGCCTCATCGGTACGCCGGATGGGACTGCCCTTGTCGGTGATCAGGATCCCATCCAAGTGGTCGATCTCGTGCTGCAGCGCCCGGGCCAGCAAACCGTCGGCCTTGATGCGCACGGTCCGGCCCCGCTCGTCCCAGCCCTCCACTTCCACCCGGGCGGCCCGCTCCACGTAGACGCTCACGTTGGGTATGCTCAAGCAGCCCTCAATGTCCACCTCGCTGCCCTCGGCCGCGATGATGCGCGGGTTCACCAAGGCCACGAGGCCATCGCCTGCATCCACGACGATGATCCGCTCGGACACCCCCACTTGCGGCGCGGCCAGACCGGCGCCGTTGGCGGCGTACATGGTGTCCGCCATATCGCGGATTAACTTCTGTACGCGCTTGGTTACCCGTTCCACCGGCTGCGCCTTTTTGCGCAGCACGGGGTCGGGGACCTGCACAATCGGCAACACTGCCATCGGAAACCGCCCCCTAGTCACAAGAGCGAAACCGGATCCACGTCGATGGCCACTGAGACGCCCCCGCGGCCCAGCAGCGGCCGCCACATTTCCCGGGCAGCCATGGCCACCTGGCGCGGCCCGTCGCCTTGTCCTTTGATGATCACATGCCAGCGCTCCCGTCCCCGCAGGCGCTGCAGGGGCGCCGGCGCCGGTCCCGACACCGTGACGTCCACCCCCACGGCGCATTGGCGCACCGCCTGGGCCACGGCCTTGGCAGCCTCTGCCACCATCTCTTCCGGACCGCTGATAAGGATACGCACCAGCGCCGTGAAGGGCGGATAACCGCCCGCTTGCCGGTAAGCCGCTTCCCGGCGGTAAAAGCCTTCATCGTCATAAGCGCGGGCCGCGACGATGCTGTAGTGGTTGGGCTGGTACGTCTGCACGATGACCCGCCCGGGATCTGCTCCCCGCCCGGCGCGCCCGCCGACCTGGGTAAGAAGCTGGAACGTGCGCTCGGCGGCCCGGAAGTCGGGCACGTGCAAGGTGCTGTCGGCGGCCACCACACCCACCAGGGTCACATTGGGGAAGTCTAGGCCCTTGGCCACCATCTGCGTGCCGACGATGACGTCCACGTCGCCCCGGCGCACCGCCTCAAAAAGGGCGGTGTGGGAACCTTTGCGCGCGGTGGTGTCCAAGTCCATGCGCCGCACCCGGGCGTGCGGGAACAGTTCTTGCACCAACGTCTCCACCCGCTGGGTGCCCGCTCCGAAGGGCCGCAGGTACGGCCCACCGCATTGGGGACACCGGGCGGGCACCGGGTGCAGGCCGTCACAGTAGTGGCAGCGCAGGTGCTCGGTGGGCGCCGCGTGGTAAGTATAGCTCACCGCGCAGTCGGGACACCGGACCACGTGGCCGCACTCGCGGCAGAGCATAAACTGCGAGAAGCCCCGCCGGTTCAAGAACAGCACGGCCTGGCGTCCCCGGGCGAGGCACTCCCTGAGCGCTTCCGTGAGCCTCCGGCTGAAAATGCTCCGGTTGCCCGCCACCATCTCGGCCCGCATGTCCACCACTTCCACCGGCGGCAGCTCCCGGCCGTCCACGCGCCGCGTCAAGCGGACAAGCCGGAACCTGCCCGCCCGCGCCTGCACGTAGCTTTCCAACGAGGGTGTGGCACTCCCTAAGACGCACAAGGCCCCGGCACGGCGTGCCCGCTCCAGGGCCACTTCCCGTGCATGATACCGCGGGCTTTCCTCCTGCTTGTAGGACGTCTCGTGCTCCTCGTCGACAATGACAAGGCCGAGATCCCGCACGGGTGCGAAAACGGCCGAGCGCGCGCCGACCACGATGGGGGCGTGCCCTCGGGCCACCCTCTCCCACTGATCGAACCGCTCCCCCGCCCCCAAGCCGCTGTGCAGCACCGCCACCTGCCCGGGAAACCGGGCGGAGAAGCGGGCAAACGTCTGGGGAGTGAGGGCGATTTCCGGCACCAGCACCAGCGCCCCGCGCCCGGCCGCTAGCGTCTCCGCCACGAGCCGGAGGTAAATCTCCGTCTTACCGCTGCCAGTAACCCCCTGTAGCAGCACCGGGCGCAGGTCGCCCTCCCGCCGTGCGCTGGTGATGGCAGCCAGGGCGGCCTCCTGCTCAGCCGTCAAGGTTAGCGGGGCCGCGGGCTCGTGCACCCGCGGCGCGGCCGGCTCCCGCTCGATCCGCACTGCCTCCGGCTGGACCAACCCCCGTTGCGCCAGCGCCTTGAGGGAGCTGCTCGGCGCCCCAGTACGCCGCCGTATCTCTGCCGCGGGCAGCGGGCGCGTATCGCCCCCGGCCGCCGCCTGCAGCAAGAGCGCGAGGACGGCAGCCTGCTTGGGGGCGCGCGCCAGGAGCTCCTCCATGGCGGCCCGGGCAGTGGCCTCATCGGCCGTCAGCCTCCAACCCGGCACAAGGCGCGCCCGGACCGCTTCAGGTCCGGTGGCACCGGGAGGTGCCAGGCACCGGAGAGCCTCCACCCGCAGGCAAAGGTAGCGCTCGCAGAGCCATTGGGCGAGGGCCAAGCCGTCAGTGTCAAAAAACGGGTCTTCGCTCCGGATGGCCAAGAGCGGCTTCAGGCGGCTGACATTGGTTTCGGCGGCGAAGCCGACCACATATCCTTCGACCCGCCGCCCGCCGAAGGGGACGAGCACCCGCTGGCCGACCCTTACTCGGGCAGCCAGCGTTTCCGGCACGAGATAGTGAAAAACCCGGTCCACACCGGGAACCGGGACGTCAACGATGACCTCCGCGATGGGGCCGGCGGGGTCACTTGATGCCGGCTTTGTTCCGCTCAATCTCCAGCTTGTCCTCCCCGATCTCCCACAACGCGACGGTCACCGGCTTATCGGACGGCACATCGACAAGCCGCGGCGCTCCCTCCAACAGCTGCCGGGCCCGCTTGGCCGCCGCCACTACCAATGCGTAGCGGCTGTCGATCTTCTCCCGCAGGAGATCGATGGACGGCTGGTTCATAATCATGGCGTCTTTCCCTCCTCCCGCAGGCTGGCGATCAGCGCCGGATAGTCGCTGCGGCTGACTTTGCACCGCTCCGCGATGATGATCGACCGCAGCTGGTCGCACGCCCGCTGCAGGTCGTCGTTGACGATGACGTAGTCATAGTCGGTCACCGCCGCGAGCTCATGCTGCGCCCACGACAGGCGCTCGGCGATGGCCGACTCCGAGTCCTTGCCCCGGCCGTAAATGCGCCGGCGGAGCTCCTCCAGGCTCGGCGGGAGCAGAAAGACCAGCACTGCCTCCGGCATCGCCGCCCGGATCTGGGCCGCTCCCTGGATATCGACATCCAGGATCACCGTCAGCCCCTTGTCCAGGCACTCCTCGATGAAGGCGCGGGGCGTGCCGTAACGCCGGCCGACGAACTCGGCCCACTCAAGAAACTCCCCGCGCTGGACCATACCGTCAAACTCTTCGTCTGTCAAGAAGAAGTAGTCCCGCCCGTGCACTTCTCCAGGGCGGGGTGGCCGCGTCGTTGCAGAAACGGAATACTGCAGCCCGTCCACCAGGGGGAGCACGGCATTGAGCAGCGTATTTTTGCCGACCCCCGACGGACCGCTGAGCACGACCAGGAACCCGCGTCGACGGTTGGCAGCTTTTGACATGACTTCCGCGCTCACGACACTCCCGCCGCCGCGCCTTCGCGCTTGTCCCGCTGGTTGAGCCGCTGCGCCACCGTCTCCGGCTGGACCGCGGACAAGATCACATGGGCCGTGTCGGTGATAATCACCGCCCGCGTCCTGCGCCCATACGTGGCGTCGATGAGCGTCCCCCTGTCCCGGGCCTCCTGCACTAGGCGCTTGATGGGCGCAGACTCAGGGCTGACGATGGCGACGATGCGGTGGGCGGCGACCACGTTGCCAAAGCCTATGTTGATCAGCCTAGTGTCCACGGAATTCTCCCCTACCCGGTCTCAGCGGCGTGCATCCGTTTATCCGAAACGCTCCAAAAGCGCCTCGCGCTGGCGGCTGCCGAGCCCCTGGACCCGGCGGTTGGCGTCGATGCCGATTTCCTGCATCACCCGGGCGGTGGTGACCTTGCCGACATGCGGCAGCGACTGCAGCAGGTAGGAGACGCGCATCTTTTGGACGACCTCGTCGTCCTGTCTGGCCAGCACTTCCCGCAGGCTGACGGCCCCCCGCTTCAAGTCCTGCCGCAACTGCGCACGCCGGCTCCGCATCTCCTGAGCCTTGGCTAAGGCCTTCCGCTTTTCCTCCGGGGTCAACTTGGGCAGAGCCACCCCCCCGCACCTCCTGCTACTCGATATTCTGCACCTGCTCCCGGATCTTTTCCAGCTCGGCCTTGGCCTCGACCACCCATTGGCTGATCTGGGCGTCGGCGGCCTTGGAGCCTATGGTGTTCCACTCGCGATTCAGTTCTTGCAGCAGGAAATCCATCTTTCGCCCGGCTGGGGCCGCTTGTGCGGTCAAATCCCGAAGTTGCCGGAGGTGGCTGCCGATGCGCGCCAGCTCCTCGCTGACGTCGCAGCGGTCAGCGATGATCGCCACCTCTTGCGCCAGCCGCTGGGGGTCGACCCCTTGCGGGACCAGCTCCGAGAGGCGCTGGGACAGGCGGACTGCCGCCTCCTGGACCACGGCAGGGGCCCGTTCCCGCACCCGCTGTGCGAGCTCCTCCAGCCGGTCGAGCCGGATGAGGATGTCGGCAGCCAAGGCTTGTCCTTCGCGCGCCCGCATGGCCACGACGCTGTCCAGCGCCTGGCCAAGGGCTTGGCTCACCACGTCCCACCAAGCCTCCAGGTCCGGAGCCGGCTCCTCCACCTGGAGCACCTCGGGGATGCTCAACACGTGGGACAAGGTGACGGGTTCAGCCGTCCCCAGAACGGCCCGCGCCTCCTCGAGGGCTGCCCGCAGGGCCAGCAGAAGCCCGCGATCGATCTTCACCCTTCGGTCCGAGGCGCCGTGATCCTCCACGGTGACCGTGATTTCGATCCGCCCGCGCTCGAACCGTTGCTGGACCGTGCTGCGCACACGCTCCTCCAGCCCGCCCAAGCCCCGCGGCATCCGGACTACTAGGTCCAGATACCGGTGGTTGACAGAGCGGACCTCCACCGTGGCCGACCGGTCCCCCACGCTGGCCACGGCCCAGCCGTAGCCCGTCATGCTGCGCAGCAAGGCCGCGTGAACCTCCTGGGCGCATTTGCACCCATTGTAACGCAAGCCCAGCGGGCTTGTAAACTACGCCCGGAACCCGGTCACCGACCTCAGCGCCCGCCCGGCGACCCGCAGCAGCGCCTCCACCCCGAGGAACCAGGCGGAGAACCCAAGCACCAGCAGCCAGCCGCGGGCGTCCAGCGGCATGACGCCAAACACCTGTTGCAAGAGCGGCACGTACAGCACGGCCACGTGCATTCCTAAAGACGTGGCCACCGCCGCCACAAGATTGGGATTGCGCAGGAAACCGACCTCGAAAACGCTGTGGTGCTCCGACTGGCATTGAAACGCGTAGACGAGCTGCGCCACCACCAGCGCCGTGAAGGCCAGGGTGCGGGCTTGCACCTCATCGCCTGACCCACGCAGGGGCAGTACGAAGACCGCCAAGGTGCCCACCGCGATCAGCAATCCCCGACCGAGGATTTTCCAGTGCAGGCCGCGGCTGAAGACGCCTTCCTTTGGCGACCGGGGCGGCCGGCGCATGATGTCATCATCGGGCTTCGTCAGACCCAGTGCGATGGCCGGGAGGCCGTCGGTGACCAGGTTGACCCAAAGGATCATGAGCGGCGTCAACGGCAGGGGTAAAGCAGCCAGGGCGGCGGCGAACATGGTGATGACTTCGCCCACGTTGCACCCGAGCAGGTAACGGATGAAACGGCGGATGTTGTCGTAGATGCCGCGGCCTTCCTCGATGGCGGCCACGATGGTGGCGTAGTTGTCGTCGGCCAACACCATGTCCGCGGCGTCCCGCGTGACGTCGGTGCCTGTGATCCCCATGGCCACCCCGATGTCGGCCTCTTTGAGGGCGGGCGCGTCGTTGACGCCGTCCCCGGTCATGGCCACCACTTCGCCTTGGCGCCGCAACGTCTGGACGATGCGCAACTTGTGCTCCGGGGCGACGCGGGCAAAGACGTGCACGCGCCGTACCGCTTCGTCCAACTGGGCTGGCGACCAGGCGTCGATCTCCGCCCCCGTGGCCACTTCCGACGCGTCGCGCACGACGCCCAGATCCCGTGCGATCGCCAGCGCGGTGTCTCGGTGGTCGCCGGTGATCACGATGGTCCGGATGCCCGCCTCGCGCGCCTTTTTGAGCGCGGCTCGGACCTCCGGCCGGGGTGGGTCGATCATGCCGATGAGGCCTGCGAATACCAACTGCTGCTCCCAGCTGTCGTCCAGCTGGCGCGGCACAGGCCCCGCCGGCCGCTCGGCGTAGGCCACAGCCAGCACCCGGAGCGCCTGGCGCGCCATTTGCTCCATGGCTGCGAGGATTTTGCGCCGGTCCTCCGCCCGCAAGGGTTCCACCCGGCCGTCCCGCCGCCAGCGGTCGCAACGGGGCAGGAGGACGTCGGGCGCGCCTTTCGTCATGAGCACCAACTGGCCGCTTTCCTGGAGGAGAACACTCATGCGTTTTCGTTCCGCGTCGAAGGGGATCTCCCCCACGATGCCCCGGGCGGGCGCAATGCCCGCCTTGGCGGCGGCCACTACCAGCGCCGCTTCGGTCGGGTCCCCGAGCGCCTGCCACCCGCCGCCGTCCGGGGTCCGCTGCAGCCGCGCGTGGTTGCAGGTGGCTGCGATGCGCAGGGCAAGCCTCAGGTCTGCATCGCGGCTTGGGTCAATGCGCTCGCCTTCGGAAAGGAACTCGCCCTTGGGCACATAGCCGGTCCCCGTGACCTCGATCTCGCGCCCGCCCAGCCAAAGCCGGGTCACCGTCATCTCGTTGCGGGTCAGGGTGCCGGTCTTGTCCGAGCAGATCACCGTCGCGCAGCCGAGGGTTTCAACCGCGGGCAGTCGCCGGATGATGGCCCGCCGCCGCAGCATGCGCTGCACGCCCACGGCCAGGGCGATCGTCACCACCGCGGGCAGCCCCTCCGGGATGGCGGCCACCGCCAAACTGACCGCGGTGAGGAACATTCGGTAAACGGGAAAGCCGCGCAACACCCCGGCGGCAAACACGATCGCCACCACGGCCAGCGACGCCAGCACCAGCACCTTGCCCAGCTGTTCCAGGCGCTGCTGCAAGGGGGTCGCCTGGGGCTCGGCCTCTTGGATCATGCCTGCGATTTGGCCGATTTGCGTCTGCATTCCCGTGCCGGTTACGACGCACACGCCGTGGCCGCGCGCGACCGCCGTGCCCATAAACACCATATTGTTGCGGTCAGCCAGGGCCGTATCGGCCGGCAACACGGCGCGCGCGTCCTTCATTACCGGTGCGGATTCGCCCGTCAGGAGCGACTCGTCCACGGCCAGGGCGTGGGCTGCGATGAGCCGGCCGTCGGCCGGCACGCGATCGCCGTCCGCCAGCAGCACCACATCGCCCGGCACGAGCTCGGCGGCCGGCACGACCCGCTCAAGTCCATCCCTTAGAACGCGCGCCGTCGGGGCAGCCAGCCTCTTCAAGGCAGCCAGCGACTGTTCGGCCCGGTACTCCTGCAGGAAGCCCAGCACGCCGTTGAGCAGCACGATGACGAAAATGGCCGCCGCATCCAACAGCTCACCGAGCAGGGCGGAAACGAGCGCCGCCCCCAGGAGCACCAGCACCATGAGGTCCGTAAATTGCTTGATGAAGAGGGAGAGCGGGGATAGGCCCTCCTGTTCAGGCAGGCGGTTGGGTCCGTGGCGGGCCAGCCGGCGGCGGGCCTCCTCCTCGGAGAGGCCCGTCTCAGGATGGGTGCCTGCGCGCTGCAGCGTTTCGGCCACCGACAGGTGGTGCCAGTGAGGTTCTTCCACTCGAGGCCCCCCTCGCGGGAACACGCCGCCGGGTGCTGGTCCGGCAGCAGTTCATCCTTATTTGTCCCGCGGGTGGATCATGTGTCGCCTTGGGCGGCCTGCAAGGTCCCTAAGCGCAGGCGAGCCTCATCATTGCCCGGGTCCAGCTGGAGGACCATGCGGTACTCGTGCTGGGCTTCGGCGACGCGGCCCAGCTGCTCGTAGGTGAGCCCAAGCTCCAGCCGGACTTCGGGCAAGCTGGTGTTAAGGCGGTGCGCGTACAGGAGGTGCTCCAGCGCAGCCTCCAGCTCTCCCCGGGCCCTTAGCAGCCGGCCCAGCCGCAAGCGGGCATCCAGCAGGTCAGGCGTATGGCGGATCGCGGTCAGGTACAGCTCCTCCGCACCCGGCTCCCCGTGGAACTCGCGCACCCGCCCCAGGCCGTAGTATGCCCAGCCGGCACCCTCAACGGTTTCCAGGGCGGCCGTGTACTCGGCCTCCGCGGCATCGTACTGCCCTTGAGCGAAATAGATGTCGCCGATGAGCACCCGCAGCGCGCCCAGGCTTGGGTCAAGCTCCAAGGCAGCCCGGTAATGGGCCAGGGCCTCATTCCACAGGCCGTCCGCGTGGTAGCTCAGGGCGAGCAACACCCGGGCCTCCGTCCAACCGGGCGCGAGCCGCACCGCCTGCTCCAGGTGCTCCCGGCCTTCCCGGAACCAGCCCAGCGCCATAAAGCGCAGCGCGGTCTCCATCCGGATCCTGGCGCTGTCCACCTGGCCCTCCACCAGGTCACCGGCCGAGGCGACAACAAGCAAGGCGCCGGCCAATATTACCGCCATCGTGCGCATCTCGGAGGCACCCCTCGTTTCGAACTTTCGCCGCCTAAAGACGGCCTCCTGCTCGCTGGCCTGCTGCCAACGCTGCCGGGGCCTGTGATAGAATGGTCCGCGGGTCGCACCCGTGAACTGAGACCCCGCCGGACGAAACCCGGCCGCACCGGAGGACTGCCCATGCCCTTTGACGGCCTCTTTGTCGCCGCGCTCGCGGCGGAGCTGGACCAGCAACTGGCGGACGCCAGGATACAGAAAATCCACCAGCCCGACAGCCGCACCCTGGTGCTGCAGTGCTACAAGCCCGGCCGGACGTGCCGGTTGCTCATCAGCACGGAGCCCAACTACGCGCGCGCCCATCTTGTCGAGACGGCGCCGCCCAATCCGCCCCACCCTCCGGCCTTCTGCATGCTCTTGCGCAAGCACTTGGAACCGGCCCGGATCTTGAAAGTCTCTCAGGTGGGCCTCGATCGCATCCTGCACGTCACCTGCGAGGCGATGGAAGCCTCGGGCCGCCGCGTGCGGCTCGTCCTCATCGCCGAGCTCACAGGACGCAACAGCAACGTAATCCTGGTAGAGGAAGGCAGCGGCCGCATCCTCGACGCCCTCCACCGGACCGGGGGCCAAGAGGGTGCCCGGCGGGACCTGCTCCCGGGGGAAACCTATGTGCCGCCTCCTGTCCCGGAAAAGCGGGACCCGCGCCGCACCTCGCCCGAAGAGATCGGCAGGCTCCTGGGCCTCCAGCCGGCGCCCCAGAAGCTCGCCCGCGCCATCACCGATCTCTTTGACGGCTTTGGGCCCTTCGCCGCGCGGGAGGTTCTTCTCCGGGCGGGGGTTGACCCCGACGCCGCCCGCGGCGACCTGCAGCCGGAGGATTTACAACGGGTGGCGGCGGCACTGGCCCGCTTGGCCGCCGATGCGGCAGAGGGCCGGTTTGCACCCGTGCTGGTCATGGACGCCGCTGGCGAACCCCAGGAATTTTGGGCCTTCCCGCCCGCGCAGGTCCAAGGCAGGCTGCAGCCGTGTGCCAGCGCCAGCGAAGCGGCAGAGGCGTATTACTCTCGCCGGCTGGCCGTCGTATCTTTCCAGCGCCGCAAACAGCGCCTGGAACGCCTGGTTGGCCAGGCGAAAGAGCGCCTCGAGCGGAAGGCGGAAAACCTCCGCCAGGACCTGGCCATGGCGGAGCGGGCTGAAGAGTACCGGCTCTACGGGGAGCTGCTCACGGCGCACCTCCATCTCGTCCAGCGGGGACCTGAGGTGACGCTGCCCAACTACTACGAGGACAACAAGCCGGTGACCATCCCGCTGGACCCGTCCCTGACCCCAGCCGAGAACGCGCAACGCTATTTCAAGCGCTACGCCAAGGCGCGGTCGGCCCAGTCCGCCGTGCAGGCGCAGTTGGACGCTACGCTGGCCGAGCTGGCCTACTTGGAACAGGCGGCGGTGCACATCGAGATGGCCGACAGTGAAGAAGCCTTGAGCGACATCGAAGCCGAACTCGCCGCCGCAGGCGTAGTGCCCCCGCAAAGCCCTGTTGCGGCGCCCCCGCCAAGCGGGCGCGGGAAGGCCTCCGCGCAAGACCGGAACGCCTCCCGTTGGGCCCAGGAGGGGGCAGCGGGCCCCATCGAGGCTCGCACGAGCCGCGGTGCGCGGGTGCGGATCGGCCGCAGCAACCGGCAAAACGATCGGCTGACCTTGCGGATCGCCCGTCCCGACGACATCTGGCTGCACGTCAAGGACTTGCCCGGCGCGCACGTGATCTTGGAGGTACAAGGGGAGCCGGCAGAAGAGGACT
Source organism: Bacillota bacterium (assembly GCA_017578085.1). Classification (GTDB taxonomy): domain Bacteria; phylum Bacillota; class Limnochordia; order Limnochordales; family ZCTH02-B6; genus ZCTH02-B6. The sequence continues at coordinate 26,122 of PKQR01000010.1, forward strand.
TGCGGGAAGCGGCCATGCTCGCCGCGTATTTCAGCAAAGCCCGCCACTCGAGCAACGTGCCCGTGGACTGGACCAGGGTCCGCCACGTGCACAAGCCCAAGGGCGCCCGGCCGGGAATGGTGATCTACGATCACCACCAGACCATCTACGTATCGCCCGATGAGGAAACGGTCAAGGCGCTCTTGGCGATGTCGCGCCGGTAGTGCATGCCCGCAAACCGGATCAGGCCCGCGGCCCGGTAGGCGCGTTCCCGGGCCGCCGCGAGGTCGCCCCCGAGAGCGGTGACCGCCAGCACCCGCCCTCCCGCGGTAACAAACTCATCCCCGGCCCGGCGCGTGGCCGCGTGGAAGACCACCACGCCGGGTTCCGCGGCGGCGTCCTCAAGCCCGTGGATGGGAAATCCCGTTTCATAATCGCCGGGGTACCCTTTGGACGCCAGGACCACGCAGACGGCCGCTTCCTGCCGCCACTCGAGGCGCACCTCATGCAGCCGCCTGTCGGCCAGTGCGTCAAAGACGGTCAGCCAGTCGCCCGCCAAGCGCGGCAGCACCACCTGAGCTTCTGGATCGCCCAAACGGCAAT
>PKQR01000086.1 GCA_017578085.1 Bacillota bacterium
ACGCCCGCCGGCCGCCACAAGAGCATGACCACCACGATCAGGAACGTGATGATGCCCCGGTAGTCCAGCGGCGTGCCGAAGAAGTAGTTGGCGAGGAAGATGCCAAGGTTCTCAGCAAACCCCACTACGTAAGCCCCGAGGAAGGTACCGGAGAAGCTCACGAGCCCGCCGATGATGGAGGACGCGAACATGCGGGGCAAAAGGCCCCAGCCCACCGTCGGCGTCACCGGCGAGTAGACGGCCCACACGGCCCCCGCTAACCCTGCCATGGCCCCAGCCGCCGCCCACGCCAGCCGGCGGATCCGCATCACCGGGGCGGCCGACGCCTGCGCGAGCATCATGTTGTCCGCCACGGCCCGCATCAGCTTGCCCGTAAGCGTGCGCGTCAGGAAGAAGTGCAGCCCAAGGGCAATCAGCAACGCCCCAGGCACGGCGTACAGGTGCACGTTGGTGACCGTTCCGTACCCGATGAACATGACCGGCTGGGTCAATACCCGTGCCTTTACATTTAGCAACCCGTTGATGTCGGCAAAGATGTAGATCAAGTGGCGCAGCACCATGCTGACGCCGATGGAGGCCACCATCAGGTACAGCGCGGGTGCCCGCCTGGCGTTGAGGGGTTTGTAGATGGCTTCGTCAACGACGACCGCAACGATGAGACTCAGCAGGACGGAAACCAGGATCGACGGCCAGATGCCCCAGCCGTACATGTTGACGGCGACAACCGTCGCGTAGGCTCCCAGCGTGACCAGCTCCGCATGGGCGAAGTTGATCATACGGGTGACCGCAAACGTCATCGTCAAGCCGATTCCCATGAGGGTGAACAAGCTGCCGTGAAGGAAGCCCGTCAGGAATGGTGCGGCGAGTTCTGCGATGAATTCCATGGATCAATCACTCATTTGAGCGTTTGCGTAGAGAGTGCTTATGCAGCGATCATTCTGTCAGCATAAGAGTTTTCCTTTCTGCAGTTAAACCAAAGATGGTGCCTCTTAGCTCAGCGCTGCCACGGCCGCTTTTTCGACCGCTCTGTTGACGTCGCCGCGTCTCGACCCTATTGTAGTCTCAGAGACCACACGCGTATTGTGTCACTGTATCCATTCGTAGGCCAAGGAGGCACACCGCCATGGCACAGAAGATCGGCGTCCGAGAAGCCAAGGCCCGATTCAGCCGTCTACTGGCTGAGGTGAAGAGCGGAGCGGAATGGATCATCACGGAAAGAGGGGTGCCGGTGGCCAAGCTGGGGCCGATCCCCGCCGAGGAGCGCCCGCTGGAAGCACGCCTGGCATACCTCGAACAGCAGGGCCTGCTGGAGAAGCCAAGGCCCGACGCCCGCAATCTGCCGCCGCCGCTACCCCTGCCCGGAGGCCTCGCTCAACAGTGGCTCGAGGAGGATCGTAGGCGATGAGCCTGGTCCTTTACTGGGACGCTTCCGCCGTGCTCTCGGCATTGTTCAAGGACCAACACAGCGAAACCGCATGGAACCTGGCCCGGACGGAGGGCATACACCTTCTTTCAAGCCTGGCAGCGGCCGAAGTCCACGCTGTCATTGCCCGGATCGAGCGGGAAGGCGTGCTAGCCCCGGTGTTGGTTGCCGCCGCGCGGGAGGCCTTTGCGCTCGGCCCGTGGCGGCGTGTCTACATGCACCCGGACTGGCAGTTCCTCGAGCAGCTTGCGAGCCGTTGGCCCTTGCGCGGCGCCGACCTGTGGCATCTCGCCCTCGCCAAGACGATCCAACAGGAGCTGCACGAAGTACGCCTGTTGACCTTCGATCAGCGCCTGGCTGCAGCCGCAGCTGGGGAGCAGTTGGCGGTTTGAAGAGGTGTGCAGCCGGCCGGAGTTGTGCGCTCGGTGTGTGGCTATACGCGTCTCTGCGCCGCCTTACTAGTCGCGAGGAGTATCCGAGGTTGGGATTGCCGTGATCTTTAGGCTAAAACAAGACGCCTGCGACGAGGATTATGTTGCTGTACGGCGTGAACTCACCCGTGCGCACCACGGCCTTTGCCTGCTTGGTAATATTCTTGAATTGAACATGGGGCACGGCCCGCACCGGCACATCCTTGGGCCACATGGCCGTGAACCGCTCATACATCCCAGGCGACACCTGCGCCATCTCCTGGCCGATAATCGCCTCCTGCACCTTCAGCTCCCGCAGGACGGCCTCGAGGGTTTCCAGAAACCCCGGAACGCCCTCGACCAGCGCCAGATCGACGGTCTCGACGCCGGGCGGCACGGGCAGTCCCGCGTCGCCGATGACGAGCATGTCCCCATGGCCCATGGACGCGATGATGCGTGAGAGCTGCGCGTGCAAGATCCCGATCTTCTTCATGGCGAGACTCCCTCCTCACGGGGCTGTGCCGGTCCGGCGGGCCGGCGCCCCGCTACGGAGCACCGGCCCACCGCCGTACGTTTTTTCGGTTGGCGAAGCCGACGGGTTGGCAGCTGCCGGCGCGGCCGACCGGCTCCCAACTGCGATCCACCAACCGGCTCGCCAGCCGTCGGGTTCCTCAGTCGTTGGTCACCAGCGACAGCGGCACCGGGATGAAGGCGTCCACCGTTTCGCCGCGCAGCACCTTGACCGCGGTCTCGACACCCAGGGCGCCCATCAGGCGCGGCTGCTGGGCGACGGTGGCCAGCATGCGGCCCTCGCGTACGGCCCGCACCGCGTCATCGGTGGCGTCGAAGCCGATGACCTTGATCTGGTTGGCCCGGCCGGCCGCCTCGATGGCCACCAGGGCACCGAGCGCCATCTCGTCGTTGTGGGCAAACACGAAGTCGATCTCCGGCTGGGCCTGGAGGATGTTCTCCATGACCGTCAGGCCACGGGCCCGGTCAAAGCCGGCTTCCTGCCGGGCGACGACGACGATGCCCGGGTACTGGCTGATGACCTCGTTGAAGCCCTGGCCGCGCTCACGGGCCGCCGTGGTGCCCGGGATTCCCTCCAGCTCGACCACCTTGGCCTTGCCGCCCGAAGCCTTCACGATGAGCTCCGCCGCCATGCGCCCACCGAGCACGTTGTCGGAAGCGATGTGCGACACAACCACGCCGCCGTCCGCCGCGCGGTCAACGGTGATCACCGGGATGCCGGCGCGGTTCGCGGCCAGCACGCCCGGGATGACCGCCGCGGAGTCCGTCGGGTTGATCAGGAGCACGTCGACGCCGGCGGCAATCAGGTCCTCGATGCCCGCGAGCATCCGGGCGGAGTCATCCTGGGCGTCCACGACGCGCAGCTGCACGCCGAGCTCCGCCGCCTTCTCTTCAGCACCTTCCCGCAGGTCCACGAAGAACGGGTTCGACTGCGTCGAGATCGCCAAGCCGATGGTCTGCGCAGAAACCGGGACCGCCGCGGCAAAAGCCAGCAGCAGCGCACTGAGAACCAGCAAAATACGGGTACGAGTCATTTGGCTTGCCTCCTTACGGCAGGTTTCGCTTAACCTCTTATCCCAACACGCCACTTTAACCGGTGCGGCAGCGCAACGCCCCCTTTGCCCACCTTTGCCGCTACGCCTGCTGTGCGCGAGGCGCCACCCCCTTTCGCAGCGAACCCTTGCCGCCTGCGTGGATGAGACGGTCAAGGAGCACCGCCACTAGGATGACGACACCTTTGGCCACGTCCTGGTAGAACGAAGACACGTTGAGCAAGTTGAGCACGTTGCCCAAGATGCCGATGATGAATGCGCCGATGATGGTGCCGGTAACCGAACCGCGCCCGCCCGACAGGCTCGTGCCGCCAAGAATGACGGCAGCGATGGCGTCCAGCTCATACGACGTCCCGGCCGTGGGCTGCGCGGAAAAGAGCCTCGACGTCAGCACGATCCCAGCGAAGCCGGCTGTGAAACCACTCATGGCGTACACGAGCACCTTGATGAAGTTGACGCGCACGCCCGACATGCGCGCCGCCCGCTCGTTGCCGCCCACGGCGTAGATGAGCCGCCCCAGCGTGGTGCGGTTCAGGAAGATGTAAAACGCGAGGTACAAGATTATCATGATGGCCACCGGCGCCGGCACCGGGCCGACGCTGCCGTGGCCAAACCATTGAAACGCGTTGTTGAGCACCGTGATGGGCCGCCCGTTAGTGTAGACCAGCGTCGCCCCCCGGGCGAACGCCATCATCGCCAAGGTGACGATGAAGGGCGGCAACTGCCCGTACGCGACAAAGAACCCGTTGACGGCCCCAAGCAGCGTCCCCAGGCCCAACATCGCCAGGGCCGCCACCAGCCAGTTGCCGCCAGCCGCAATCATTCCTGCTCCGACGGCACCCGTCAGCGCCAGCACCGACCCGACGGACAGATCGATCCCGCCGGACAAGATGACGACGGTCATGCCCGCCGCCAGGATGGCGTTGATGGCCACCTGCCGGGTCACGTTCATCAGGTTGTTGGACGTCAGAAATCGATCGCTCAAGAGAGACGCCAAGAGCATCATGGCCAAGAGCACCAGGAGCATACCGTAGCGGCGGATCCACTGCCGGGGTGCGCTGACGGCTTGCGGCTTAAGCAGACTCATGGCGAGTTCCCCCCGTGGCGTAATGCCCAATCTCCTCCTGGCTGGTGTTGGCGGCGTCCAGCTCGGCCACGATGCGCCCCTCGTGCATGACGTAGATGCGGTCGCTCAAGTTGATGACCTCAGGCAGCTCCGACGAAACCAAGAGGATCGTCTTGCCCTGGCCCGCCAGCTCGTCGATGAGCGCATACACCTCAGCCTTCGCGCCGACATCGATGCCCCGGGTCGGCTCTGCCATGATGATCACGTCGGCGTCAGTGGCCAGCCACTTGGACAGCACGACCTTCTGCTGGTTGCCGCCCGACAAGCTGTCCACTTCCTGATCCAAACTGGGCGTCTTGATGGCCAGCCGCTCCACGTAGTCCGCCGCCTGGCGCCGCTCCTTGGCCACATCCACGAAACCGAAGCGGGAAACCTTTTCCAGCGCCGCTAAGCTTGAATTGGCCACCACCGACAAAAGCAGCACGAGCCCTTCTTCCTTGCGGTTTTCCGTCAAAAGCGCGATGCCGTGGCGGATGGCGTCCTGCGGCGAGCGGATGTCCACCGGGCGCCCGTGTAGCTTGATCTCGCCGCCGGAGCGGGGCACCGCGCCAAAGATGGCCCGCACCAGCTCGGACTGGCCGGCGCCCATGAGCCCCGTGATGCCCACCACCTCGCCCTTATGGGCCACTAGCGACGCCCCGTGCACCCGGCCGGGCACCGACAAGTCCCGCACCTCGAGTGCGACCTCCGAGGTCGGCTTGTGGTTGCGCACGTACAGCTTGGTCAGCGGCCGGCCCACCATCATGCGCACGATCTCGTCGCGGGTCAGCTCCGCCATGGGCTTTGTGCCCACGAGCCGCCCGTCCCGCAGCACGGTGGCCCGGTCGGCGATGGCCATCACTTCATCCAGCTTGTGGGAGATGTAGACGATCCCCGTACCGCTCGCGCGCAGCTGGCGGATGATGTCCATGAGCCGCTCCACTTCCGCATCGGTCAGCGCCGCCGTCGGCTCGTCCATGATGATCACGGCAGCTTCCTCCCGCAGTGCGCGGGCGATCTCCACGATCTGCTGCTCCGCCACGCTCAGATCCCGGACGAGCGCATCGACGGAAACGTGGTGCAAGCCCAGCCGCTTGAGCAACTCCCGGGACTCGGCCCGCATGCGCCGGTAGGGGACCCAGCTCAACATGCGGCTGCCCATGGCGTCGAGAAAGATGTTTTCCGCCACGGACATGTCGTTGATGAGGGTGAACTCCTGGTGGATGATGCGGATCCCGAGGCGCTGGGCGTCCAGGGGGCTCCGGATTTCAACCTTCTCCCCCCGCACGTACATCTCGCCCGAATCCTTCTCGTACACGCCGGTCATGATTTTGACCAGCGTCGACTTGCCCGCGCCGTTTTCCCCGAGCAGGGCATGGACTTCCCCAGCGCGCACCTCAAAATCAACGCCGTCCAGGGCGATAACGCCGGGAAACGCCTTGGAGATGCCGGCCATCCGTAATAGGACGTTGTTCTCTACAGGCGGCGAGCCCAGAGGGCCTCACCCCTTTCGCAAAAGCGGCACCGGCTCCGGCGCCCCGGCCAGCGCCGCCTCGACCTCCTCACGCCGCGGGAAGGAGGATTGCGCGCCGGGCCGCGTCACCGTGATGGCGGCGGCCGTCGTGGCGAAACGCAGCGCTTCGGCCATGGAGCGCCCGGCGCAAAGCTGCACCACCAGCGCCCCGGCAAAGGTGTCGCCAGCGCCGGTAGTGTCCACCGCCTGCACCTTCCTAGCGGGGATGTAGAGCGGTGCCGGCATGTCGCCATCGCTTAAGGCCACGGCCCCTTGCTCCCCCAGCGTCACGACCACGCGGCCGCCCGGCCTAAGCCACGGCAAAAGCTTGCGGGCCGCCTCGGCTGCATCGGCCGGGTTTGCCACCTTATGCCCCGTCATCTCTTCCGCTTCCAGCTCGTTGACGATCAAGAGGTCCACGGTGCCCGCTGGCGGCAAGGCCGAGGCCCGGAATGGACTCGGGTTCAGCACCAACAGCGGCCGGGCAGCGGCTTCCCGGAGGCGGGCGATGGTCTGCGCCACGGCCAACACCACTGCTTCCGGTACTTCAAACTGCACCATCACCGCGTCGCAAGCCGCCATGGCACCGGCCGCCCGCTCCACGTCTGCGGGTGTAACCGCCCCGTTGGCGCCGGGAATGACGACGATGGTGTTCTCGCCACGCCGCCCGACGGTGATGAGCGCTGCCCCGGTGGACGTGCCGGCAACGGTCCGCACCAGCGAGCAGTCGACACCCACCTGTTGCAGTCCCTGGAGCGCCCGGGGACCAAAGACATCGTCACCGACGCAGCCGACCATGACGGCCTGCGCCCCCATCAGGCCCGCGACCGCGGCCTGGTTGGCGCCCTTGCCGCCCAGGTGCTGTTCAAAGCCGAGCGCCCACACGGTTTCCCCTTCCCGGGGCAGCCGGTCCACTCCCGCCACCAGATCGATGTTGATGCTCCCGATGACCATCACGCGCGGCCCATTGTTCACAGCCATGTCATCGCCGCCTCTTCGTAGACGCGTCTCACTGACTCGTCTCACTGAGTCGTCCCACTGAGTCGTCTCACTGACCCGTCCCACTGACCCGCCTCACTGAGTCGTCTCACTGACTCGCCTCACTGCAACCCTCTCTAGCGGCCGTCTCCGTCCCTTACGCAAGCCTCAGCGCTGCGGTCGACCCAGGGGCCGGGCCGGTGCTTTGCCGCACCACGAGCCGCGTCGGCAAGGTCTCGTCGGGCAACGGCACCGACTTGGCCGGGCGCGGCCGTGCGGTGCCGGGCAGGGGCGCCACTGGGGGCGGCGGCTCCTCCACCGCGGCCGCGATCATCTGCAGCACCATCTCCACCGCCCGCTCGCCCATGCGCTCGATAGGCTGGGCGATGGCCGTCAGCCCCGGCCGGAAGAGCTCGGCGAACAAGGTGTTGTCATAGCCCACCACAGAGACATCTCCCGGCACCGACAAGCCGTGGTTGTGTAGGCTCTGGATCAGCCCGTAAGCGCTGAACTCGCTGGTCGCGATGACGGCGGTCGGCCGCCGGTCCGGGGGCAGCCCCGCAAGCGCTGCGCCGGCCCTGATGCCGGTTTCCACGGAATATGGGCCGGAAAAGATCCACGGCTCATCGACGAGCCCGTGATCTTTGTACGCCCGGAGGATGGCGTCAAACCGCTCGTCGCTGCTGAGGTTACCCTCAACACCCCGGATGATGCCGATGCGCCGGTGCGAGAGGGCCAGCAAATGACCGATGGCCTCGTATGCCCCCGGGTAGGCGTCCGCGCCGAGGTACGGCCCGCGAAACCCCGGAATGCGGCGGTCCAAGGCCAGCACCACGGCGTCGGTTTTGCTCTGAAACTCATCCAGCTGCTCGTGGGTGGCGGCCGAGGAAATGATCATCATCCCGTCCACCCGCTGGCTCGTCAGGAGCGAAAAGTACAGCAGCTCCCGTTCCCGGCTGTCACGATTCCGGAGTGGCAAGCAAACGCGACGGCATTGGTCGGGTCCTTGGGTGACATGCCGCCCGGAACAGCTGCGCGGGACTCCCCGCTGATACGCACTTCATACGTACCAGGCGCGCCGAAGTTGATGGTCGCGGTGCCGCGGAAAGGTCCGCCGGCGCCCACGGCGTCCTCGTCGTCACTGTAGCTGCCGTCGTCCTCCAACCGCACCCAGCTGACGTAGTACTCGTAGTTATAGCTTGGATCGTCGACCGTGCCGATTGTGATGGTGTCCGACGAGCCCCCCGTCTTCCACGTTCTGCGCTAGCGCCGCCTGGAGCGGACCGAGGAACAGGACACAGGCGAGAAACCCTATGAGAAGGAGAGGTACTACTAACTTCGGGTGGGCTTGGAAGGCTGACGCCTCGCCCTGCCGAGGGCGGGACCCCCGTCCGCCGTCCCGAGGGAGGTGAATACGAGAATCTCTCTCGTGCCTCATGACCACTCGCCTCGCACTCATGATGAAGAAGCGTGCAAAACGCGCCGCCCAGCGGCGCTGGCGATGCCACTCAGTGCCAAGTTGGATCTGGGCCGCCGGCGCTGCCAGCGCCGTTAACGGCTCACCCGCGGCGTCGCCTTTCTGGCGGTGGCGGACGCACTGGACCCGTTGTACGGGCGATTCATCGGCAGGATATCGTGCTAAAGGTGGCAGAACCGGAAAGGGCAGCAGCGGTAGGGGCAGCAGCGTAAGCCACGAATGCAGCGTCTCCGGACGTCGTCCACGACGCCGTGCCATACCTGGGCGCCTCCTTCGCAGGCGGGACGGTTCCTGTCCCCCCGGGAACCCGATTGTCAGCAACGGATGGCCGGAAGGAAAGGTCCGTCATCGGCCTGCCGGGTTGCCGCGCCCTCTGGGCATTGCCGCCCCGGGCAGTGGCCATCGAGGGCGCCGGGCTGCGGGTGGTGCCCGCGCCGTGTCCAGCGCAGCTCACATGGCAGCTGGGCCAACCGGTTGCGAGTCTAATGCAGGCTGAGCCCCCCGGGCAGCGGCGCCGGGGGTTCACTGGACAGTGGGTTGGAGGGCTTGGGACCGGTCAAAGGACCTGGAAGATGAGGCACTTGAGGTATGCGGTTTCCGGCACGCCGGCCAGGACCGGATGATCCTTGGCTTGGCCCCGCCACTCGACCAGCCGCAGCGGGCGCCGGGCGTCCGACGCCGCTTCGAGGATCAGTTCGTAAAACGCATCCGCGGGCATGTGGTGCGAGCAGGAGCAGGTGACGAGAAACCCACCGGGACGCAGAAGCTTAATCCCTCGCAGGTTGATCTCCTTGTACCCCCGCCGGGCGGATTCGAAATGGGATTTGCTCTTGGCGAACGCCGGCGGGTCCAGGATCACGACGTCGTACCGGTCACCGGAGCGGTCCAGTTCCCGCAGCAAGTCAAAAGCGTTGGCTTCCACAAAGCGGGCAGCGTCTGTGAAACCGTTCAGGGCAGCGTTGCGGCGCGCCGTCTCAAGGGCCTGGGCGGAACTGTCCACCCCCAGC
>PKQR01000087.1 GCA_017578085.1 Bacillota bacterium
CCTTGGCCGTGCAAAACGCGGTGCCCTATCGCGACATGGGCGTCGCCACCAGCGCCGTGCAGTTTGCCCGCAGCGTGGGCAGCACCGTCGGCGTCGCGCTCATGGGCACCATCCTGGGCACAAGCCTGCGGGATCAGCTGCCCCGCCACCTGCCCCCCGGCTTGGACGCGGCGCTCATCCTCCCGTCGGGCGGGCAGGGAACGGGCGACGTGGCCGCCTTGTTTGACCCGCGGCTTTTGGCCGCGCTGCCGCCTGAGGCTATCGACGGCATCCGGGCGGGGCTCGCTGCGGCGTACCAACCCCTTTTCCTCGCGGGGATTGTCTTTGTGGCCGTGAGCCTGCTGGCAACGCTCCTGTTGAAACCGCTGCCGCTGCAAACCAAGTCGCCTGTGGAGCGGGCGCAGGAGGTCCATCTAGGACCAGACGCTACATCTCCCGGTGCTCAAGCTCCCGGGCTCGGCGCAGCACCCGCGCTCCGTAACGGCGATTGATGGCGTCCATCACCTGCGCCACTTTGTCCTCCCGCACTGGGAAAAGGGTCAGCTGCAAATCCGGCTCCAGGTGGGACACGTACACCCCCAGGAGCCGCAGGGGCCGCTTGAGCTGAAAGGCGTCCAACAGGCGGCTGGCCTCGCGGTATATCCGCTCGTCGTCCTTGAACGGCGCCGGAAGCGTCCGGCTCTTGGTATGGGTGGCGAAGTCAGGGTAGCGGATCTTGACGGTAACCGTGCGGGCCGTCATCTGCGCCCGGCGCAGCCGCACGCCCACTTCCGCGCTCAGGCGGGCTAGATGGGCCCGCAGCTCGGGTCCTTCGGGGATGTCCACCGGAAACGTCGTTTCCCGGCCGATGGACTTGGCCTCCGACTCCGGCTCCACCGGTCGGTTGTCTCGCCCGCAGCAGAGCTCATATACGTGCCGGCCCAGCTTCTCTCCCAGGAGCCGGCACAGCTCCGCCGCCGGGCGGCGCCGCACGTCGGCGATTGTCCGCATGCCGGCCCGGCGCAGGTGTGCGGCCGTGCGGGGGCCTACGCCCCAAACCGCCTCGACGGGCAGCGGCAACAGAAACCGGTCCAAGTCGGCCGCCGCCACCGCCACCAGGCCGTTGGGTTTCCCGCTGTCGGAAGCAAGCTTGGCCACAAACTTGTTGGGCGCGATGCCCACCGACGCCGTCAGCCCGGTGGCCGCGAAAATGCGCTCTTTGAGGGTGCGGCCCATGTGGAGCGGGTCGCGGTAGGGGTGCTCGGCGCCGGTCATGTCGAGAAACGCCTCATCGATGGACAAGGGCTCCACCACGGGGCTGAACTCGTCCAGCACGGCGCGGATTTGCCGGCTCACTTCCTGGTAGCGGGCCATGCGCGGCCGGACGAAAATGCCGTGGGGACAGAGCTCCACGGCCCGGCGGATGGGCATCGCGGAACGGACACCGAAGGCCCGCGCCTCATAGGAGCACGTCGACACCACGCCCCGGGGGCTGTCCCGGTCGCCCCCGACGATCAGGGGTTTCCCCCTGTATTCAGGGTTGTCCAGCGCCTCCACTTGGGCGAAGAAGGCGTCCATGTCCACGTGCACGATGGTGCGCTCACCGAAGGCAACTGCCCACGCCGGCCGCGCGCTCGCCACCGCCCGCTCAACCTCCGCCGCGGCCCCTTCTCTAGGGCCCGCCTACGTCGCGACAGGCCATCTACCCCACGAGCCGCTCGGGGTCCACTTCCAGCCCGTTTTCCCCGCAGACCGCCGAGTACCAGCGGCCGCTGTCCTTAATGATCCGCTCCTGGGTCGTGAAGTTAACGTACACGAGCCCAAAGCGGCAGCTGTAGCCCCGGGTCCATTCGAAGTTGTCCATGAGCGACCAGGCCCAGTACCCCTCCACCGGGATCCCGTCCTGGATGGCCCGCCAAACGTAGTACAGGTGCGCGGCGATGTAGTCCCGCCGCTCCACGTCCCGTACACGAGGACCCCGCTTCTGGGTACCCGGCGCCGGCGGCCGGTCCGCGTCAGCCTTTGGAGCCGCAGCCTCCGGCTCCAACACATCCGGATACGCCGCACCGTTTTCAGTGATGAAGAAGGCGATGGACCCCTCGGCCGGCTGCGCCGCTGGACTCGCGAGGTACGTGTCCCGCACCCAGGCCAGCACCTCATGCAACCCTTGGGGGTACACTTCCCATCCCAGCTCGGTCACGGGCCGGCCCGGCGGCACCTCAACCCGGTAGCCGAAAATAGGCTGCGACGGGTCGTGGGCGACGGTGTGGCGCCGGTAGTAGTTGAGCCCGAATATGTCGATGGGCCGGGAGATGAGGGCCATGTCCTCATCTTTCACCGGCGGCTCCACGCCCTGTCCCTTGTACCATTCCAGGCCTTCCTGCGGGTACCTACCGGCTAAGACGGGTTCGACAAACCAGCGGGCCTCCAAGGTACGCGCCCGCTCCATCGCCTCCCAGTCCGCTTCACGGTCGGACGCCGGCGCGTAGGCATGGATGTCCAGCGCCAGCCCAATGCGCGCCGGCCCCTGGCCGCGGCTGGTCTTGCGCATGCCCAGATCGTCAAAGGCTTCCACCGCCAGGCCGTGGGCCAGGAGCAAATGGTGCGCGGCCCGCAGCGCCGCGTTCAAGTCCTTGAGGCCCGGCGCATGCATTCCTAAGGCATGTCCCAGCACCGCGGCCACGTAGGGCTCGTTGACCGTCAACCACAAGTCCACCCGGTCCCCTAAGCGCTCAAACAGAAACGCGGCGTAGTCCCGGAACCGGTAGGCGGTGTCGCGGTTGGTCCAGCCGCCCCGCTCCTGGAGGGCCGCCGGGAGGTCCCAGTGGTATAACGTCACCAGCGGCCGGATGCCCGCTGCCAGCAGCGCATCCACCAGGCGCTCGTAAAAGGCGAGCCCGGCCTTGTTGGGCTGCCCCTTGCCGATTGGGAAAATCCGCGGCCAGGCCACCGAAAAGCGGTAAGAGTTGAGTTCCAGCCGCCGCATCAGTTCGATGTCGTCACGCCAGCGATGGTAATGATCGCACGCGATGTCGCCCGTATCGCCGTTGTCGACGCGCCCGGGCTCCCGGCAAAAGCGGTCCCAGATGGATTCCCCGCGGCCGTCTTCGGCCACGGCTCCTTCGATTTGATACGCGGACGTCGCGGCTCCCCAGAGGAACCTTGCGGGAAAGCGGAACTCGCTCATGGTCGCCTCCTGCGTTGCGGGCGGCGCCGGGGGGCGGCCGGGGATAGTCTACGCCGGGCAAGAGCCCGTCCCGGCCGCCCCGCACTCGGCGCAGCGGGTGTAGATCGCCAGCGTCTTGCTGTTACTGGGCAAGGCCCGGGTGATCAACGCTCGCGAGCCAACGCCTCGTCGACCCGCTGGGCGGCCCGGTTGAGGAACGCCTTCACGCCGCCTTGCCGCTCCAGGCTGCCCTCCACGTAGGCCGTCAAGATGTTGCGGAACTCAGCCACGATCGCGTTCTCGATGTCGCCCCACACGCCCAAAGGCGGATAGGCCGTTGCGTAGCTCAGGCCCCGCCGGAACACTTGCCAGACCCCGGTTTCGTAGTAGGGATCGTTGAAAGCGTCAATCTTGGCCGGCAGCATCTTGGACAAGTCCCGGGTGTAGCTTACGAGATTCTCGTGCCGCAGCAGGAACCGGATCCACTCCTCGGCCGCCGCCTGGTTGGGGCTCGCGCCCAGGATCACGAGGTTGCTCCCGCCCGAAAAGGCCGCCCGTCCGGCGGGCCCGGCCGGCGGCTCCACGACCCCGTAGTTGAGGCTCGGGTTCTCGACCTCAATGTCGGCGATGTTCCACGGCCCCATGAAGGCCATGGCGACGTTGCCGTTGATGAAGGCCGCGTCCGCCTGGGGCTGGTTGTACTCGGCGGTCGCCTTGGAAGCGAGTCCCAACCGCACCAGGTCCACGTAGTACTCCATGGCCTGGACGCCTTCGGGTCCATTGAACGTGGCCCGCCGGGCCTGGGCGTCCACCAGGTCCCCGCCGTAGGCCCAGAGAATGATGGCCCAGTTGTGGATCAGGTCCCACGCGTTGGTGCCGGCGATGGCGACGGCGCTGCCCTCGCCAAAGACCTCGGTGATGCGCTTGCCGACCTGGACCAGCTCCTCATAGGTCTGCGGCGGCTCCACGCCCGCGGCCGCGAACATGTCCTTATTGTAGAACAGGGCGCGGGTTTCCGCGAACCACGGCACGCCGTAGTGCTTACCCTTGTAGGTGGTGGAGATCAGGTTTGCCTCCATGAAGGCGTCGGCGCCGCCGAACTTGTCGATGTCGATCTCGGCCACCGCGCCGGTCGCAGCAAACTGGGGATTCCAGGTGGTGCCAGCCTGGAACACGTCCACGCCTTCACCGGTGATCAGGGCCGTGGAGATGCGGGACCAGGCCTGATCCCAGCCGATAACCTCGTAGCGGACCCGGATGCCGGTTTCCCGGTAAAACTCCTCCACCTTCTGGTCGAGCCACGGGACATGGATCACGTCCGCCGCATTGGGCATGACCCAGAAAGTGATCTCGGTGCCCTGGGCCATGGCGGCCCCGGCTCCCAGCGCCAGCACGAGTGCAGCCGTCGCGGCGACGGCCGCCCAGCGGGATGCGCTCCGCACATCAATTCCCTCCTTCTCCCTGTTTGTCCTTCGGTCCATGCTCTGCTCCCTGCCCACCTATCTCCACCAACGCGTCCATCGTCGCGCCCACCGGGCAGCGGCACTTGGCTCCCTCCATGAGCAGGGTTGCCCCCTTCCCCACGGCGCCCGCGAGCCGGGCAGGCGACGCAGCGCCTTACGCCGCCGCCTTCGGCATCCCTCCTTTCGATTGTCTCAGGTCGCCACCGGAAACCTGCGTGGCTGGCGGGCCCTTCAGCCTTTGACGGCCCCCGAGACGAGCCCGGAGATGACGTAGCGCTGCAGGAAGCTGAACAGCACGAGCACCGGCACGGACACGATGATGGACGCGGCCATCATCATCGTCCAGCGGGCCTCGTGGGCGGTGATGTACTCAAGCAATCCCACGGCCACAGTCCGTGTGCTGGTCCCCGTCAGGACCGAGGCGAACAGCACCTCGTTCCAGCCCATGATGAAGCAGTAGATGGCCACCGACACGATGCCCGGCCGGGCCAAGGGCAAGAGCACCGAAAACAGGATCCGCAGCCGGCTGGCCCCATCGATCTGGGCCTGCTCGTCCAGCTCCACCGGGATTGAGTCCAGGAAACTGCGCAGCATGACGATGGAGAACGGCAAGGCAAACGACGTGTAGGTGATGATCATCCCCACGTACGTGTCCCGCAGCTGGATGCCAAACTGGTTGCGCAGCCACGTGAAGAGGATGAAGTACGGGATGAGGAACAGGATGCCGGGCAGCATCTGGGTGGAGAGCACCGAGACCACGTACGCGTTGCGCCCCGGAAACGCCCAACGGCTCAAGGCGTAGGCGGCCAGCAAGGCCAAAGTGGTGGCCAGCACCATCGTGCCGGTGCTGATGATGAGGCTGTTTCTCAGGTAGTCCAGGATGCGGACGGTGCGGTTGACGTTGCGGTAGTTGTCCAGGGTAGGCTCCCTCGGGATCCACGACGGTTCCTGCCCGGGGCGGGTGACGTCGGCCGCCTGCAGCTCGACGCTGGACTTGAAAGACCCAGAAACCATCCACCCGTAAGGCACCAGCACTACCGTCAAGACGGCCGCCAAAGCCAGGCCAAACCATATCCAGCCCACGATGTTCCGCTTGCCGCTCCGTCCCGGAGGACGCCGTTCCAATACCGCGGTCGGCACCTACGCCTGCCCCCTTTCCGCGGCCCGAAGCGCCCGCAGGTAAACCATGGTCAGCACCAGCATGACGCCCATGAGCACCACCGACATGGCCGACCCGACGCCGAAGTTGAAGGTGTTGAAGGTTTCCCGGAGGATAAGCGTGGACGGCACGTCGGCGGCCGGGCCGGGGTCTTTGCCCAGCATCACGTAAAACTGGTTGAAAGCGTTGTAGTTCCACAAGATGGAAACCAAAATCAGTATACGGGTCACCGGCGCCAGCATGGGCAGCGTGATGTACCGGAACCGCTGCCACCGGGACGCCCCGTCGATCATGGCCGACTCGTACAGCTCCCGCGGGATGGTCTGCAGGCCCGCCTGGAGCACCAGGGCGGCAAAGGGCCACCCCTTCCAGATGGCGGCCAGCATCACAGCGTATATCGCGTTGCTGCCCACGAGCCAAATGACGGGCTCGTCGATGATGCCCAGCTTCATGAGCCACATGTTGACGAGGCCGATGCGGGCTTGGAAAATGAAACGCCAGACGCTGTAGGCCACCGAGTCGGGGGTGATGTACGGCAAGAGGATGATGCCCCGCACGAGGGTGCGCCCCGGAAACTCCCGGTTGAGCAGGAGTGCGACGGCCATGCCGATGACGTACCCGGCGGTGATCGTGACCGCGCCGAAGAAGGACACGTTCCACAAGGCCCGCCAAAACCGGCCGCCGAGGAAGCCGCCCGGGTCAAGCCCCTGGACGAAGTTGGCGAACCCGACCCACGGCGCGTCGTACCAGCGGCTCACGGTAAACAAATTGATGTCCTTGAAGGCGACCAGGATCCCGCCGGCCATGGGGATGTAGTGGACCAACAGCATGGCGGAGACTGCGGGCAGGATGAACAAGTACGCGGGTCCGGTGCGGATGAGGAATCGCCTGAACTTGTAGAGCGCGCCGCGCGTCTGGAACGCGGCCTGTGGTTGTGCGGTGCCTTGCGCTTGTGCGGTTGTAGCCGGCGGGGCGCCCAGCGGCCCTGTTCGCTTGCTTGCGACCCCGGGACGAGCCGAACCATCAGGCGGCATTTACGCCGACCCCCTCACCACCAGTTCCGTGTCCAGCACGATGCGCTCGCTCTCCAGCGCCTCCCCCTGCGCCAAGCGCACAACCATGCGGAACGCGATGGCCCCCATCTCCTGGATGGGTTGCCGCACCGTGGTCAGCGGCGGCACGCTGGCTGCAGCCAGCGGCAGGTCGTCAAAGCCCATCACGGCCACATCCTCGGGCACCCGTAAGCCCCGCTCCCGAAGGGCGGCGATGGCGCCCAGGGCCATGAGGTCGTTGGCGCAAAAGAGGGCCCGGGGCATCTTTTGTCCCTTATCCAGCCGCCGGGCCACCGCTTCGTATCCTGACCGCTGCTCGAAGTCGCCGGCCCATACCCGGTCCGGCCCGGTGGGCAGGCCCGCCTCCTGCAGGGCGAGCAGGAAGCCCCGTATACGGTCCACCGACGACTGGATATTTTCCGGCCCGCGGATCATGGCGATGTCCCTGTAACCCTTGGAAACAAGGTATGAAACAGCCCGGTGCGCCCCGCGCAAGTTGTCCACCACAACGTGGGGGTACGGGCTCCCGGCGCTGCGGTGATCGACGACGACGACGGGCGGGGCGTCAGGATGATCGATCAGCAGTCGCTCTTCCCCGTGCCGCGGGGTGATGACCACCAGCCCGGCCACCTGCGGCGCCTGCAGCACCCGCTCGATGACGTTGCGGTGCGACCGCCCCTGGGTGGTAAAGAAAATCAGGTCGTAGCCCCGCTGGAACGCCTCCCGCTCAACGCCGGCCAGAACCTCGCAGTAGAAGGGTGAGCTCACGTGGGGCACGATAAGGCCAACCTGGCGCGGGACAGTGCGAGGCCGGCGCAGGTTTGCCAGCTGGTACCCCACCCGGACAGCCGCCTGCTGCACCCGCTCTCGCAGCTCCGGAGCCACCTGTTGATTGCCGTTGAGCACCCTGGACACCGTCGCCGGGCTGACACCCGCCGCCCGGGCGACGTCCCGCAGCGTAGCCATGCGCGTTTGGGCCTCCTCTCTCGTTACAGAAACATGGTTCTTTTTGTTTCCTCTGTTTCCTTCTTTATTGCCGCAACTTTCATTGCCGCAAGGGCGAACAGTCGCGGAGCGTCGCAAAACGCGCTTTCCCTCGTACGCGGGAATCCCTTGCTGATCGACCGCGCCCTATCTCCAGTCATATGGAGACGGACAAGGTCGAACCGCGGTTAGGTCATGCACCATGTGGTGAGAAGATGGGGAGCCTACGTCGAGCTGACGCGGCCGGGTTGAGAACGCAGCCCCGAAAGCGTACGGTTCCTCGAGTTTCGGGAACTTCACTTAGAAGCGTGTGCGGGTGTACCGGCTAGGTGCCGGATATCGTCCCACCCGTAGGCCCGCTTTCCCAGGGTTTTGCCGCCGATTGTAAGCTGTTCGCTGCACAACACGCTTCCCCCAAGGGCCTCGTAGAAGCGGCGGTATGGGTTTTCCGCAAGAACCCAGACCAGCATGGTGTTGAAGCCCCGTTGCAGTAACCGCTGTACGACCTCTCGTACCAGGCGTCTACCGATTCCCTGGCGCTGGTACTCTTGTAGGATGTAAATTGCTTCGAGTTCGCCGCAGAAATGCGGGTCACCGCGTCGCTCGGGGCCGGCAGCGGCGAAGCCAACCACACCCCGCCCGGTGTCTTCAGCCACAACGACGAACGGCTTACCCGCCGCTTCGGCATCGCGAGAGGTCACATCTCGCCCGTAACGAGCGCGAGGTTCTTCTTCCATGCTGTCCAGGTACTCATCTGGAACGATACCGCGGTATGTAGTACGCCAGGTCGCCACCTGAACCCGTGCGATGGCAGTAGCATCATCCGGCCGGGCAGGCCGTACAACGAGTGTCATGGCGGATTTCCCTTCGCGTTCCCCTTGAACCCGCAAGGAGATTGGGGTCAAGTCCCATTCTGTCTGTATAAGGCAGTTTGGCTCATGCGGCGGCCTTCTCCTTGTTGGACAGGTCAGCCAGGATTTGGTCAGGCCGCGAGTCGAAAGACTGCTTGCCTCCTGCGCACTTAGCGTCACGATACTCCTTCGCTCGGGGTGCCGGTTGTGGCCTCGTCCCAGTACAAACAGAAAGGAGCGTGGGTGCATGCGCGTATCGCTCTTGGTGACATGCCTCGTTGACGCGTTTTACCCCCAGGTCGGGCAAAGCACCGTGCGGGTGCTTGAGCGGCTGGGCGTGGCGGTGGACTTCCCCGAGCGGCAGACATGCTGCGGGCAGCCGGCTTTCAACAGCGGGTTTCACGAAGAGGCCAGGGCAGTGGCGGCCAGCCTCCTGGACGCCTTCGCGGGCAGCGAGTACGTGGTCGGCCCGTCGGGCTCGTGCGTGGCTATGGTGCGCCACTACCTGCCCAAACTGTTTGCCGGTACGGCGCGGGAGGCCGAAGCGAGGGCCTTGGCCGAACGGACCTACGAGCTATGCGAGTTTCTCGTGCGCAAGCTGGGCGTCGTCGACGTCGGGGCGCGCTTTCCCGCCCGGGTGGTCTACCACGCCTCCTGCCATGCCACCCGGGGGCTCAGCCTGCGGGAGGAACCCCTAACGCTCCTGCGCCACGTGAAGGACCTGGAGCTGGTGGATCTCCCTTACGCGGAGGACTGCTGCGGGTTCGGCGGGACCTTCGCCGTGAAGTTTGCCGCCTTGAGCGCCGACATGGGGCGGGCCAAGG
>PKQR01000088.1 GCA_017578085.1 Bacillota bacterium
GAGCCTGCTCGGCTTCGGCGACCCGCGGGTGCCCACGTGGGGCCGCATGCTGCAGAACGCTCGCAGCTTCGGTGCGTTCGGGGAACTGGCCTGGTGGTGGATTCTGCCGCCGGGCCTGGCCTTGACCCTCCTGGCCATGGCCTTCGTGTTCATCGGCAACACCCTCGACGACATCCTGAACCGCAGGAGCAACGAGAGGTAGGTTGGGCAAGTGGCGGAATTGGCAGTCCAGAACCTGAAGATGTACTACCGGACCCGCAAGGGCCAGGTGCGGGCCGTAGACGGCGTCAGCTTTACCCTGGAACCCGGGCGGGCGCTGGGGATCGTCGGTGAGTCGGGCTGCGGCAAGTCCAGCCTAGGACTCACGCTCCTGCGTTTGCTGCCGCCAAACGCGGAAGTGGTGGGCGGCTCCATCCGCCTTGGCGGGCAGGAGCTGCTCAACATGGACGACGAGACGTTTCGCAAGGAGGTCCGCTGGACCAAGATCGCGATGGTGTTTCAGGGGGCGATGAACGCCCTCAACCCCGTGTTGACCGTCGGCAGCCAGATCGCGGAGGCGATCTTGGCGCACGAAAAGGTGAGCAAAGAAGAGGCCGAGCGGCGCGCCAAGGGCCTTTTGGAGATGGTCGGCATCAATCCGGCCCGCTACAACCACTACCCCCACGAGTTCAGCGGCGGCATGAAGCAGCGGGCGGTGATCGCCATGGCTCTGGCGTGCAACCCCAAGGTCATTATCGCCGACGAGCCGACGACCGCTCTCGACGTCATGGTGCAGGCCCAAGTCCTCAGGGCTATCGCCGATTTGCGGGAGCGGTTGAACTTGTCCATGATCCTGGTCAGCCACGACCTGTCGGTGATCGCCCAGACGTGCGACGACGTGGCTGTCATGTATGCGGGCAAGATCGTGGAGTACGGGCCCGTGGAGGAGGTCTTTGTGCGCCCCCTGCACCCCTACACCCAAGGCCTGTTGCAGGCGTTCCCCGACATTGCGGCGGAGCGGGCGCCCATCGTCTCCATCCCGGGCACGCCTCCCAACCTCGCGGATCCGCCCAGCGGCTGCCGGTTTAATCCCCGGTGCCCGCTGGCCACCGAGGAGTGCCGCCGGCTCGAGCCTGAGCTGGCTGAGAAGGGCGCGGCCCGGCACCGGGTCGCCTGTCACTTGGTGTCGCCCGGCGGGGAAGTGCCGGAGGTGAAATTCGCATGACTGCGTCCCCATCGGACATCCTGCTGGAAGCCCGCAACCTGGTGAAGCACTTCCCCCTGCGCCGCAGCCTGGTCCAGGCGCTGCGGGGTGAACGGCCCGCGGTCAGGGCGGTCGACGGCGTCAGCCTTTTTGTACGCCGCGGCGAGATCTTGGGGCTTGTCGGCGAATCGGGATGCGGCAAGACGACCACGGGGCGGCTGCTGTTGCGGCTCGAGGAGCCGACCAGCGGTGAGATCATCTTTGACGGCCAGGATATCACCAGGCTACCGGCCAAAGAAATGACCCGCCTGCGCCGGCGCATGCAGATCGTCTTCCAGGATCCTTACGACTCGATGAATCCCAACCTGGACATCTTCAGTATCGTCGCGGAGCCCTTGCGCATCCAGGGGCTGGCCAAAAGCCGCGAGGAGATGGAGGAACGGGTCGCCCGGGCCCTGGCCGATGTGGAGCTCGTGCCCGTGGAAGAGTACATGTACCGCTACCCCAAGGAGCTCTCGGGTGGTCAGAGGCAGCGGGTGGCCATCGCACGGGCGCTGGTGCTGGAGCCTGACTTCGTCGTGGCCGACGAGCCTGTGTCGATGCTGGACGTGTCCATCCGCGGCGGGATCCTCAAGATCCTGCAGCGGCTCGTCCGGGAACGGGGGCTGTCCCTGGTGTTCATCACCCACGATCTCGCCCTTGCCCGGCATTTCTGCGACCGAGTGGCGGTCATGTACCTGGGCCAGATCGTGGAGCAGGCGGCCTCCGACGAACTGGTGCGCAAGCCGCACCATCCGTATACCCAGGCGCTCATGCAAGCGGTGCTGTCTACCGACCCGCGCCGCAAGCGCATATACACAGGGCTCAAAGGGGAAATCCCCAACCCTGCCAATCCGCCTTCCGGCTGCCGATTGCATCCGCGCTGCCCGCTGGCGACCGAGCGGTGCCGCGCTGAAGTGCCACCGATGGTGGAGCACGCGCCCGGCCACTGGGCGGCGTGCCATCACGTGGAACAAGCGTTGGCCCGGCTGAACCAGCAAGCGGCGGGGTAGCGGCCTCGACGAGCCGCCGGTAGGACAAAAAGAAATCATTGGGTAATTCTCTGAAAAAAACTTGCCGATGAACGCTGCGTCTGGTAGACTCTAACCAGATGGGTGTGGGCAGGCCCGGACGCACCTGCCGGCCCATTGTCACAACAGGCAGCGGGAGGCATGGCGGTTTCATGGCACGCGGGCGAGTAAAGTGGTTCAGCAACGAAAAGGGCTACGGCTTCATCGAGCGGGACGGCGGCGAGGACGTCTTCGTCCACTACAGCGCCATCCAGCAGGAGGGCTTTAAGACCCTCGAGCAGGGCGAAGAGGTGGAGTTTGAGGTCGTCCAGGGCGCCCGGGGACCGCAGGCGGCGAACGTGCTGCGTTTGAACGGAACAGGCGGCTCGCGGTTTTAGCGGAGTCGGGCTGGCGCCCGGTGCAGGGCCGGCAGGGCAATGTCCGGCCGGCGGCGTCCCCCGGGTTCATACCATCATTGCCAGCAACGCACAAAGGACCGGAGCGCGAAACGCCCGGTCCTTTGCTTGCCTGTACGTTGGGCGTGCCGGCCCGGGAACTTTCCCGGGGCCGGCACGCTCTTGCGCTTTTCCTAGCCCGTGCAGGTCAGCGCAGCATGAGCGGGATCTGCAGGTACAGTCCAAGGGTGGCCACGAGGAGCGACGGCACCGACGTGACCAGCCCGGGCCAGAACCACTCCATGAAGGTCACGCCCCGGCCCTCCTGGCGCTCCAGCATGCCGATGGCGACGATGTTGGCGGTGGAGCCGATAAAGGTCAGGTTGCCCAGGATCGTCCCGCCCATGAGCATGCCCCACCACAGCGGGGCAACCTGGACGCCCGCGGCCGCCAAGTCGCCTACGATGGGAATGAAGCTGGCCACGGCCAATACGTTGTCCATCACCGCCGTGATGACGCCGGTGGCCCAGGTGATAAGGAAAAACAGCGACGAAAGGTTCCCTTGCGTGGCGTTGATCATGGCCTCGGCGATGTTCTCGGTTACGCCTACATACCGTAGGGTGCCGGCCGACGCAAACAGCAGCATGAAAAAGAGCAGCGTCCACCAGTCGACGCGGGTCTCCACCAGCTGCTTGGCCCGGTGCCGCTCGATGAACAGTACGATACCCCCCGCCAGCATGGACACGCCGATGAGCATGATGTTGTGCTCAAGCCCCAGCCAATGCTCGATATTTTTGTGGAGCAGAAGGCCAAGGATGGTGCCGCCGAACAAGAGCGAGGGAACGAGGATGCTCTCCTTGGACCCCGACTCGACCGCGTCCTTGCGGGACTGGATGGCCGCCTGCAGGTCGGCCATAGGCTTGCGGAAATACCAGAACGACAAAACGACGGTCGTAATCAGGGCCAGGATGGACATGGGCGTCGCCCAGCGCAGGAAGTCCGGGAACGACAGGCCTGCCCGCATGGCGATGAGCACGCCGATGGGATTGCCCACCACGGTGGCGCTGCTGCCGATGTTGGTGGCGAAGACCACCATGATCAAGTACGGCACCGGGTTCAGGCCGTAGTGCTTCGCGATACGCATGGTGATGGCGGCCATGAAAAGGATGGAGGTGACCTCATCGACCAGTGCCGCCGAAAGGAACGACAGGCCCATGAGGGCCACCATCAGCGTGACCGCTCCCTTGTTGATGGAGGGCAGTACCCGGTCCAGCAGCCTGGCGAAGAAGTCCTTTTCCTCAAGGTAGCCGATGACGATCATCATGCCGATGAGGAAAAGGATCACGTCCAGGCTGGCAAACTCGATAAAGTGCCCGATGTCGAGCACTCCGAACGCAAAGAGAAGCGCAATGCCGGTCAAGGCGAAGGCCAGGCGGAACTCCCAATAAAACAGCGTACCGCAGATAAACCCGGCAAAAATGGTGGTCGCGAGCACCTGTTGCCCCGTAAAGCCGGTCAGAGACGTTACCAGCGCGACTAACCCCACGATCCCTACGTACCCGATGGCCTTCTTCATGTTGCCGTCACCTGGAGGGTGACCGCCACCTCCTCGTGTTGAATTTGATGCGGGCCCCGTGCTGTGCTCCAGGCAGGAGGAGTGGTGGGCCGCCAACGGCGGCTGAAAGGTGGATAGGCGAGAAGGGCGGCGCCATTCATGCGCCGCCCCCCCAACGGCCTTAGACTGCCGTCTAAGCCTGAACTAGAAGGCCGCCGAAAGCAATACCGGCACGACCTGAACGGCGTTGACCAGCTGCACGAAGGCGTCGGGGAACACCCCGAGCACCAGCACGCCCAGCACGCCGATGACCGCCGCCCAGCGCAAGCTCGCCGGAGCCGCAAGGGGCGCCTTGTCTTCTGCCTCTGTTAAATACATCGTCCGGACGACGCCCCAATAATAGGGGATCGAGATGATGCTATTGATCATCATGACTACGGCCAGCCATGCCAAGTCTGCGGCGACCGCGGCCTGGATGAGATAGAACTTGCCGAAGAAGCCGGCCGTGGGCGGGATGCCGATGAAGCTCAACAGGAGGATGGTGAGCGTCAGAGCAAACAAGGGCGCCCGCTGGCCCAAGCCCCGGAAGTCCTTGATTTCCTCCGACGGGTAGTGACGGCCGAGCAGGATCACGACCGCAAACGCCCCGATGGTCATAAAGGCGTACGCGATAATGTAGTACAGCATGGCCGAAACGGCCCGCTCAGAGGCGACCGCAAGCCCGACCATGATGTAGCCCGCCTGGGCGACCGCCGAGTAGGCCAACATGCGCCTGATGCTGGTTTGCAGGATGGCGCTAATGTTGCCCACCGTCATGGAGATGACGGCCAGGACGATGAAGACAGCCGTCCACTCGGCCTGCAAAGCGGGCAAACCCACCATGAAGATCCGCAGGGCGGCGCCAAAGGCCGCGGCCTCGCTGGCGGTAATGAGGAACGCCGCCACCGGGGCAGGCGACCCGTCATATACGTCCGGCGCCCACATATGGAAGGGCACCGCCGCCATCTTGACGCCAAACCCCGCGATGAGGAACATCATGCCGGCCACCAGCACCGGCGCCATGGCCGGATTGCTGTTCAGCGCCGCGGCGATGTCCCGCAGGTGCGTGCTGCCGGCGACGCCAAACAGGAGCGACATACCAAACAGCACGATGCCGCTGGAGATGGCGCCGATCAGGATATACTTCAGCGCCGCCTCCGTCGAACGCGGGCTCTTGCGCAGCATCCCGGCCAAGCTGTAGGAGGCCAGCGACAGGCACTCCAGGCCCACGTAGACGGTGAGCAGATTGAGGGAGCCGGTCATGAACATCATGCCCACCGTGGCCAGGAGCAGCAGGAGATAAAACTCTCCCGCAGGGAGCCGGTTCCGATGGACATAGTCCATGGACACCAGCACCGTCAAGGCGGCGACGGCCAGGAAGATGGCCTTGAACAGGTTGGCGTAACCGTCCACCATGACCGTGCCGCTCCAGATCTCCGCCGTCTGTCCCCACACGCGGCTTGCGAGGGCGGCCGCGGACGCAGCGATGCCCAGGATAGCCAGGATCCCCGGCAGGCGAGAGCGCCTCCAGGTGAGCCCGGCGGCCAGCACGACCATGCCGGCTACGGCAAGGACAATCTCCGGCAGGATCAGCCCCAGGCTGCCGTCAACAGGCATGAGCGTCACATCCCTCCGAGCCTGGCCGCCAACACCGCGATGGGTTCGTTAAAGAACCGCAGGGCAATGCCAGGCAGGATGCCGAGCAGGACAATGAAGACCATCAGCGGCGCAGCCACCACCAGCTCCCGCGGGCTGATGTCCGGCAAGGCCTCACCGCGCGGCTGGCCCATCAGGACCCGCTGCATCATCCACAGATGGTAGCCGGCGGTTGTGACCAAACCGAGAGCGGCGGCGAGCACCACCAACCCTGTGAACACGGGGAACGAGCCCACGAAGGTGAAGAACTCGCCCGGGAAGCCGGCCATACCCGGCAGGCCCAAGTTCGCGAAGGCCGCAAACGCCATGATCCGCGACGCCACCGGGATCTGGGTGTACAGGCCGCTCATCTGGTCCATCATACGGGTGTGCGTCCGGTCATAAATGACGCTGGCCACCACGAAGAACAACAGCGGCGAGATGAGCCCGTGGGAGATGTTGACGAACATCGCGCCGTTCAGCGCCATGGGCGTCATGGCCGCAGCGCCAAGGACGACGTAGCCCATGTGGCTGATAGAGGAGTACGCGACCATCTTCTTGAGGTCGGTCTGGGCCATCGCCGCCAGTGCGCCATAGATGATGCCGATAACGCCCAGCACCGCCAGCACCGGCGAGAAAGCCTGCGCCGCATCGGGGAACGTGGGCAGCATGAAACGGAACAACCCGTAGGTACCGGTCTTCAGCAAAATGCCCGCCAGGATCATGGAGCCGCCGGTGGGCGCCTCAACGTGAGCGTCAGGCAACCACGTGTGGAACGGGAAGATCGGCACCTTCACCGCGAAGCCGGCGAAGAAGGCCAGGAAAATCCACCACTGGAGAGTGGGGGAGAGATTGGCCTGTTCGGCCAGGACCATCACGTCGAACGTGCGCAGCCCCGAGCCCAGGTACAGCGCCAGGATACCCACCAGCATGATGGCGCTGCCGAGCAACGTGTAGATGAAGAACTTGAGGCTAGCGTACTCCTTGCGGGGACCGCCCCAGATGCCGATGATGAAGTACATCGGCACCAGGCTCGCCTCAAAGAAGATGAAGAACAGGAAGTAGTCCAGGGCCGTGAACACGCCGTAGATGGCCGTCTGGAGCACCAGCATCCAGAGGAAGAATTCCTTGACGCGGTGCGTGATCGTGTACGACGCCAGCACGGACAAAGGCAGCACCAGAGCCGAGACGGCGATCAAGGGGAAGCTGATGCCGTCCACGCCCAGCTTGTACTGGATCCCGAGGCTCGGAATCCACGGGGCCTGCGTGATCAGCTGCATGCCCGGCTGAGAGAAGTCCATCTGTCGCCAAATCAGCACGACCAGGACCGTGGGGATCAGCGATACCGCCAAGGCGAACCGCCGGATCGCATCCACGCGTTCTTTCGGGAAAAACGCGAGCAGAAGGGCCCCCATCAGGGGGATAAATACCAGGGCAGTGAGGAGCATCGCGTTATCCTCCTATTACCAGGATTGCCAGTCCGGCCAACAGGCCCAGGAACAAGACCAGGATGTACGATTGGACAAGTCCCGTCTGCACCTGCCGGAGCACCCGGCTGCCGACCACAAATGCACCGCCGATGCCGTTGACGGTGCCGTCGACGACGCCCCGGTCGAACTCGTCCACGTACTCGGAGACCTTCCGCCACATCCAACCGACCGCGTTGACGATGAGGTCGATGACGTGACGGTCGAACCAGCCGATGACCAGCGCCAGCCCGATCATGCCGCGGACGAACACGTACTGGTAGACGTCGTCAATGTAGTAACGCCGCTTAAGCACCACCCAGATGGGGTAGAGCACCTGGATGATCTTGCGGCGGGAAACCAGGTTGTACTTGTAGATGGCCAGTGCCAGCAGGACGCCCAGCACCCAGACCGCCGTGGCCACACCGAATACGAACGCGTCGGTCGAGGCGTGGTGCGGCTCGCCGTAGTACACGAATCCCGCCAGCGGCCTGGCCACGAACCCGGACACGGCCGCGAGCACCCCAAGGATGATCAGCGGATACGTCATGACCCGCCCGCCCTCGTGGGCGTGCTCATAGGCGTACTTATCCCGCGGCGTGCCGAAGAAGGTCAAGTAGGTGGCCCGGGTGGTGTAGAACGCGGTGAGGGCTGCGGCCGCCACCAACATCCAGAAGATGGGCGGGTTATTATGCCAGGCCTCCAACATGATTTCTTCCTTGCTCCAGAAGCCCGACAGCGGCGGGATGCCGATTAGGGCCCCTGCGCCGATGAGCCACACCCAGCCGGTCACCGGCAGCTTCTTAAACAGGCCGCCCATCTGGTGCATGTTCTGCGTATGCACCGCGTGAATCACCGAACCGGACGCCAGGAAAAGCAGCGCCTTGAAGAAGGCGTGGGTCATCAGGTGGAACACGGCCGCCGTGTAGCCGCCTACCCCGAGGGCGGCCACCATGAAGCCCAGCTGCGAAATGGTGGAGTAGGCGAGGACCTTCTTGATGTCCTCCATGACCAGCGCAATGGTGGCGGCGAACAAGGCCGTGAAAGCGCCTATCCAGGCCACCACCTCCAGCGCCTCGGGCACGGGAGTGAAGAGGCCGTAGCCCCGAGCCACCAGGTACACGCCCGCGGCCACCATCGTCGCCGCGTGGATGAGGGCGCTGGCAGGCGTCGGGCCCGCCATCGCGTCGGGAAGCCAGACGTGCAGCGGGAATTGCGCCGACTTGCCGATGGGGCCGATGAACAACAGGATGGCCGCCACCGTCAAAACCGGCAGGCTCAAGGTGCCGTCGGCAATCCTGGCGGTCAGCTCATCAAACCGGAACGTCCCGGCCGCGGCGAAGAGGAGCAGGATGCCGATGAACATGCCAACGTCGCCCACGCGGGTGGTGAGGAACGCCTTGTTGGCCGCGTGCACGTTGGCGCGCTCCTCATAGTAGTGCCCGATCAACAAGTAGGAGCACAGGCCCATGAGCTCCCAGAAGACGAACAGGAACAACAGGTTATCCGCGATGACCAAGCCCAGCATGCTGGCGGTGAAGAGCGACAGCACGCCGTAGTAACGCTTGTAGCGCGCGTCGCCCTCCATGTAACCGACGGAGAAGATGTGGACCATTAAGCTGACGAGGGTGACGACGACCAGCATCACCGCCGCCAGCGGATCCACCTGGTACCCGAGCCGGAGGACCAAGTCCCCGTGGACCGCCCACTCAAAGGACTGGGCTAGGCGTGCCCCGGCCATTACGTCCAGCAGGACGCCGACTGATAGCAAAAACGCGATGCTGATAGCCCCGATGCCGACGCGATCGCCCTGGCCCGTCGTCCGATGGCCGAACAGGGCGATAAAGAGGGACGCCGCCAGCGGGAGCACGGGTATGAGCCATACCAGTTGGATCATCTCACAGCCACCTTCCGTAGCGTGACGCCGGGCTTGTCCGACGCTACCCTAGCTACCATTTCAGCAAGTGCACCCGCTCGATATCGATGTGCTTCTCGCGCCGGGCCAGCATCAGGATGATGGCGAGAGCCAACGCCACTTCCGCAGCGGCCACCGTCATGATAAACAGTGCAAAGATTTGCCCGGCCGCGGCCGCCTCCCGCAGGGTTGCGGCGAAGGCAACCAGGTTGATGTTGACCGCGTTCAGCATCAGCT
>PKQR01000222.1 GCA_017578085.1 Bacillota bacterium
CCGATCTCGGCCAGTATCCACGCGAGCTCCAGATTCTTCATAAAGCCAGCACCTCGGCCACCCACTCATACAGCACGGGCGCAAGCCGCAGCAACCAACCGGCGAGCAGCGAATCCATGAGAACCGGCGCGTGCACGGACCCGCCCCATTGCACCCAAGCCACAAGGCCCACGCATGCAACCAGCGTCGCCTCCCCAAGGCCGAGGGCGGCCCCGGCAACCCGGTCCCAGCGGCTGCCGCCCGCCAAGCTGCGCGCGGCCGCCCACCGTCCGAGGACATGGCCCAGCACGGCCGGCGGCAGCACCAGTGCGGCAAAGACAACGGGGCGTCCCAAGCTTTCGGGGACGCCCCCTGCCTCGCTTAAGCTGCCTGCCATGGGCCCCGCGTGCCGCAGCGCGAGCCAAAGGCCGAGCCCAGCGCCGCCGAGCTCGAGGGCCGCGCTCAAAAAACCCCGCCGGTACCGGCGCACCATCCACAAGGTCGCGCCGGCCGCAAGGACGGCGTCCAGCCAGTTCACGCCCTCACCTGGCCTCCTTGAGCAGGGCCAAGAGCTCCTGGTTTTCGGCCCGGAGCCGCTCAAGTTCATCCGCCAGGTGCAGGGCGGTCAAGATCGCCACCCGATGTCGCGGCACATGCCGATAGATCGCCTGCAGCTCGCTGAATTTCGCGTCTACCACGGCCGCCACCTTCTGCATGTACTCCGGTGGCGCCTCGCTGCGCAACACGAAGTCCTCGTCGCCGATGCGCACCTGCACCCGGTGCTTGACCGCCGCCGACCGGTTGGCCGCGGACATGAGCGCGCCTCCTTGCCGCTGTCGCTGTGCCTGATTTCGTGTCGCTGCGGCGCAACTCCTCCCCTGCCTCCATGGGGGGGTGCCGGGGCGCTGGCGCTAGCGGCGCAGCCGCACCCCCAACTGCCGCGCCAAGGCTTCCTCGATCCTGGCCACGATCGCGTTGGCCTCTTCGTCGGTAAGCGTCCGGTCGGGCGCTCGCAGCCTCAGGGAATACGCCAGGCTGCGGTGACCGGCCGCCACCTGCGGTCCCTCGTAGACGTCAAACAGCGCCATCTCCTCGAGCATCTCGCCGGCCGCGGCACGGATGCAAGCCGCCACCGCGGCGGCCGTGACGGCCTTGGGCACGAGCAAGGCGATGTCCCGGTCCACCGCCGGGAACCTGGGCAGCGGCCGGTAGCGGACTCCGGCCGGCGCCGCCGCCGCCAGGACGTCCACATCCAGTTCGGCCGCGTACACCCGGGTTTCGCCCAAGTCGTAAGCCTCGGCCACAAGCGGGTGCACTTCCCCAAGGACGCCCGCTGCCTGGCCGCCAACCGTGACCACCGCCTGCCGTCCCGGGTGGAAGGTCGGATCCCCCGCGGGGGCAAACGAGCCCTCAAGGCGCAAGGCGGCCAGCAACCTTTCCACCGCGCCTTTCAGGTGATAGAAGGTGGCCTCCCCGACCCGGCCACCCCACTGCTCCTGGGGCAAGGGGCCCATCATCAGAATCCCGATCTTGCGCCGCTCGTAGGGCAGCTCCGTCAGGGGCAGGCTCTTTGGGTGGTAGACGGCGCCGATCTCAAACAAATGCACCGCCCGCACACCCCGGGACCGGTTGCGGGCTGCCGTCTCGAGCAGGCCTCCGACCAGCGAGGTCCGCATCACGGCGTACTCTTCGCTCAAGGGGTTGCGCAGCGGGATAAACTGCCGGCGTGGATCGTCCGGGGCCCAGCGGAGCCGGTCAGCCGTGGCGGGGTGCACGAAACTGTAGGTCATGCACTCCAGCAACCCCATGGCGACCAGGACGTCCCGCACCCGGTCCAAAAGCGGCAACGGCTGCCGCTGCCCTCCCACCTGCGACGTGCCACCGGGCAGCGCCTCAGGCAGCCGGTCGTAGCCGTACAGCCGGGCCACTTCCTCCGCCAAGTCCGCCTCCTGCTGGATGTCGGGCCGGAAGGTCGGTACGGTCACCACCAGCCGCTCCCCTTCGCGCTGGACGGACAGCTCCAGCGACTGCAGATACGCGGCGATGCGCTCGTCGCTCAAGTCCGTCCCCAAAAGGCGGCGAATGCGCTCGGGCCGGCAGGAGATGGTCCGGGGCGCTACCGGGCAGGGATACACATCGACGACGCCTGCGAGCACCTGCGCCCCGGCCAGTTCCTGCAAGAGCTGCGCGGCCCGCAGGGAAGCGACGGCAGCCAAGTTGGGGTCCAGGCCTTTCTCGAATCGATGCGACGCCTCAGTGCGCAGGCCGAGGCGGCGGGCGGTGCGCCGCACCGAGGCGGGATGGAAGTTGGCCGATTCCAGGAGCACCGTTGTCGTCGCCTCGGTCACCTCGCTGTTGCCGCCGCCCATGACGCCGGCGACACCCACTGGGCGCTCGGCGTCGGCGATCACCAGCATGTCCGCATCGAGGGTCCTCTCGACCCCGTCCAGCGTCACCA
>PKQR01000089.1 GCA_017578085.1 Bacillota bacterium
CGTCCGGGCTCATGCTGGCGAAGTGTTCCGGCCTGTTGCAGCGGGGAAACAAGCGCGCGGTCACGATGTTGACCCGCTTGTCCGTGCACTGCGCGGACAGGATGCACGCCACCAGCAGCTCAAAGGGTGTCGTGTAGTTGAGGGCGCAGCGGGCGTCGGGGTACATGTCCGCGAGCCGCTCGAGGATCGCGGGCACGTTCAAACGCCATCCGCTGGCCTCCTTCGTGGTCTGCGCCGGCGCCTGCGCCATGTCGCGTCACCTCCCGCACAAGTATACCATGCCAGCGCAGGCGCAGAAGGGCGGATGTCCCGTTATCCTGGAAAGGGTTTGTCAAGCTGGACACATGTACCGTCGAGTGGTATAATTATCCTAACATTGGGCGTCATCGGCGCTTCTCGGTGTCATCTGTCGACGGTATCGGCATAAGGTGCCAATGCCCCCGGCTTCTCCGGCCCCGGAGGGCGAACCGCGCGCCCACGGATGCGCCTCGCCTCACACGTCTTGGGGGCTGGGACCGGGACTACGACAAAGAAGAAGGGGGGGCGACGCCTTAGACCGATCTGCAGCCGTTCCGACGGCATTTCGACAACTGAATTAGTACGAAGCGCCTGGACTTGCCCAAACCAATGGCGGGGGCAAGTTGACGAGGAAGTGGTTCATCGAGCTATCGGCGGATGCCACTCGGCTCGACCACGGTCGTGAGGCGTTCCTTAAAACCCGCGAGCGATCACGGGGACAGAGGGGACGCCAGTGGTCATGGGGGTTGCTCGCATGGGGCTGTCCGCGGCGGGCAGCTTTGTTCGCGCGCGCCCTTTTTGCCTTTACCAGGACTGCAGCCGCTTGCTGGCGGCTGCGGGCAACGAACTCAAGGAGGTCTCGCGAAAGAATGATCACCTTGTCGGTGATTAAGGCCGATACGGGAGGTTTTGTCGGGCACTCGGCGGTGCACCCTGAGATGATGCGGACCGCCGAGGCGGAGCTGCAGAAGCGGAAGGACAAGGGTATCATCGAGGACTTCTGCGTCGGCCGCGTCGGCGACGACATCGCGCTCATCATGACCCACCGGCACGGCGTCGACAGCGAATTGGTGCACGGGATTGCGTGGGAGGTCTTCCAGGCGACGACGGCCGTGGCCAAGGAGCTCAAGCTTTATGGCGCCGGGCAAGACTTGCTGAAGGACGCCTTCGCCGGCACCATCAAGGGCCTGGGGCCCGGCGTGGCCGAGATGGAGTTTGAAGAGCGTCCCAGCGAGCCCGTGATCGTTTTCCTGGGCGACAAGACGAGCCCGGGCGCGTGGAACCTGCCGGTGTACCGGATGTTCGCGGATCCGTTCAACACCCCGGGGCTTGTGATCGACCCCAAGATGCACGGGGGCTTCGACTTCGAGATCCTCGACCTGCGGGAGAACAAGGTCGCCCGCTTCCATACCCCCAGCGAGAGCTACGACCTGCTGACCTTCATCGGCTCACCGAGCCGGTTCGTGATCCGTAACGTGTACCAACCGGGCGGCACGGAGCCCGTCGCGACCACCTCCACCCAGCGCTTGAGCCTGATCGCCGGCAAGTACGTGGGCAAGGACGATCCCGTGCTCATCGTCCGGTGTCAGAGCGGCCTGCCTGCGGTGGGCGAGGTGCTGGAGGCGTTCACCCAGCCCCACTTTGTGGAAGGCTGGATGAGGGGGTCCCACTGCGGCCCCCTCATGCCGGTGGGCTTTGACCAGGCTAACACCAGCCGCTTCGACGGCCCGCCGCGTGTCGTCGCGTACGGTTTCCAGATCAGCCAGGGCAAGCTCGTGGGACCGCGCGACATGTTCGACGATCCGGGCTTCGACAAGGCGCGGCAGACGGCCCTCGAGATGGCGGAGATGATGCGGCGGATGGGTCCCTTCGAGCCGCATCGCTTGCCGTTGGAAGAGATGGAGTATACGGCCATGCCCGAGGTCATGCGCCGGGTGGCCGACCGGTTCAAGAGCGCGGCGCCCGTGGTGCACGGAGCGGCCAGGTCCCGGTAATCCGGGCCGGGTGCCGGTTCGCTGCGGGGAAACGCAGGTCTATGCAGGATCAAAAAGAGGCGGGCTCAGCCCGCCTCTTCTGATTCGGTTATCATCCCGCCAACCCGGCGTGAGGCCCTGGGCGGTCAGCCCTCGCTGCGGTGGGGCCGCAGCGCCCAACGCGGTGTCGCCGTACTCGGATCCAAGCCTGTCTTCCCAGCGCGGGAGGCCGAGTAGATGTCGATCGGCCCGCCCGGAGGGACTTCCTTCAGCCCAAGCGCCTCCCGGGCGCGGTCCTCGTTCATGAGCAAGGCCAGTTGCATGGTATGCACCAGGTTGATGTACACCTGAATCACCTCCGGCCGGGCTGCGGCGCCCGGTGGCCCTAGTATGCCCGCTTTACGACAGCCGGAAGACTCAGGTGCGCGCCCCTTCAGCTTCCTCCGCCACTATAGCAGTGTTCAACCCAGGCGTCAAGGGATGTTGATGAGCGGATCCGAGTTTTTAATATGAGGGATCACATTATTTAAATCGAGGTATCCAAATGTGTGGGAAAGGGGACAGCCTGCAGCGACCGGCGGCTGTCCCCAGGGCTCATCAGTCCTCTGGCGGCACCAGCACCACCTTTCCGAATTGCGCTTGGGACTCGAGGATCCGGTGGGCTTCGGCCGCTTCCTCAAGGGGAAGGACCGTGTGCACCACGGGCCGCAGCCGCCCCGCCTCCACCCAGGGTAAGAGCGCCAGCAGCTCGCCCTTGCTGCCCATATACGACCCAAGGATGGAGAGCTGCCGGGCAAACACGTAACGGATGTCCGTGTGGCCTTCCCAACCGGAGGTATTGCCGCAGGTGACGAGCCGGCCGCCCTTGGCCAACATCTTGATGCTGATCTCCCACGTGGCTTGCCCCACGTGCTCAAAGACGACATCCACGCCCCGGCCCCCGGTCAGGTCCCGCACCGCCCGCAGGACGTCGGTGGTCTTATAGTCGATGACCTCATCGGCCCCCAGCTGCCGGGCTTTGGCCTGCTTCTCCTCGCCCTGGGTGGCGGCGATGACGCGAGCGCCCAAGAGCTTCGCGATCTGGATGCCGGCGCTGCCTACACCGCTGCTGGCCCCCCAGACAAACACGTCTTCTCCGGGCTGCACGCGGGCCCGGGTCACCAGCATGTGCCAGGCGGTCAGGAAGACCAGCGGCAGCGCCGCCGCTTCGGGGTAGCTCAAGTTGGCCGGCTTTGGGATCACGTTGATCCGGGGAACCGCCACCAGCTGTGCGTAGCCGCCGTCGCGCCCGGCGCCCAGCAGGTGGTATCTGGGACACATGTTGTCCTGGCCGCTGAGGCAGTGGCGACAGCGACCGCAGCTGACGCCGGGGTGGAGGATGACCGGGTCCCCCGGCTTCAAGTCGTCCACCAGTTCGCCCGTGGCCGCCACCTCACCCGCGATGTCGGACCCGAGGATGTGGGGCAGCGGCACCATGGGCCGGGGCAGGCCCTTGCGGTTCCAAATGTCCAGATGGTTGAGGGCGCAGGCCCGCACCCGGACGAGCACCTCGTCGGCCCGGGGCACCGGGTCGGGCACCGTCTCATAGCGCAGTACCTCCGGCCCGCCGTGGGAATGGATGCGCATTGCTTTCATCTTTCAATCCCTTCCTTTCTAAGGAAAAGATTCTTGTCATATTGAGGTCAGTCCTTTGCGCCTAGCCGCCGTGCGTATTTACACCTCAACCGGCAGGCGGTAGAATGGGTCGTGCGCCCGCTTTCCCGGGCCAGGCCCGTTGCGGCGGAGGGTTAGAGCCGTCCGTTGCGGCCGCGCGCGGAGGGGGACGACCGTTGACCCACAACGCTGTCCACCAAGAGCTGCAGGCGGTGATGGCCCGCCTGCGGCAGCTGGCCCAAGAAGGCCAGCGGGAAGAATTTGCCGGCTACCTGCAACAGGTGCTGCGGCGCTACGGCAAGGACGATGAAGCGCTCATGCGGCTTGCCCGGTTTTGCCAGAAGCAGGGCTGGCACGGAGGATTCGAACTTTTCATGACCAGGCTGGCGGCGCGCATGCCGTCGAGCCGCGCCGGCATCCTGCTCACCCTGGGCGAGCACCTGCTCACCGCAGGGCGCCAGCGGGGATTCGAACACCTGCGGCAGGCCGCCGCGGCCGCGCTGGAGCACCCCGACGAGGAGATGCTCCAGCGGATTCTCCGCGCAGCAGCCCAACGGCTGCGGGAGCGCGACGACTGGGAGGAGGCGGTGGAGCAGTTTCCTCCTGAGGTACGGGGGGATCTCTACCTCGAACTGGCGGGCCTGTGGGGGACGGCGGAGCCGGAGAAGGCGTGGCGCGCATACCGGCGGGGCTTGCGCAACAAACCCGACGCGTTGCCCGGGGAGCCCTTGGCGGCCGTGGCTGCCGCCTACGCCCGCCGCGTGGCCGCAACCGAACCCGAGCGCGCCATCGCGAGCCTGCTCTGGGCAGCGGAGCGGGTGGACGATCCCAAGCTTGTGGCGCAGGCGGCCGCCATCGCCCTGCGGGCGGGCGACAAGGAGCAGGCGCTGCGGCTGAGCCGGCAGGCGGCCCGCAGGCTGCCGGAGGACCTGGACAACCTGGGGCGGCTGGCGGCCCTGCAAGCCGAGGCTGGAGAGTGGGGGGCCGTCGCGGCGCTGGCCCCCGCGATTGCCGTGGCCGTGTCCCGCCTCAACCCTTGGCAGCGGGAAGACCACGTCGCCACCGTGGAACTGGCCTTGGAGGCGTGCCTGCGTACCGGGCAGGACGCTCAGGCCAGGGCTGTCGTGGAGCAGGTCGGCCTCCCGAGGGCGTGGCGCGAGCGGTGGGAAGCGCGGCTCACCGGCCGGCGGCTCTAGCTGCTGCGCACGGCTGGCGCCCACCGGGAGCCTGGCTTGCCTGTGGATGACGGCCTCCGTTGCCGGGCCTCGTTTCAGCCGCTCAACGGTTGAACCAGAGGCGGATGGCCGTATACAGCGCGAGCAGGGCGAAGAGGCGCTTAATGAATAACTCCGGCACGACGGCCACCAGGCGGGCACCCAAATACCCCCCAGCCGTGGCGCCGATCATGACCAGCAGCGCCACGGGCAGCTGGAGGTTCCCCCGGGCGTAGTGCGTCAGGCTTCCCACCACCGCCGTGGGGATGATGATGAGCAGCGAGGTGCCTACGGCCTGGTTCATGGGCAAATGAAAAAGTTGGTTGAGGGCCGGAACGATGATGAGCCCGCCGCCGATACCGAGCATCCCGCTCAGCGCGCCGGCCGCCAATCCGAGCAAGATGAGGGCCACTGCTTGCATCGCGCGCCGTCCTTCCCATTAGTGTCGGACAAGTGCAGGCTTGTCCCATAGGCTATGCTACCATAAAATAGGACTACGGGGTATCTTGGGCCAGGCGCGGCCGCCCCGAGGGGCGGCGTTGATGCCGGGCTGCTCACCGCCACATCACGGGCGTCACCGTAGCGCGAGGAGTTGAGTGTGGACGTGTTGGAAAACTTGTTCCCCGGGATCTGGGGGGAGCTGGTCCTGGTCATCATCGGCGTTGGGGCGTTTATGACCGGGCTCACCGGTCTACTCCTGGGTGGACGCCGGTTGCCTCCCTTCGAGATTCCGGCGCGCCTGCGCGGCTTCGCCAACTTGGCGTTTGCCCTGCTGACCATGGTGGGGCTGACGCTGATCACCAATACCCGGCCCGACTTCGTGGAGCGGCTGTTCAACACGTTGACGCAGTAACGTGGATCGGGACGACAGGCCCGCTCAAGGAGAGCAAGATCGCCGCCCTGTGGTGGACGTGTACACCGATGGTGCCTGCCGAGGCAATCCGGGCCCCGGCGGGTGGGCGGCGGTGCTCCTGTACGGTGAACACCGGCGGGAACTGAGCGGCGGTGAGCGCTGCACCACCAACCAGCGCATGGAGCTGACGGCGGCCATCGAGGCGTTCAAGGCGCTGCGCCGCCCGTGCCGGGTGCGCATCCACAGCGACAGCGCCTATTTGGTGAACGCGTTCCGGCTCGGGTGGGTCGAGCGCTGGCAGGCCAACGGCTGGCGCACGGCGGCGGGCAAACCGGTGGAGAATCAGGATCTGTGGATGGAACTGTTGCGGGTAAGCCGGCCGCACCGGGTGGAGTGGGTCAAGGTAGCCGGGCATGCTGGGGACGTGTGGAACGAGCGGACCGATGAGCTGGCCCGGGCCGCCATCCCCAACGGTGCAGGGCCCGGTGACCCGTAGCGGCGCGAGATTCAGCCGCGGG
Source organism: Bacillota bacterium (assembly GCA_017578085.1). Taxonomy (GTDB): domain Bacteria; phylum Bacillota; class Limnochordia; order Limnochordales; family ZCTH02-B6; genus ZCTH02-B6. The sequence continues at coordinate 6,230 of PKQR01000089.1, forward strand.
AAGGCGGTGGCGCGGGCATGACAGAGCTGGAGCGGGTGCGGGCGGCCGCGGCGTATTTGGCCGAGCGGGTGCCCCTGCGACCCAAGGTGGGCTTGATCCTTGGCTCCGGCTTGGGGCAGTTGGCGGACCGGATCGAGGACGCCGTGGCGGTGCCGTACGGGGACATCCCCCACTTTCAAGCCTCGACGGTGGCGGGTCACCGGGGCCGCCTGGTGGCGGGGCGCCTGGCCGGTACGGCCGTCTGGGCGATGCAAGGCCGCGTTCATTATTACGAGGGCTACAGCATGGCCGACGTGGTGCGGCCGGTACGCGTCATGCGGGAGCTCGGCGTGACGACGCTGGTGGTGACCAACGCGGCCGGCGGCCTCAACCCCGCGTTCCGTCCCGGCGACCTCATGCTGATCACCGACCACATCAACTTTTTCGGCACCAATCCCCTCATCGGACCCAACGAAGACGCTTTTGGTCCCCGGTTTCCCGACATGACCAACGCGTATGACCCCGAATTGCGGGCCCTGGCTAAGGCGGTGGCGGCAGAAGCGGGCTTGCCGCTTCAAGAAGGCGTGTACCTGGGGCTCAGCGGGCCGTCCTTCGAAACCCCGGCGGAGATTCGCGCGTTTCGCATTCTCGGCGCGGACGCGGTAGGGATGTCCACGGTGCCGGAGGTGATCGCCGCCCGCCACATGGGCGTGCGGGTGCTGGGGATCTCGTGCATCACCAACCTGGCTGCCGGCTTGCAGACCGAGCCCTTAAGCCACGAGGAGGTCATGGAGACGACTGCCCGGGCGGCGGGGAACTTTGCCCGCCTTGTGACGGGGATCGTCGCCCGGTTGGGGGACGAAGGTTAGCCCGGAAGGTTGACCGGCGCGTGCCGCAGCGGCTCAGGCGATCCCGTCCCGGGAGAAGCTGTCGTACTCCCGGATCTCGTCCAGCATGGCGACCAACTCGTCCACGTGCTGGGCTTGCCGGATCGCCTGGCGGGTGAGGGCCTCGTTGTAGATGCGGCGCTGCTCAAGAAGCACGTCGTGGAGGATGCGGCGCACTTCCCGGGGCGGTTTCCCTTCGAGCAACTTCTCCGCCAGGGCCCGGACCAGCGCTTTCAGCTCCAGGTTCTGCTTAAGCAGATGGGCGATGTGCTGGTCGTTGCGCAGGGCGCGCAGGTGCTTGCCAAAGAGACGCGCATGGGGGATACGGGCCTTGCGTGCGCGGGGAAACCGAAGGATCAACGGGACTCACCTCCGGGGAGACGGCACGATCATACCGCAAGAGGCGGCGGGGCGTCAAAGCCGCCCAAGGTGCTGCCGATTGTGGTACAATGCCCCTGAGGAGCGAATTTTTGTGCTTGTGCCCCAGATGAGGGGCTGGCGGCGTTAAAGTAGCGAAGGAAAGGAGAACGTTATGGCAGCCGTCAATCCGTTTGGTAGTCGAAGTGTACTGGAAACGGGGCGCGGCAAGGCGGTTATCTACCGGCTGGACGCCCTGGAAAAGGCGGGCGTGGCCAACGTCTCCCGTTTGCCCTTCTCGCTACGGGTGCTCTTGGAGAGCCTGCTGCGCAACTGCGACGGGTACGCGGTGACCGAGGAGCAGATCGAGGCCTTGGCGCGCTGGCGGCCCGGCAACGTCCCCGAGCAGGAGATCGGGTTTATGCCGGCCCGGGTCCTCTTGCAGGACTTCACCGGCGTGCCGTGCGTGGTGGACTTGGCCGCGATGCGGTCCGCCATCGCCCGGCGGGGCGGCGATCCGAAGCGCATCAACCCGCTTATCCCGGTGGACCTGGTCATCGACCACTCGGTGATCGTGGATGCCTTCGGCACCCCGGACGCCTTCCGGTTCAACGTCGAGAAGGAGTTTGAGCGCAACCGCGAGCGGTACCTGCTGCTGCGGTGGGCGCAGAAGGCGTTCGACAACTTCCGCGTCGTGCCGCCCGGAACCGGTATCGTCCACCAGGTGAACCTGGAGTACTTGGCCAAGGTCGCCCAGTGGCGGGAGGTCAACGGGGAAGCGGTCGTGTTCCCCGACAGCGTCTTGGGCACCGACTCCCACACCACCATGATCAACGGGCTGGGCGTCCTCGGCTGGGGCGTGGGCGGCATTGAGGCCGAGGCGGTTATGCTGGGCCAGCCGTACTACATGCTGATCCCGGAGGTCGTCGGCGTCCGCCTGACGGGCGAACTGCCTGAGGGGGCCACCGCGACCGACCTGGTGCTGACGGTTACGCAGATGCTGCGCAAGCACGGCGTGGTGGGCAAGTTCGTGGAGTTCTTCGGCGACGGCCTCAACCGGCTGCCCCTCGCGGACCGGGCCACCATCGGCAACATGGCGCCCGAGTACGGCGCGACGTGCGGGTTCTTCCCGGTGGACAATGAAGTCCTCAACTACCTGCGCTTCACGGGCCGCGACCCCGAGCTGGTCGATCTCGTGGAGCGGTACTACAAGGAACAGGGCCTGTTCCGCACGGACGATACCCCGGAACCCGAGTTCTCGGTGGTTCTGGAGCTTGACATGAGCACGGTGGAGCCGAGCCTCGCCGGGCCCCGGCGGCCCCAGGACCGGGTCCCGCTGGGCAAAGTGCGGGAGTCGTTCCGCATCGCGCTGCGGGACTACTTCGGCAAGGGCGAAGAAGCCCCCGCGGCCCCGGCGGCTGGCGGCGGCGTGGCCGTAGCCACCCGCCAGGCTACGGAGCTCACCCACGGCTCGGTGGTCATCGCGGCCATCACCAGCTGCACCAACACGTCCAACCCGTCGGTGATGGTGGGTGCGGGCCTTTTGGCCAAGAAGGCGGTGGAGCGGGGCCTGGCGGTGTCGCCGCACGTCAAGACGAGCCTGGCGCCCGGCTCCCGCGTCGTCACGGACTACCTGGAGGCTGCCGGTCTCCTGCCGTACCTGGAGAAGTTGGGCTTCCACGTGGTCGGTTACGGGTGCACCACGTGCATCGGCAACAGCGGGGCCTTGCCTGAGCCGGTGGCCGAGGCCATCAAGGAGCGGGACCTGGTCACCGCGGCGGTGCTCAGCGGCAACCGCAACTTCGAGGGCCGCATCAACCCGCTGGTCAAGGCCAACTACCTGGCGTCGCCGATCCTGGTCGTGGCCTATG
>PKQR01000090.1 GCA_017578085.1 Bacillota bacterium
ACGTGGAGCAGGCGGTGGCCGCGCTGGCCGGCTACGACTTTGTGGAAACCGTCACCCTCAAACAGATGGAGCTGGGCCAAGGGACGGCCACGGTGGAGGTGGGTACCCGCCGCGGGCTGTTCTACAAGGTGCTGGCGGAGATGACCGGTTTCCAGGTGTCCGGCGACCACCACCTGGTCCGGCTCATGCAGGACCTGGCCGTGGCCAAGCGGGAATACGACAAGGTGGCGGCGGCCCTGGCCGACGTGCGCACGACGGGCTACGGGATCGTGACGCCGTCTTTGGAGGACATCGCCTTCGACGAGCCCGAGATTATCCGGCAGGGCGGCCGCTTCGGCGTGAAGCTGCGGGCCGGCGCGCCGTCCATCCACATGGTGCGGGCGGACATCTACACCGAGGTCACCCCCTTCGTCGGCACCGAGAAGCAGGGCGAGGAGTTCGCCCGCTACCTGACCGAGGAGTTCGAAAAGGATCCCGGGCGCGTCTGGAACTCGGACTTCCTCGGCAAGTCCCTGCAGGACCTGGTGCGGGAAGGCATCCAGAGCAAGCTGCACCGCATGCCCGAACACGCCCAAAAGAAGCTCCAGGAGACGCTGACCAAGATCATCAACGAAGGCAGCGGGGGGCTTATCTGCTTCATCTTGTAGAGCACCTGTTTCGGCTTGCAGGGCGCGCGGCGTTCTCAAAACCCGCATCAAAAGCAGGAAAACCGGGGGTTAGTGCGCAAACGCCGGCAGGAACGGGCCTCGCCGGGGCGAAAGTAGCCCTGTCGGGCCCCCGGCGTTTCTTTTGTGCTCATGGACTGCACAGGAATTGGACAACCTACGGTTCCAGATAGCGGCAAACCGGGGAGCCGGGAAGGGAGGTGACGGGCTTGACCAAAACGGAACTGATCGATCGGGTGGCCGCCAAGAGCGGCTTGACCAAGAAGGACGCCGGCAAGGCGGTGGACGCGCTGTTCGAAGCGGTCACCGAGGCGCTGGCCGGCGGCGAGCGGGTTCAGATCGTCGGTTTCGGCACCTTTGAAGTGCGGGAGCGGGCGGCCCGGCGGGGGCGCAATCCTCAGACGGGTGCCGACATCCAGATCGCGGCCCGCAAGATTCCTGCGTTCAAGGCTGGGAAGGCTCTGAAGGATTCGGTGGCCAAGTAGGCCGCCTGGTCTTGGCCATCTCCTGGCGCGACACCGGCAGCCGTTCCGCCTGCGTGTGGCAAGGGGCCGGTGTCGCTCTTTATTCACCTTCGGGAACATGTTATAATCCTGAAAGTTACACGCCCCCCGGGAGGAAGCACCTGTGGAAAAGCCAGTGCAGGTCGGCCTGCTGGGATGCGGCACCGTGGGCAGCGGCGTGCTTTCGATCTTGCAGGCCAACGGCGAGCGCATCGCGGCGCGTGCCGGTGCTCCCATTGAGGTGCGGCGCGTCGCGGTGCGGGATCCCAAGAAGAGCAGGACGGTGTCCCTCGACCCCGCGCTGCTCACCACCGACCCATGGGAGATCGTCAATGACCCGGGCATCGACATCGTCGTCGAGGTCATCGGTGGTGTCGATCCGGCCCGCGATCTCATCGCGGCCGCGCTGGACAAAGGCAAGCCGGTCGTGACGGCCAACAAGGAAGTGCTGGCCAAGCACGGGCCGGAGCTTCTTTCCTTGGCCGCGCGCCGCGGGGTCGACCTGTTTTTTGAGGGGAGCGTGGCCGGTGGGATCCCCATCATCAAGCCGCTGCGGGAGAGCCTCGCCGCCAACCGGGTGCAGGCCATCGTCGGCATCATCAACGGTACCACCAACTACATGCTGACCCGCATGAGCCGTGAGGGCATACCCTTTGCCGAGGTGCTGCGGGAAGCCCAGGCCCTGGGGTATGCGGAAGCCGACCCGGCGTCGGACGTGGAAGGGTACGACGCGGCCTTCAAGATCGCTATCTTGGCCTCGCTGGCCTTCGAAACCCCGGTGCGGGTGGAGGACGTCTACTGCGAGGGGATCACCCGCATTACCCCGGAGGACATCCGCTACGGCCGGGAGCTGGGCTACGAGATCAAGCTGTTGGCCATCGCCAGGGAGCATGAGGGGCAGCTGGAAGTGCGGGTGCACCCCGCCTTCATCCCGGCGGCGCATCCGCTGGCGGCGGTGAACGACGTCTTCAACGCCATATTTGTGCGGGGCGACGCTGTGGGCGAGCTCATGTTTTACGGCCGCGGCGCCGGCAGCTTGCCGACGGGCAGTGCTGTGGTGGCGGACCTGGTGGACGCGGTGCGCCGGCTGCGTTACGGCGGCAACGGGCGGCAGCAGCCCCCGGCGGCACGGATGGCCATCAGGCCCATCGAGGAGACGGTTTCCCGGTACTACGTTTCGCTAAAGGTCGTCGATCGCCCAGGGGTATTGGCCAAGATCGCCGCGGCCTTTGGGGAAAACGACGTCAGCATCGACTCGGTTATCCAGAAGGGCCGGCTGGAAGACCCGGTCGACTTGGTGTTTGTCACCCATGAAGTGCGGGAGGCCAACATCCGCCGGGCGTTGGCGCAGATCAGCCGGCTTCCCGTGGTGCGCCAGGTGAGCAACGTGATCCGGGTGGAGGCGGAAGTATGAGCGGTCCCGGCATCATCGCCCGCTACCGGCCTTATCTTACGCTGCCCAAGGAAGGTCCCATCATCACCCTCTTGGAGGGAGACACGCCGCTGATCCCGGCGCCGCGGCTGGCCCGGGAGATGGGCCTGCCGGCGGAGCTCTTCATAAAGTATGAGGGCGCCAACCCAACCGGATCGTTTAAGGACCGGGGAATGACGATGGCGGTCACCGATGCGGTGATGCGGGGAGCGCGGGCGGTCATCTGCGCCTCCACAGGCAACACGTCGGCGTCGGCCGCCGCTTACGCCGCCCGGGCCGGCCTGCCTTGCTACGTGCTCATACCCAAGGGCAACGTGGCCAAGGGAAAGCTGGCCCAGACGATGATGCACGGGGCTCGGGTCATCGAGATCGAGGGCAACTTTGACGAGGCGCTCAAGCTCGTCCGGGAGCTGGCCGAAGCCCACCAACTGGCCATCGTCAACTCCGTCAACCCGGTGCGCCTGCAAGGGCAGAAGACGGCCGCCTTCGAGATCTGCGACGCGCTGGGCGAGGCGCCGGACTTCCTGGCGCTGCCGGTGGGCAACGCCGGCAATATTACGGCCTATTGGATGGGGTTCAAGGAATATTTCCAGCTCGGCAAAATCCGCCGGCTGCCGCGGATGCTCGGTTTCCAGGCGGCGGGCGCCGCGCCTATCGTGGAGGGGCGGCCCATCGCCCAGCCCGAGACCATCGCCACGGCCATCCGCATCGGCAACCCGGCCAGCTGGCAACACGCCGTCGCAGCCCGGGACGAGTCGGGCGGACTGATCGCAAAGGTGACCGATGACGAGATCTTGGAAGCGTACCGGCTCGTCGCCCGGTTGGAAGGCATCTTTTGTGAGCCGGCCTCGGCCGCGTCGCTGGCCGGGGTGGCCCAGTTGGCCCGGCAGGGCTTCTTCCAACCTGGGCAGCGGGTCGTGTGCGTGCTCACCGGCCACGGGCTCAAAGACCCCGACCGGGCGGCCGCCGAAGGCGCCGGGACCATGGTGCTGCCCGCCAGGGCCGAGGCGCTGGCCGAGGTGTTGGCGCCATGAGGGAAGGCGAACGAGCCGGGTCAGCGGCCGTCGGTATCGGGCCGAGAAGCCGCGTCCGGGTCCGCGTCCCGGCCACGTCGGCCAACCTGGGGCCGGGCTTCGACACGCTGGGCATGGCCTTGTCCCTCTTCAATTACTTCGACGTCGAGCTGGCCGCCGAAGGCTGCTGGGTCGAAGCCACAGGGGAGGCCGCCGAGCGAGTTCCGTTGAACGCCGACAACCTGGTCATCCGGGCGGCGCAGGCCGTGTGGAAGCGGGCCGGCATGCCGCCCACGGGCTGGCGGGTGCGGGTGGAGGCGCAGATCCCGTTTGGCCGAGGACTGGGCAGCTCGGCGTCGGCCATCGTCGGCGGCGCGGTGGCGGCCAACGTGCTCGCAGGCGAGCCGTTGGGCGCCGGCGAGCTGCTGCGCATCGCGGCGGAGCTCGAGGGGCATGCGGACAACGTCACCCCGGCTCTGTTCGGCGGGTTCACGGTGGTGGCGCAAGGGTGCCCGGGCGAGCATGCCGGCGACATCCGCTGGGTGCGTCTTGCGGCCCGGGGGCTGGTGGCGGTGGTGGCCGTCCCGGAGCTGCAGCTGCCGACGCAGCAGTCCCGGCGCATCCTGCCGCGGCAGGTGAGCCTCCAGGACGCGGTGTTTAATATGAGCCGCGCCTGTCTCCTGGTGGCGGCGTTGGCCACAGGCGACACCCGCGCCCTGGCGGCCGCCATGGAGGACCGGCTGCACCAGCCTTACCGGGCGGCTTTGGTGCCGGGATTCACGCAGGTCGTTCAGGCCGCGAGGGACGCTGGCGCCGTGGGCGCCGTGCTGAGCGGCGCGGGTCCAGCGGTGCTCGCCCTGGCCGCCGAAGGCGGTCCCATAGAGGCCATCGGGGACGCAATGGCAGAGGCGTTTCAGGCCGCTGGGGTGCCCGCCCGCTGGCTGGCATTGGACCTGGATGATGGAGGAGCCCAGGTCGAAACACCCGACGGCTTTAGAGCAGTGGGGGGAAGTCGCTGCATATGAGGATCGTCGTGCAGAAATACGGCGGGTCGTCGGTGGCCACGCCGGAACGCATCAAGGCCGTCGCCCGCAGGGTCGTCGAAACGCGGCGCGCGGGCAACGCGGTCGTCGTCGTCGTGTCGGCCATGGGCGACACCACGGACCAGCTGATTGCCCTCGCCCGGCAGATCAGCGCCTCGCCGCCGAAGCGGGAGATGGATATGCTGCTCGCGACCGGCGAGCAGGTCTCCATCGCGCTCTTGGCCATGGCCATCCACGACTTGGGCGAGCCGGTCATCTCCCTGACGGGGCCGCAGGGCGGCATCATCACCGACAGCGCCCACACCAAGGCCAGAATCCTCGAGGTGGAGCCGGCGCGCGTGCGGGCCGAGCTCAACCAGGGGCGCATCGTCATCGTCGCCGGTTTCCAGGGGCTAAGCCGCGACAGTGCCGACATCACGACCCTGGGTCGAGGCGGGTCGGACACGACCGCGGTCGCTTTGGCGGCGGCCCTGCGCGCAGACGTCTGCGAGATCTACACCGACGTCCCGGGCGTCTTTACCGCAGACCCGCGGGTGGTACCCAACGCGCGGAAACTCGCGGACATCTCCTACGGCGAGATGCTGGAAATGGCGAGCCTCGGCGCAGTGGTGCTGCAGCCTAGAAGCGTCGAGTACGCCGCGCAGCACGGGGTCACCATCCATGTGCGCTCCAGCTTCAGCAACGAAGAGGGCACGTACGTAAGGGAGGAGAAACTGGTGGAACGGGATATGGTGGTGGTCGGCGTCGCCCACGACACCAACGTGGCCAAGGTGGTGTTGGTGGACGTGCCGGACCGTCCCGGCGTGGCGCACCGCCTCTTCTCGGCCCTGGCGGCGGAGAACATCAATGTGGACATGATCGTGCAGAGCACGAAGCAGGAGAAGACCACCGACCTCTTGTTCACCGTCACCCGGGATGATCTGCCCAGAACGCTGGAGATTGCCGAATCGATCGCCAAAGAACTGGGGGCCAAGGGCGTGCTGCACGCGACGGGCCTCGGCAAGGTTTCCATCGTCGGGGCCGGCATGGTCAGCAACCCGGGCGTCGCCGCCCGCATGTTCGGGGCCCTGGCGGCCAACAACATCAACATCCAGGTGATCAGCACGTCGGAGATCAAGGTCTCCTGCTTGATTGACCTGGAGCAGGTGCCTACGGCCGTACGGGCGATCCACGACGCCTTCGGCCTGTCGAGCCAGACTGAGGGCGCTCCGTCCACCTCGGTCGCCCGCTAAACCTCTCCGGGCAAGAGAACTGACACGGTGCGGCTGCCCTAGAAAGGCAGCCGCACCGTACCGTCTTCGGCCACATCCACGTCCAGCGCGGCCGGGCGCTTGGGAAGGCCGGGCATGGTCATGACGTCACCCGTTAAGCAGACCAGGAACCCGGCGCCGAGGTTCGGGCGTACACTCCGCACCGTGAGCCGCCAGCCGCGTGGAGCGCCCTTCAAGTGGGGCTGATCCGTGATGGAGTGCTGGGTCTTGGCCACGCACACCGGCAGCCCCGCGGCCCCCAGCGCCTCACAGGCCGCGATGTCCCGTTCCGCCTCCGGCGTAAAGTCCACCCCGTCGGCCCCATAGACCGCCTGCGCCAGGCGCTCGAGCTTCTCCTTGATGGGCCAGTGCCACTCGTAGACAGGGCGGAACTGCGGGCGTTCCTTTGCCAGGATGTCCAGGACAGCCTCGGCCAGCGCCTCACCGCCCGCGCCGCCGTGCTGCACAACGGTGGCCTCGGCGTGCGGTACGCCCAGGGCGGCGCAGTGATCGAAGACGAGTTTCAGCTCGTCCTCCGAGTCCCCTTCGAAACGGTTGATGGCCACCACCACCGGCAGGCCAAACCGGCGCAAGATCCCGATATGATGGTCCAAGTTGGCGAGCCCTGCCCGGACCGCCGCCGCGTCGGGTACGGCCATGCGGCTCTTGGCCACTCCGCCGTGCATGCGCAAAGCCCGCACGGAGGCCACCAGTACGGCCACATCGGGCACGAGACCGCTGTAGCCGTGGACGATGTGGAAGAATTTCTCCGCGCCCAGGTCCGCGGCAAAACCGCCCTCGGTCACCACGTAGTCGGACACCTTCAACGCAAGGCGCGTGGCGAGGATTGAATTGTTCCCGTGGGCGATGTTGGCAAAGGGCCCGCCGTGCACAAACGCCGGCTGGCCTTCCAGCGTCTGCACCAGGTTGGGCTTGATGGCTTGGGCCAGGACCGCGGCCAGCGCGCCTTGCGCCCCCAGATCCCGGGCGTACACCGGCTGGCCGGTGTACGTGTAGCCGATGAGGATGCGGCCCAAGCGTTCTTTTAGGTCCGCGATCCCGTCGGCCAAGCAGAGAATGGCCATGATCTCCGACGCGACAGTGATGTCAAACCGGCTCTCCCTGGGCACGCCGTTGGTCGAGCCGCCGAGCCCGACGATGACATGGCGCAGCGCGCGGTCGTTGACGTCCAGCACCCGGGGCCACACGATGCGGCGAGGATCCAGTCCCAGCTCGTTGCCGTGGTGAATGTGGTTGTCGATCAGAGCCGCCAGCAGGTTGTGGGCGGCGCCGACGGCGTGGATGTCGCCGGTGAAGTGCAGGTTGATCTCGTTGGCGGGGATGATGCGGGCGCGCCCGCCGCCGGTGGCGCCGCCCTTGATGCCAAACACCGGCCCCATGGAAGGCTCCCGCAGCGCAGCGGCGGCTTTTTTCCCAAGTCTGCCGAGGGCCTGCACGAGGCCGATGGCCACGGTCGTCTTGCCCTCGCCGGCCGGCGTAGCCGTGATGGCCGTCGTGTAGATGAGCTTCCCGTTGGGAGTCGACGCCCGCCGGGCTAACGCCTCTAAGGAGATCTTGGCCATGTAGTGCCCGTAAGGCTCCACTTCGTCGGGCTGGAACCCGGCCTCGGCGGCGACCTCCATGATGGGGCGTGGCTTCGGTGTTGCCTCCAGCGTCTCAGGCGCCACGGTCGGACTGCCGCTTTCCGGCGCGGGCATGGCCAGGTCCCTCCCAAGCTTCACTCAGCCAGTGGGTCAGCTCCGGCCCCTTGGGGCGCGAAGAACTCCCGCATTCATCTTGCCCCGCGGGTGGCCGCGTTCGCCAGTGGCAGATGTCCATCCGCGCTGCGCCGGCCGGGCGCAAGGTGCTTGGAGCCGTTGCCTTCCCGCCGGTTTTGTGGTATCCTAAGAACCGCCACCAGGAGTCGGGGCGTGGCGCAGCTTGGTTAGCGCGCTACCTTGGGGTGGTAGAGGTCGCTGGTTCGAATCCAGTCGCCCCGACCAAGGCGAAGGGCCCATCGGAAGCCAATTTCCGATGGGCTCTATTCTTTGTCAGCGTCTTCGTGGGCACCATTTCGCGCGACAAAAACGCGACAAACCCTTGTTCGTGAGTGCCTGCCGTCTGATCCCGTAGACGCCGCGCGGCCCGGTTCGCGCGGCTATTTCCTCAACGGCGCGGCGTACCCGGCTTCATGCCGAACAGGAACTCAAGACTCGGCTCCTCCACCTCATCGCCCTCATGTGGCACGTGCCGTCTAGGTCATGGCGCCGCCTAGCCGGCGCAGCCGTAACAGCCCCCAATAGGCCGGCGGTCGCTGAACTTGCGCCCACGGAATATAGCCCCCACGGGTAGCTGGGGCCGTGACGTGATTACCGAACGTGCGCTTCTCTCGCGATGTACGTCTGCCATGAACGTCGCACCGCGGTATTCGACGTCTCGCGCATGATTTTCTTGCCGACAATTATTGCCCGTTTCACTCGTTCGGATTTCGGGGGAGCGGGCGAACGTACACCCCCGGCGCGATTTGCTTGTAGCCAGCCTTCACCATCCGTTGTGTTACCGTCATCGCGTTCCACTCCTATAACCAGGTGTACGTGCTCGCCAGTTTCTCTGCCACTCCGGTCAGCACGTCATCGGTTCTCTCCGGATTTTGGGTCAGGTGCGAACGATCGGCGTGTGACCTGTCGTCTACTGAGAGTACCCCGAGTATGCGATCTCACCGGACGATGGGCACCGATACGACGCACCGAATATCTCTCGTTAAGTCCCAATGTTCCCGGTCCATCCCGTAGCTGTTGGCACTTGCTGCCAGTTCTTCGAAAGTCTTGTCATTATGGTCAGACAAATCGAACCGCACGAGACTCCTGGGTTCATAGGCCAGACCAACTGCTCCCTGTCCGCGATTCCAGCACAGGCGCCGCTCCTGCTTTTCATAGTTCCCGTACCAGTACGCGATGCGAAGTGGCCCTAACCCGAAGTAACGCCGCGTCATGATATTGGCGCGGACCGAAGAGCTGGTATCGCTCCCAACCAGCAGCCGTACCACCATGCGCAGTTCTTCCCTGAGAACCTCGCGTCGTCGGACGATCATTTCATAAACGCTCAAAACGACGCTGCCGATACTGCCGACGAACGACAAAATAAGCCCCCACAGCACGAAGCCCCTAGCCCCAGGCGGCAACAAAGACAAGCTAGGGAACTGCAAAAGGAATGCCCCGATAGCACTTATCAGGAGCAAAATAACACGCCCTACAAAGAGCATCCATGGCGTTATTTGGCGAGAGATAAAGGAGTAGACGGCGCCCGCGCGGCGCACGCGTGCGATTAATTCGACAACCCTGAGAAGCAGACCTTTCGAACTATGATTCTTTTGCGACGCTAGGTGGTTCACATTTGGTCGTCCCGAC
>PKQR01000011.1 GCA_017578085.1 Bacillota bacterium
TCGGTCTCGCCCTCATCATCTGGTACGGCGGCGGGCGGGTGATCCAGGACACGCTGGACTTCGGCTTGCTATACCTGTTCACCGAGTACATGAACACCTTCTTCCGCCCCATCAACGACCTGACGGAGAAGTACAACATCATGCAGTCCGCCATGGCGTCCGCCGAACGAATCTTCCTCATCCTCGACACCGAGCCCGAGGAGGACCCGGCGCAGCCGATTCCTCTGCCTAAGGTCAGGGGCGAGATCGAGTTCAAGAACGTCTGGTTCGCCTACAACGACGAGGAGTGGGTGCTTAAAGACGTCAGCTTCCACGTGAAACCCGGCGAATCGGTGGCCCTGGTGGGCGCGACGGGCGCCGGGAAGACCAGCATTATCAACCTGCTCAACCGCTTCTATGACATTCAGCGGGGGCAGATCCTCATCGACGGCATCGACATCCGCCAGGTGCGACGGCAGGACTTGCGGCGCCACATCGGCATCGTGCTGCAGGACGTCTTCCTCTTCACGGGGGACATCGAGAGCAACATCACGCTGTGGAATCCGGACATCGGGCCCGCGAAGGTGCGGGAAGCGGCGCGGCTCGTCAACGCGGAGCGGTTCATCGGGCGCCTGCCGGGCGGGTACAAAGCGCCGGTGCATGAGCGGGGCGCGGGCTTGTCGGCCGGGGAGCGGCAACTGTTGGCCTTCGCCCGGGCGCTGGCCTACGACCCGGCCATCCTGGTGCTCGACGAGGCGACCGCCAACATCGACACGGAAACCGAGCAGCTGATCCAGCAGGCCCTTTCAAGGCTTACCCAGGGGCGCACGACCATCATCATCGCGCACCGCCTGTCCACCATCCAGCACTGCGACAAGATCATCGTGCTGCACAAGGGCAGAATCCGCGAGATGGGGACGCACCAGGAGCTGCTCAAGCTGCGGGGGCTCTACTACCGCCTATACGAACTGCAGTACAAGGATCAGCTCCTGGCTAAGGAGCGGGCGACCGGCCGTATGCCGGGCATGGAGCAGCTGGCCGACGGCCACGTCAGCGCAGCTGCTCCAGACTCCGTTCCAGTGCCTCCCACGAGAGAAGCGCACACTTGACCCGCACCGGGAACTTGGACACCCCGTGCAGGGCGATCAGGTCGCCTAGGGTTTCCCCGGCCTTTTCATCGCCCCGCATCATCTGCTTGAAGCGGGCGATCATCTCCTCCGCCTCGGCCAGCGTCTTCCCTTCCACCTGTTGGGCCATCATGGACGCGGACGCCTGGCTGATGGAGCACCCGCGGCCCATGAAACGGGCCTTCTCGATACGGCCGTCCCGCACCAACAGCTGCAGCGAGATCTCATCGCCGCAAACCGGGTTGTTGAGGTCGATGGAGACGGACGGCTCCTCCAGCGTCCCCTTGTTGCGGGGACGGCGGTAGTGATCCATGATCACGTCCCGGTACAAATCGTTCAGCTTGACCGGATAGGCGCTCTCAAGCGACATGGCCGAAAAACTCCTTTGCGGCCCAGAGGCCTTCCACCAGGCGATCCACGTCTTCTTCGGTATTGTACAGCCAGAAGCTGGCCCGCGCGGTGGCCGGCACCCCCAGCCACTCCATCACCGGCTGGGCGCAGTGGTGCCCCGCCCGGACCGCGATGCCGTGCTGGTCCAGCACCGTGGCCAAGTCGTGGGGATGGATGTCGTCCACGTTAAACGTCAGCAGCCCCCCGCGCTCCCGGGGGCCGTAGATGGTGACGCCGGGGATCTGCTCGAGCCGCTCCCGGGCGTAGCTGGTAAGCTGGCGTTCATAGGCGTGAATCCGGTCCATGCCGATGCCGGTCAAGTAGTCGATGGCGGCCCCAAGGCCGATGGCTTCCGCGATGGGCGGCGTGCCCGCCTCGAACTTGTAGGGCAGATCCGCCCACTCGGACGTCAACAGGCGCACCGAGCTGATCATGTCCCCGCCGCCCAGGAACGGGTCCATGGCTTCCAGCAGCTCTTCACGGCCGTAGAGCACCCCGATCCCCGTGGGCGCCCCCATCTTGTGCCCGGAGAAGGCGAAGAAGTCGCACCCGAGCGCCTGCACGTCCACCGGCATGTGCGGGACGCTCTGGGCGCCGTCTACCAGCACCACTGCGCCGACGCGACGGGCGGCGGCCACGATGGTTTCCACGGGCACGATGGTACCCAACACGTTGGAAACGTGGGTGACTGCCACAAGGCGCGTCCGATCGGTAAACAACTCATCCAGGTTGTCCAGCCTCAGCCGGCCGTCCTCGGTCACGGGGAAGAAGCGCAAGGAAGCGCCCGTGGCCCGGGCCGCCAGTTGCCAGGGCACGAGGTTGGAATGGTGCTCGATCGGGCTGATGAGGATCTCGTCGCCCGGCTTGAGCCTTGCCCTGGCCCAGCTGTACGCCACCAGGTTGATGGACTCGGTGGCGTTTTTCGTAAAGACGACGGTCCGCTCGGACGGCGCATTGATGAAGCGCGCCACCTTGCGGCGCGCTTCCTCGTACTCCGCCGTGGCCCGTTCGCCCAGGGCGTGGATGGCCCTGTGCACGTTGGCGTTGTACTCCTCGAAAAAGCGGCGGACGGCCTCGATGACCGGCCGTGGTTTTTGGGCGGTGGCGGCGCTGTCCAGGTACACCAGCGGCCGGCCGTTGACCAGCTGGTCTAGGACGGGAAAGTCTTTGCGTAGCGCCCGCGCGTCGATCATGTGGCCATCTTCCGTTCCACCATGGCCATGACCCGCTCCTTGAGCGCCTGCACCGGGATGTGGTCCGTCACGGGATAGAAGAAACCGTCCACGATGAGGCGCTTGGCCTGCTGCAGGGTCAAGCCGCGGCTTTGCAGGTAAAAGAGCTGCTCCGGATCCACCTTGCCGATGGTGGCCGCGTGGCCGGCCCCCTGCACCTCATCCTCCTGCACGTGCAGCTGGGGGATGCTGTACGCCCTGGCCTGCGGGTCCAGGACCAGCGTGTTGCCCCGCTGGAAGCCGGTGCTGTCCTTGGCATCGTGCTTGATCAGGGTGTAGGGCCCGTACACCGCCCGGCCCTGGTCGCGAACGACGCCCCGCACGAGAATGTCGCTGGCGGTTTCGCGTCCGGTGTGGATCATACGCAGCTCGAGGTCGATGTGCTGCTGGCCGCCGGCGAAAAACACGCCCAGGGCCCGCACCTCGCTGCCGCGCCCATCGAGCCGGCTGTCCATCTCGTTGACGGCCAATTGGCCGCCGAACTCCGCGGCCACCCAGTCCACGTGGGCCCGCTGGCCAGGCAGCACCCGGCGCACCACCAGGCTCTGCACGCCCTCGCCGAACGCCTGCACGTTGCCGCAGACAACCCGCGAGTCCTCGCCCGGGAACACGTCCACCAGGCCAAACCGGGCGGACCGCTCCACACCGGGGGCGCTGAAGGCCGACTCGAGCACCGTGACTTCGGCGCGGTCTTCGGTCACGATCAGGGCGATGTCTCCCACCGCCACGCCCGGCTCGTCCAGCCAAACAATGTACTCAACAGGCACCGGCACCTTGACGCCCTTGGGCACGTACACAAACAGCCCGCCGGTGTGCAAGGCGCCGCTTAAGGCCGCCACCTTGTTGTCCAGGCCCTGCCCGCCGCGCACCAGCAGCCGGGGCTCCACCAGCTCCGGGTGCTCCCGCACGGCCGTGGCCAGGTCGGTGACGATCACCCCCGCAGGAAACCCCTCGGGCAGCTGGCGGTACACCGCCGTTCCGTTGGCCAGCACGACCAGCGCGCGGCCAGCGGGGTCGCCCACCTGCTCCCGCAGGGACGCGGGCAGTTCCGACCAGCTGTTGACCGCGGTGCCGCCCTTGGCCGGGGCGAAATCCTCAAACTGGCTTTGCTTCAACCGCGTGCGCTCATACGCGGGCAGGGGCAGCTCCACGAAGCGTTGCCACGCGGCCAGGCGCCGCTCCCGCAGCCAGGCAGGCTCGCCGGCGCGGTCGGACAAGGCCGCGATCAATCCTTGATCCAGCTTGGTCTGCGTGGTCATTGGCGTATCCTCCTTGCGGCGGCCAGCTCACGCGCCGATCTCGCTCTTGAGCCAGTCGTAGCCCTTCTCCTCCAACTCCTCGGCCAGCTCCCGGCCGCCGGAGCGGACGATCTGCCCGTCCATCATGATGTGGACGTAGTCGGGCTGCAGGTAACGGAGAATACGCTGGTAGTGGGTGATGACCAGCACGCCCAGCTCGTCGCTGCGCAGGCGGTTGACGCCCTCGGCGACGATCTTGAGCGCGTCGATGTCAAGCCCCGAGTCGGTTTCGTCCATGATGGCGATACGGGGCCGCAGCAGGGCCATCTGCAGGATCTCGTGGCGCTTCTTCTCGCCGCCCGAGAAGCCTTCGTTGAGGTAGCGGCCGGCAAACTCCTCGTCGATCTGCAGCGCGGCCATCTCCTCGCGCAGCTTCTTGTGGAACTCCATGACGGAGATCTCCTTGCCGTCGCCGCCGTGGATCGCGTTGTAGGCGGTGCGCAGGAAGTTGGCCACGGTCACGCCGGGGATCTCGACGGGATACTGGAACGCGAGGAAAATTCCCCGCCGGGCCCGCTCATCGGGCTCCATCTCCAGCACGTCGTCGCCGTCCAGCAGCACTTCCCCGTCCTCCACCACGTAGCGGGGATGACCCATCAGGGTGTAGGCGAGGGTGCTCTTGCCCGAGCCGTTGGGGCCCATGATGGCGTGCACTTCGCCGCCTCGAATGGTCAGGGAGAGGCCCTTGATGATCTCCTTGCCTTCGATGCTGACACGCAAATCCCTGATTTCCAGGGTAGGTCTGCTCATCCAGTGTCGACTCCTTTCCATTGACAAGCGGCCTTCACTAGTATAAAGGCCGCCCCTAGTTCGCTTCCATTGTGCCCGAGCGGTGGGGGGCTGTCAAGGGCCGGACACTTTGGCGGAGGAAACCAGGCAGCCGCAGCGAAACGCTCTTAGGTTTCCTCGAGACTGCCGACAGGAGTGACGCTTATGCGCTTGCAGCGCTCGCGGGAGCTGTTCCAGCGGGCCGTCCAGCACATCACCGGCGGGGTCAACAGCCCCTCGCGCTCGTTCGCGCCGGTGCAGATGGACCACCCCATCTACATGCGGCGCGGCCAAGGCGCGTACCTCTGGGACGAGGACGGAAACCGGTACATCGACTACCTCGGCGCCTACGGCGCCCTCATCCTGGGCCACGGGCACCCGGCGGTGGTGGAGGCGGTCGCCAAGGCGGCGGAACGGGGCACCGTCTACGGCACGCCCCATGAGCTCGAGATCACGTTTGCCGAGCACCTCAAAGCGGCCATCCCCGGCATCGAGAAGCTGCGCTTCGTCAACTCGGGCACCGAGGCCGTCATGACTGCGATCCGGCTGGCGCGGGGGGCGACGGGACGCAACGCGCTGGTCAAGTTCGCCGGCTGCTACCACGGCCATTCGGACCCCGTGCTGTTGGGTGCGGGGTCGGGCGCGTCGACCTTAGGGATCTCCGACAGCGCCGGCGTGCCGCCCGGCGTGGCTGCGGACGTGGTCACGCTGCCCTACAACGACCCGGCCACCCTCGCCCAGGTCATGGACGAGATCGGCCAGCAGGTGGCCGCCATCCTTGTGGAGCCCATCGTAGGCAACTTCGGGATCGTGCTGCCGGAGCCCGGTTTCCTGGAAACCGTGCACAAGACGGCAGCCAAGGCCGGGGCCCTCGTCATCTACGATGAAGTCATCACGGCTTTCCGCTTCCGCTACGGCGCGATCCAGGACGAGCTGGGCTATCGGCCCGACATCACGGTGCTGGGCAAGATCATCGGCGGGGGGCTGCCCATCGGCGCCTACGGCGGTCCTGCGGCCATCATGGACCTGGTGGCGCCGCTCGGCCCGGTGTACCAGGACGGCACCTTCTGCGGCAACCCGGTGTCGCTGGCGGCGGGCCTCGCGTGCCTCAAAGCCCTGCAGGAACCCGGGCTGTATGAGCGCCTGGCGCGCCTCGGCGCTTTCCTCGCCGACGGCTTGCGCCAGGCGGCGGCGCGCCACGGGGTACCCGTCGTCGTCAACCAAAAAGGCGGCGCCCTGTCGGTCCACTTCACCAGCGAACCCGTGCGGGACTTCGCCGCGGTGGAACGCAGCGACGCGCAGGCTTTCGCCCGCTTCTTCCGGGAGATGATCGCGGCGGGGATTCATCTCGCGCCCAGCATCTATGAGGCGTGGTTCGTCACCGCGGCCCACACCGAGGAGGACATCGAGCACACCCTCAAGGCCGCGGACCGGGCCTTTGCCGCAGTCGCACGCGGGAGAGATTAGCCGGGCTGGGCGCCGGCCGGTTTGCGTACGCGCCGCGCCCGGCCCGGAGCTCAAGCTTCGGACAAGTAGCGCAACACCCCTCTGTAAATCGCCTCGGCCGCGCGCCAGCGGTATGCGGGGTCCGCCAGGCGCGCCTCCTCCTCCCGGTTGGACAAGAAGCCCAGCTCCACCAGGACGGCGGGCATCTGGGTGTTCCGGAGCACGTAGAAGGGCTGGCGCAGCACTCCGACGCTGCGGGTGCCCAAGCGGCTGGCCAACTCGGCCTGCAGGACCTCGGCCAGGCGCCGGCTGCGCTCGTGCCAGTAGTAGGTGGTCACACCGCGGATGCTCGCGGTCGGGTTCCAGTCGTTGTGGATGCTGATGTACAGGTCCGCGCCGTGGCGATGGGCCAGCTGTACCCGTTCGGCCAGGGTGACGTACACGTCGCCCGTCCTCGTCAGCACCACCGTGGCCCCCGCCTGCTCAAGAAGGGCCTTGGCATCCAACGCGACAAACCACGCGTTGTACTTCTCCCACGTGCGCCCGCTGACCCCTAACGCCCCGGGGTCGCGACCGCCGTGGCCGGGGTCCAGCACGATGGTGTAGCCGGCGAGGGGCTTGTTGCCCGAGGGGTGCGACGACCCTGGGACGGGCGCTGGAGCCGGGCTTGCCGCTGGCGCGGGCGCCGGGACCGTGGATGAAGCCTTCGCGGAGCCCGTTTCGGGCTCAGAAGGTGCCGGGGCCGGCTGGGACGCGGCCGAAAGCGAAGAAGGCCCAGACGGCTGCCCATCGGGCCCGCCCGGCGCAAGGCCGGAAAAGAACATGATCAAGAGCAGCAGGATGGTGACCAGGGCGCTAGATTCAAGGCGAACCGCGCCCCGCGGCGTCGGCGGTTTGGACCGGAGCAACGCAGATCCCCCGTTTCTTGCTGCGACGAATGAGTACGTCGAGTTTGCTGGCCAGCGTTGCCATCCGTGGGTCGTTATCGCGCTGTTGCTCTGCTTTTCTCCTTCTGGCCGGCCCTTCCTCCCCCGGACGCCGGGCGAACTTCTGCCACGGGCGGCGGGATTTGCCAGGGGCTACGGTCCTGCCCGGTGAACGTGCCGCCGCACGGTCAACGCCTCGAGGCGGTCGCGGCGCACCGTGACCCCGATTCCGGGTCCCTGCGGCACCGGCACATACCCTTCCCTATCCAGCACCAGCGGCGGCTCAACGATGTCCTCCACCAGGTACTCTCCCGGCGGCGCCAAATCGCCGGGCCATGTGAATCCCGGCAGGGTCGCCAGGGCCACGTTGTGGGCGCGGCCCACGCCGGTCTCCAACAAGCCCCCGCACCAGACGGGCGCCCCCGCGGCGCGGCACAGGTCGTGAACCGCCAAGGCCGGTCCGAGGCCCCCCAGCCGCCCAGGCTTGATGTTGATGACCCGCCCGCTCCCCAGCGCCAGGGCCTGGCGGGCATGACCAGGCGTCGCCACCGTCTCATCCAGGCAGATCGGCGTCGTGAGCTCCGCCTGCACCCGGGCATGGCCCAACAGGTCGTCCCAGGGCAACGGCTGCTCGATCATCTCCAGGCCAAATCGGTCCAGCGCTTGGAGCACCGGCAGATCTTCGACGCGGTAGGCGCCGTTGGCGTCGACCGCAAGGGGGATGTCCCCGAAGGCGTCCCGTACGGCCTTGACTACCGCGGCGTCCCGCCCGGGATGCACTTTGAGCTTGATGCGCCGGTAGCCGCGGGCGAGCTTCGCTTCCACCTGGCGCAGGAGCGCCGCGGTGTCTTCCTGGATCCCGACCACGGCCCCGGCCGGCACCCGCAGGCTTGTTCCTCCCAGGAGTTCCCGCAAGGACAAGCCGGCCCGCTTGGCCCACAAGTCCCAGACGGCTCCCTCCAGGGCCGCCTTGGCCATGCTGTGCCCGTGAAAAACCGCGAAATGCTCGTGGACCGTACGGGGGTCCATAATGGGGGTGCGCAGGACGAGCGGCACGAGGAAATCATTGAGGATGTGCCAGGCGGTGGCGACGGTTTCCTCGTTGTAGGCAGGCTGTGCGAGCACCGGCGCCTCGCCCCAGCCGATGAGCTGGCCATCGCTGCCAGAGGCGGCCGCTTCCACGAGGATGAGGTCCCGCTCCCGCTGGGCGCCCCAGGCGGTCACAAAGGGCGCCCGCATCTCTAAACGCACGTGATAAACGACGACCTGCTCGATTTGCAGTGGTTCTTGCGTGCTCACTGCTTCCACCCCTCAGGCGGCTTCAACCTCCGCCTGCCTGCCCGGCCAGCTCCCGAAGCTCCAGCCACTGCTGGCCGATCCGCCGGTGCGCCCGGCCAAAGGCGAGCTCGGAAAGCTCCGCCGCCGATGCCCAGCGCAGCTCGGTCCCGGCCCCGTGGGCGCCGGGTTCCCCCACCAGCCGGCACAGGTAGACCCGCAGGCGCCACTCCAGGTGGCTGAACACATGCCGCACGGGCTCCAGCTCTCGCTCCACCCGCACGGCCAGTCCCAAGCGGGACGCAACCGATTGGGCCAGCGCCGGGCCGGCTTCGTCAAGTCCTGCCGCTTCGGCCCACGGAAACTCCCACATCCCCGCGAGCAGGCCGCCGTCGGGCCGACGCACCACAAGCACGCGCCCCTCCCGGTCAATAAGGGCCACAGCCCCGAACACGGGCCTGGGGCGGCTCTTGGCCCGCCGCACGGGCAGCGCCTCGGCTTGCCCGCTGGCGTGTGCGGCGCACCCCTGCTGCCATGGGCAGGCGCTGCAGTTCGGGCTGCGGGGCGTGCAGACCAGCGCCCCCAACTCCATCAAGGCTTCTGCAAATTCGCTAGCCCGCCCGGCAGGGATCATCGCTTGCACTATGGCCGCAATGCGGCGCCGTACGGCCGGGCGCGTGACATCCTCGGCGATCCCTAAAGCCCGCGCCATCACCCGCAGCACGTTGCCGTCGACCGCAGCCGCGGGCTGGTTGAACGCGATGGCGGCCACCGCCGCGGCGGTGTACGGCCCGACACCGGGCAGCTGTGCCAGCTCGTTGGGATCTTGCGGAAAGCTCCCCCCGTAGCGCGCCGCCACTTCCCGCGCCGCCCGGTGCAGGTGGCGCGCCCGTGAATAGTAGCCGAGACCTTCCCACGCCTTGAGCACGTCGGTTTCCGGTGCGGCGGCCAGCGCCTGAACGGTAGGAAACCGGGACAGGAAGCGCTCGTAGTAGGCAACCACGGTTTCGACCCGGGTCTGCTGCAGCATCACTTCCGCGACCAGGACCCGGTAAGGATCGCGGTTTTGCCGCCAAGGGAGATCCCGCCGGTGCCCGGCAAACCATGCGAGGAGCCGCTCCGCGGAGAGCTCCCCGCGGGCGGCTCCTTCCGGCAAGGCCGAGCCGGTGCGACCGGCTCCTGCAGCCGATGCCAACGCCTTTTCCTCCAGGGCTCAACGCTAGAGTCCCAGGATGTTGTACCCGCAGTCCACGTGGATGACTTCCCCGGTGATGCCGGTGGCCAGCGGGCTGCAAAGGAACAAGGCCGTCCCCGCCAGCTCGCGCATGTCCACGCGGCGGCGCAGCGGGGCTTTTTCCTCGTGGTGCTTGAGCATGCTCATGAAACCGGGAATCCCCCGGGCAGCCAGCGTCTTCATGGGCCCGGCGGAAATCGCGTTGACCCGGATGTTGTCGGGTCCGAGATCGTTGGCCAGGTAGCGCACGGAGGCCTCCAAGGCCGCCTTGGCCACCCCCATGACGTTGTAGCCGGCGACCACCTTCTCCGCGCCGTAGTACGTCAAGGTCACGATGCTGCCGCCGCCCGACTCCTTCATGAGCGGGCGCGCCCCGCGGGCCAGGGCCGCCAGCGAATACGCGCTCACGTCCAACGCGATCCGGAAGCCGTCCCTGGATGTGTCCACATAGTCCCTCATCAAGTCTTCCCGGGGCGCGAACGCCACGGCATGGACCAGGCAGTCCAGCCGCCCAAACTCGCTGCGGATCGCCTGAAAGACGGCGTCGATCTGCCCGTCGTCGGTGACATCCAAGGGCAGGAGCAACGGGTCAGGCAGCGTCGCCGCCAGTTCCCGCACGTTGCGTTCCAGCCGCTCGTTCTGGTACGTCAGGGCCAGCCGCATGCCGGCCTCCGACAAGATTTGCGCAATTCCCCAGGCGATGCTGTGCTTGTCGGCCACACCGACCACAAGGCCGGTGTGGCCGGACAGGTCGATGGTTACCAATCCGTTCCCTCCTAGTGTCTCCCTGGGAGACTCAGGAGAGCAGTCCGCTTTCCTCGATGGTGCGCACAACCTCCCCGGGCTCCGGGAAACGCCCGGTGGCCCGCTTGGAGAACAGCACCCGCTCCCCCGCGGTCACCTCAAAGACGCCGCCGCTGGAAGGCACCAGCACGATGGCCCCCAGCTGCCCGGCAAACGTCGATGCCAGCTCTTCCGCCAACCTGGCGGCTTTCGGTGCGTACCCTCAAGAAGTGCAGAACTCGATGCGGATTTCAGGCTTGTTCGCCATGGCAATGCCTCCTTTTTGCCCTGAAGTTGACCTGCCTTTGTGGTCATTTTACCCATTTCTCGGGCAGCCGTCGATGACCTGCCGCGGGCGGCCAATCTGCCCCACGGTCCGGCAGCCGTGGCCGCGCGTCGCGCCTGCAAGGAGGTTCAAAGGAGTCCAGCGAATTCAATTTTGTGTATAGTACGATTGGGGAGCGGCGCCGGCAGAGCCCTTGAGCTAAACCCCAAAGGGGAGTGCGAGCGTGTGGGAAACGAGTGCCCTGGAGCGGATCAACCGGGCGCTGGACCGCTGGCGGGCCGGCGCCGTCCGTGATGTGCCAAGCAAAGAAACCAGCTCCGGGATCCCCCTGGAGCCCCTCTACACCCCGGCCCACTTGGCCGGCATGGACTTTGAACGGGATCTGGGCTGGCCGGGCGAGTACCCCTTCACCCGCGGGCCGTACCCGACCATGTACCGCGGGCGGCCGTGGACCATGCGCCAGTACGCGGGCTACGGCACCGCCGCGGAGACCAATCGCCGTTTCCACTACCTGCTCTCCCAGGGGACGACGGGCTTGTCCATCGCCTTCGACCTGCCGACGCAGCTGGGCTACGACTCCGACCACCCCCTCGCCCGCGGCGAAGTCGGCCGCGTGGGCGTCGCCATCGATACGTTGGCCGACATGGAGGCGCTGTTCGACGGCATCCCGCTGGATCAGGTCAGCACGTCCATGACGATCAACGCCCCGGCGGCGATCCTTTTGGCCATGTACATCGCGGTGGGCAAGCGCCAGGGGGTCGCCCCCGCACAGCTCTCCGGCACGGTGCAAAACGACATCCTGAAGGAGTACCTCGCCCGCGGCACCTACATTTTCCCACCCCGTCCCTCCTTGCGACTGGTCGTAGACCTGATCGAGTACTGCCAGGAGCACGTGCCCAAATGGAATGCCATCAGCATCAGCGGCTACCACATCCGCGAAGCCGGTGCCGACGCGGTGCAGGAGGTCGCGTTTACCCTGGCCAACGGCATCGCGTACGTGTCCGAAGCCATCCGGCGGGGACTGGACGTGAACCGCTTCGCCCCGCGCCTCTCCTTCTTCTTCAACGCCCACATGCACCTGTTTGAAGAGGTGGCCAAGTTCCGGGCCGCCCGCCGCCTGTGGGCGGAGATCATGCGCGAGCGCTTCGGCGCCGCGGATCCCCGCGCCTGGGTCCTCCGCTTTCACACGCAGACCGCCGGCTGCACCTTGACGGCACAGCAGCCGGAAATCAACATCGTGCGGGTCGCCTACCAGGCGCTGGCCGCGGTTTTGGGCGGAACGCAGTCGCTGCACACCAACGCCTTCGACGAGGCGCTGGCCTTGCCCAGCGAGACCGCCAGCCGCATTGCCGTCCGCACCCAGCAGATCCTGGCCCATGAAACCGGCGTGACCGACGTCATCGATCCCCTGGGCGGGTCCTATTTTGTCGAGCACTTGACCCAGACCATCTACGAGCGGGCCAAAGACTACATCCGCCGCATCGACGAACTGGGCGGCGCCGTGCGGGCCATTGAAACCCGCTTCATGCAGCGGGAGATCGAGGAGAGCTCGTACCGCTGGCAACAGCAGGTGGAGTCGGGCGAACGGATCGTGGTGGGCGTCAACCGCTACCGGATGCAAGGCGGCCAGGAGCCGGAACTGCTGCAGGTGGATGAGGCCCAAGAGCGGGCCCAGATCGAGCGGCTGGCCCGGGTGCGCCGGGAACGGGACCAAGGGGCCGTCCATGCCGCGCTGGCGGCGGTGCGGGAGGCGGCGCAGGGCAGCGACAACCTTATGCCCCACCTGATCCGGGCTGTGGAGGCCTACGCCTCCATCGGGGAAATCTGCGGCGTGCTGCGGGAAGTGTTCGGCGAGCACAGGGAAAGCGACGCGGCCTAGAGATAGCCCGGCACCACTGCCCGAACGAGCTTCACGACCGTAAGGAGGCCTGGACGGTTGAACTCGTCGATGCAAGAGAAGCTGGAACAGCTGGCCGCATGGCGGGCCAAGAGCGCCGCCGGCGGCGGCGAGCGGCGGGTCGCTCAGCAGCGCGCGTCGGGCAAGGGCACCGCCCGGGAACGGCTGGCGGCCTTGCTGGACCCGGGCAGTTTCCAGGAAATCGACCCCTTTGTGCGGCAGGAAACGGGCAACGGCGCCACCGACGCCCCCGTCGGCGAAGGCGTCGTCACCGGCTGGGGGCGCATCCACGGCCGGACGGTCTTCTGTTTCTCCCAGGATTTCACGATTTTTGGCGGTTCCGTCGGCGAGCTGCATTCCCGCAAGATCTGCAAGGTAATGGACCTAGCCTACCGGGCCGGGGCGCCGCTGGTGGGCATCAACGACTCGGGCGGCGCTCGGATCCAGGAGGGCGTGGACGCCCTCGGCGCCTACGGCGAGATCTTCGCCCGCAACGCGCGCCTCTCGGGAGTCATCCCGCAGATCTCCGTCATCCTGGGACCGTGCGCGGGCGGTGCCGTCTATTCCCCCGCCTTGACCGACTTCACCTTCGTAGCCGACAACGTGAGCAAGATGTTCATCACCGGCCCCCAGGTCACCAAGGCCGCCACGGGCGAAGACGTGACCTTTGAGGAGCTGGGCGGGGCCGAAACCCACGCCAGCAAGAGCGGCGTGGCCCATTTCCGGGCCCCGTCCGAAGCGGAATGCCTGGGCCTGGTGCGGGACCTCTTGAGCTACCTGCCGTCCAACAACGCCGAAACGCCGCCTATGGCGGAACCGGCGGATCCGCCGGGCCACCCCGATGAGCTGCTCAACGTGGTTCCCATCTCCCCCAACAAGAGCTATGACGTGCGGCAAGTGCTCTGGCGGGTGCTGGACGGCGGGCGGCTCTTGGAAGTGCACCAGGAGTTCGCCCCCAATGCGGTGGTGGGCTTCGGCCGCATGGGCGGCCACGTGGTCGGGGTCGTCGCCAACCAGCCGCGGGTGTTGGCCGGGTGCTTGGATATCGACGCGTCCGACAAGATCGCCCGCTTCGTGCGCTTTTGCGACGCGTTCAACATCCCACTTGTAACCTTTGTGGACGTGCCCGGGTTCTTGCCGGGCGTGGCCCAGGAGCACCGCGGGATCATCCGGCACGGGGCGAAGATCCTCTACGCCTACGCCGAAGCCACCGTGCCCAAGATCGCCATCATCCTGCGCAAAGCCTACGGCGGGGCTTACGTGGCCATGAGCAGCCGGGGCATCGGCGCGGACCTGGCCCTAGCGTGGCCGACGGCCGAGATCGCCGTCATGGGCCCGGAAGGCGCGGCGCAAATCCTCTACCGCAATGAGCTGGCCCACGCCGAGGACCCACAGGCCCTCTTGGCGGAGCGGACCCGGGAGTACCGGGAGCGCTACGCAAACCCGTACGTGGCCTGCGCCCGGGGCATGGTGGACGACGTGATCGACCCGCGGGAAACCCGGGTGCGGATCCTCAGCGCCCTCGCGGCCCTGGCGGACAAGCGGGAGGACCGGCCGCCCAAGAAGCACGGCAACATCCCGCTGTAGGGCGGGGCGCAGCAAGAGGAAGTGTCTGACATGTTTCGCCGGATTCTCATCGCCAACCGCGGCGAGATCGCCCTGCGCATCGTCCGCACCTGCCGGGAGCTGGGCATCGAGAGCCTCGTCATCCACAGCGACGCGGACGCAGGCTCCTTGCCCGTGGAAATGGCCGATGAGGCCATCTCCCTGGGCGACCCCTGGTGCTATCTGGACGGGCCCCGCATCGTGCAGGCCGCGCTGGACGCAGGCGCCGAGGCCATCCACCCGGGATACGGGTTTCTCGCGGAAAACGCGTCCTTCGCCCGCCTGTGCCGGGAGGCGGGGCTGGTCTTTATCGGCCCGCCACCTGAGGTCATGGAGCACCTGGGGGAAAAGGACCGGGCCCGGGCCTCCGCCATCGCGCTCGGGATCCCGTGCCTGCCGGGGAGCGAACCGGTCACGGGCCTCGAGGAGGCGGCACGCCGGGCGGCGGAAATCGGGTATCCGGTCATCATCAAGGCGGTCGCGGGCGGCGGCGGCCGCGGGATGCGCCTCGTGCGCAGCGAAGACGAGCTGGTGCGGCTCCTGCCCCGCGCCATGTCCGAGGCGGAAGCTGCATTTAAGTCGCCCGCGGTTTACCTGGAGAAGTACCTGGAAGGCGCGCGCCACGTGGAGATCCAGGTGCTGGCCGACGCCCACGGCCGCGTGGTGCATCTCGGCGAGCGGGACTGCACCGTGCAGCGGCGGCACCAAAAGCTGATCGAGGAATCCCCCTCGCCGGCGGTGACACCGGAGGTGCGGGCGGCCATGGGCGAGGCCGCCGTGCGCCTCTTGGGCGCCTTGGGCTACGTCAATGCCGGCACCGTCGAGTTCCTGCTGGACAGGGAAGGGCGGTTCTATTTCCTCGAGGTCAACACCCGCATCCAGGTGGAGCACCCGGTGACGGAGATGCGCTTCGGCCTCGACTTGATCGCGGCCCAGATCCGGGTGGCATCTGGCCAGCCGTTGCCCTTTGGCCAGGATGACCTTAAGCCCCGGGGCTGGGCCATCGAGTGCCGCATCAACGCCGAGGACCCGTTGCGGGCCTTCGCGCCGGGACCAGGCCTGATTACCGGCTATCTCCCGCCGGCGGGGCCCGGCATCCGGGTGGACGGCGCCGCCCGGGCTGGTTGGCGGATCCCGCCGTTTTACGACTCGATGATGGCCAAGGTGATCGCGTGGGCCCCTGACCGCCCCGAGGCCTTGGCCCGTATGGCGCGGGCGCTGCGGGAATTCCGCATCGAGGGGGTTCCGACCACCATCCCCTTCCACTTGGCGGTGCTGGCCAACCCGAGCTTCGCGGCCGGCCGCATCGACACGCGCTTTGCGGAAACCGCCGTCTCCGAGGAAGCCGTGCGGGCCGCGGCCCAGTCCCTGAGGGCAGCCTCCCAGTCGCGAAGGACAGCCGCCCAGCCGTCAAGGACAGCCGCTCCGGCCGCTGCAGCTCAGGCGGGCGGTGGACCTGGGGCAGGGCAGGCGGACGCGGCGCCACCGCACGACGCGGCCCACGCGAGCCGGCGCCTGGCCGCCATCGCGGCAGCCGTCGCGGCGGTCATCGATCGGCCCCACCGGATCGTATCCGTCGCGCCCGTGCCGCAAGCGCCCACCCGTTTCCTGTGGGGCGCCGCCGGGCGCTTCGAACTCATGGCGCGGCGCCGCCTCGCCAACCCAGCCATGGACAGGAGGAATCATCGTGCAGACCGCCCCTGGCCACCGCAGACGTTTCATGATCACCGTTGACGGCCTCCGCCACGAGGTTATCGTCGAGGAGCTCCCGACCGTCGACGCCCCGGCTGCGGCTTCCCCGGCCACCGCGACGGCTTGGCCGGCAGCGTCACCTGCCACTGCCGCCGTCCAAGGCGGCACGGCCGTCCCACCGGTCCCAGCCGTCCCAGGCGTCCCGGCGCCCGGCGTGCCCCATGGGGGCCCGGCCGCCCAGGCTCCGGGCGCTCCTGGCCTTGACGACGGCTGGGTGCCAGCGCCCATGCCCGGCACCGTGGCGGAAGTCCGGGTGCAGCCGGGCGACCGGGTGCGGCGCGGCGACGTGCTGCTGGTCCTCACGGCCATGAAGATGGAAAACGAGATCCCAGCGCCTGCGGCCGGGGTCGTAAAAGCCGTCAGTGTCGCCGCGGGCGCCACCGTCAACAGCGGCGATCGGCTCGTGCAGCTGGCCCCGGAGGAGGTGTGACCGGTGTCCGACGCCCTCATCGAACTGGCCCGGCGCATGCTGGCGGGCGACCGCAGGGCCCTGGCCCGGCTCATCACCTTGGCCGACGACGGCCACCCGGGCCTAGCCCACGTTCTGCGGGAAATTCACCCCCGCACGGGCAAAGCCCACGTCATCGGCATCACCGGCCCGCCCGGCGCGGGCAAGAGCACTCTGGTGTGGGCCCTCGCGGCGGAGTACCTGCGCCGGGAGCGGCAGGTAGGCGTCATCGCCATCGACCCCACCAGCCCCTTCTCCGGCGGCGCGGTGCTGGGAGACCGGGTGCGCATGCCCGCCAACACACCCGCCGGTGTCTATTTCCGCAGCATGGCCTCCCGCGGGCAGCTGGGCGGCACTTCCCGCTCAGTACGGGGCGTCGTGCACCTCCTCGATTCCTTCGGCAAAGACGTCATCCTCATCGAGACCGTCGGCGCCGGCCAATCCGACGTGGCGGTGCGCACCTTGGCGCACACGACGGTGGTTGTGTCGGTGCCCGGGCTCGGCGACGACATCCAGATGCTCAAAGCCGGCATTTTGGAGATCGCCGACGTGTACGTGGTCAATAAGGCGGACCGGGACGGCGCGGACCGCACCGCCGCGCAGCTGGCGTCCATGATCGAGATCGGCCGCGAGTCCGCCCGGGCCATCGGCCATGGATCGGACGACGGCTGGGTCCCGCCGGTGGTGCGCACCGTGGCCTTGAAGGGCGAGCGCGTCGACGAGCTGGCCGACGCCTTAGATGCCCACCGCACGTATTTGGTCCAGTCGGGCCGCTGGGACACGCTTGTGCGCGCGCAGGCCGAAGCGGAACTGCAGGAGGCGCTGCTGGTGCGGCTTGAACAGCTGCTTGCCCGCTCGCCGGTGGCGGCCCGCAAGGACCAGTTGATCGGCGACATCGCCGCCCGCAAGCTGGACGCTTACCAGGCGGCCGATGCGCTGCTGGCTATGCTCGCGCCCGGTGCGTGAAGACCTCCCCCCGTGGGCACACTGGCAACCGGGAGGTGAAGCCCGTGGAACAGGAGGAACAACACCGGGACGCGGGCCAAGAAGCGGGCACGGCCGCCATCAAGTGGGGCGCGATCGTCATTATCGTGCTGGCGATATTATGGTTCCTCGCCCGGTACGTGATCCCGCTCCTGCCAGGGGCCTGACCGGCTCCACGGCAAAGGAAGGGAGCGATTCGTGTGGCGTCGCCCGTCCCGACTCCGCTGCCCGAGCCGTTCCTGCGGTTCATCGAGCTCTTCAACGCGGGCCACTACTGGGAAAGTCACGAAGTGCTGGAGCAGCCGTGGCGGGCCAACCGCAGCGACTTTTACCAGGGGCTGATCATCTACGCGAGCGCCTTCGTCCACGCGCAGCGCGGCAACCCGAGGGGCGTGCGCCTGCAGCTCCTGAAAGTGCAACAAAAGCTGCCGCCCTACAGCCCCTACTACCTAGGCATTGATGTCGACGCGCTGCTTGCGGATGCCAGCCGCATCCTCAGGATGCTCGACGAAGATCCATCCCTTTCCGGTCCCGCCCTGCGGGAACGCTTGCCCTACCCGCGCCTCGTCCCCGAGCCGCGGCTCGTGCGCGGCAGCGAGCCGGAGCTCAACTGGCGCGGCCGGATCCTTTAGCCCGCAGCTCCGCCAGCGCCTTGAGCGCCAAGGCCACGTGCAGCGCCGCGCCAATGGGCAGGGCGTCCTCGTCCAGGGTGAAACGCGGGTGGTGCACCGGATAGACGGCGCCTTTGGCCTCGTTGCGAACGCCGAGCCCGAGGAAACAGCCGGGTACCCGGCGGGTGTAGAACGCGAAATCCTCGGCACCCATGATCGGGGCGACCTCCAGCACCCGGTCCGCACCCAGGAGCTCAGCGGCCACGTCCTGCGCCAGGCGCCAGCAGTCGCGGTCGTTGAGGAGGGGCGGGTAGCAGGTGCCCGGGAAGTCCACCTGCACCCGGCAGCGGTTGGCCTCCGCCACGAGGGTGGCCATGGACTCCACCCGTGCCTTGAGAAAGTCCATCCCTTCCGACGTCAGAGAACGCAACGTGCCCCACAGGCGCGCCGTGGGCGGAATGACGTTGTGGGCTTCGCCCGCCCGCAAGCCCGTAATGCTGACGACGCCGGCGCTCAAGGGGTCAAGCTCGCGGCTGACAATGGTCTGCAGTTCCGTGACGATCTTGGCCGCGGCGACGACGGGATCGACGGTGACGTGCGGCATGGCGGCGTGGCCGCCATGGCCTTGCACCCGGATGTCCACTTCACAGGCGGCCGCCATAAACGTCCCCTCGCGGCCGACGACCGTGCCCGTAGGGGCGAAGGGCCACACGTGCAGGCCAAAAATGCGCTGCACCGGCGGGTCGTCGTCCAGCACCCCCGCCGCGCACATGCGTTCGCCGCCCGCTCCCCCTTCCTCCGCGGGTTGGAAGAGCAGCCGCACCGTGCCGGGCAAGGCGTGTTCGTGGGCTTTCAGGAGCCGGGCTGCCCCAAGGAGCATCGCGACGTGCGCGTCGTGGCCGCAGGCATGCATCTTCCCCTCGTGGCGGCTGCGGAAGGGCACGTCGGTATCCTCCTGGATGGGCAGCGCGTCCATGTCCGCCCGCAGCGCCACGCACGGCGGGCGTCCCGTCCCCACTTGCGCCACCACTCCGGTTTCGGCCACCGGGTACCGGTATGGGATCCTTAAGGCGTGCAGGTGGTCACGGATGACCTGACTCGTCCGGTGCTCCTGGTAGCCCAGCTCGGGGTACTGGTGCAGATCCCGCCGGATGCCGATGATCCACTCGCGGATGGATTGTGCCTGCTCAAGCCACTGGCGCATGGCTGGTTCCCCCCTGGAACTTTGCGTGCCGCCCCTTGAGCGGCCGAGGCGGTCTAGTGCAGCCTGCCGGTTCCGGGCAAGCTAGATCCGGCCCGGAATGGAACTAGATTCTTCCATCCCGGAACGGAAAGGGTGGTGCAACGGTGAGTTCCCGCCGCCTGCGGCCCGCGACGTATTTGGCGCTTGGCCTCGCGCTGGCCTTGCTCGTCTTTGCCCTTGGGGCCGCGCCGGAGACGTGGCGGGACGTGCGCCGGTTCCTCCGGGAAGCGGAACTGGAAGAAGCTGTCGAGTACCTGCGCGGGTTTGGTGCCTGGACCGTGCTGATCATCCTCGCCCTGTTCACGGTGGAAGCGCTGCTCGCGCCCGTCCCCAACTGGTTCTTAATGATCGCCAACGGTCTGCTGTTTGGACCGTGGCTAGGGATGCTGATGTCCATTGCGGGCGTCACCGCGGGAGCGATAGCCGCCTTCGCGGTCGCCCGTTGGGTGGCCCGCCGCGCTATCCGGCGGCTTTTGCCCAAGGAGGTCCTTGAGCGCGTGGACAGCTTTAGCCGCAAGAACGGCTTCGCTGTCCTGCTCATCGCCCGGCTCATCCCCTTCACGTCCAGTGACCTGTGGAGCTACGCGGCAGGGCTCTCCCGCATCCCGCCGTTGCACTTCCTGGCCGCCACGATCCTCGGCGATCTCCCCGCCATCGCCCTTTTCTCGTTTCTTGGCACCGCGGTGCTGGAGGACCCCCGCTACACCCGCTGGCTGGCCGCCGGGGGCGCGGTCCTGCTTGTCGGCTGGGCCGGCCATGCCCTCTGGCGGCGAGCCCGCGAAGGCCCTACTCCCCGCGAAACGTAGGCGCCCGCTTCTCGAGGAACGCCCGCACGCCTTCCTGCGCATCGGCCGTGCGGAGGATCTCGAGGAAGTCGTTGACCTCGAGCTTGAGTCCCACGTCCAGGGGCACGCTCTCCGCCCGGAGCACGTTGGCCTTGGCCGCCGCCAGGGCCTTGGTGGGGCCTTGCGCCAGCCTCCGGGCATACTCCATCACCCGCTCCTCAAAGCCCTCCGCTGGCCACACCTCATGCACAAGGCCAATCGCGACCGCCTCCTGCGCCTTGAGCCTACGGCCGTGCAGGATGATGTCCAGGGCGCGGGCCCGCCCGACGATGCGCGGCAGGCGCTGGGTGCCGCCGGCCCCCGGGAAAATCCCCAAGCTCACCTCGGGCAGCCCAATGGTGCTCTTGCCGTCGTCGATCATGAGGCGGAAGTCGCAAGCCAGTGAGAATTCGCAGCCGCCGCCCAGGGCGTGCCCGCTAATGGCCGCGATGGTCGGCTTGGGCAGCCGCTCGATGCGGTTGAAGCAGGCGTGGAAACCGCCCATGGACGCCCGCGTCTTGTCCGGGTCCTGGAATGCCTTGATGTCCGCGCCGGCGATGAAAATGCCCGGGATGGCGCTCCTGAACACGACGGCCCGGACGGCATCGTCCTTTTCCAGCTCCGCCACTGCGTCCTCGATCTCCCGCAGGAAGGCGCCGTCCAGCGCGTTGACCGGCGGCTTGTTGAGCGTAACGACGGCCACCGCGCTGTCCCGCCGGACGTCCACAAACGACATGCCTGCCACCTCCGTGTCTTGGCCGGGCCGGTCGGCCCAGGCGTTTTGCCGACGGAAAAAGCGGGTTCGGTGCGCAGGAGCCTGCGCCCTCCCCCGCTTTTGTTGTTCTCCGCCGGCCTGGAGCCTCCTTGTACGGCTCAGAACACCGGGATCAAGGAGCCTTCGAAGTACTCGAGGATGAACTCCCGCACCTCCGGACGGGTCAACACCTCGCCCAGCTTCTGGATGGCCGGGTTGTTGGCGTCCTCCCTGCGCACCGCCACCACGTTGGCGTAGGGCGAATCGCCCGACTCAAGCAGTATCGCGTCCCGCAACGGCTTGAAGCCCGCCTCCAACGCGTAGGTCTGGTTGATGAACGCCGCGTCCACGTCCTCCAGCGCCCGGGGCAGAAGCGGCGCCTCCAGCTCGATGATGCGCAAGTTCAAGGGGTTGCGCACGATGTCAAACACCGTGGCCTTGCCCTCCACCCCTTCCCGCAGCTCCAGGAGCCCCGCCTTGGCCAAAAGCGCCAGCGCCCGGCCGCCGTTGGTCACGTCGTTGGGGATCGCGATGGTCGCACCCCGGGGCAGCTCGTCAATGGACTTGATCTTGTGGCTGTACAGCCCGATGGGGGCCAGGAACACCTTCACCGTCCACGTCAAGTCCAGCCGGTGGTTGGCCGCGAAGTCTTCCAGGTACGGGATGTGCTGGAAGAAGTTGGCGTCGATGTCGCCTTCGGCCAGGGCCAAGTTGGGCAGCACGTAGTCGCTGAACTCGATGATCTGCAGTTCGATGCCTTCCTCCGCCAGCATCGGCTTGATGAATTCCAGAATCGGGGCGTGGGGCAAGGTGCTCGCCCCCACCCGCAGCACCGTGGGCTGCGCCGCGGCCTTCGCGCCGGCCGCGGCCACCAGCGCCACAAGGGCCACCACAGCGAGAATGCGCCGCATTTCCGTTTCCTCCATCACTGGCTCCAGAGCCTGTTAGAAGACCGGCACGACCGCGCCCGCGTACCTGTCCAGGATAAACTGGCGCACCTCGGGCTTGAGCAGGGCCTCGGCCAGCTTCAGCAGAGCCGGATTGTTCTCGTCGCCGGCGCGCACCGCCACCACGTTGACGTAGGGGGACTCGGCTCCCTCGATCACCAGCGCGTCCCGCAGCGGCACCAGGCCAGCCTCAAGAGCGTAGTTGGTGTTGATGACCGCCGCGTCCACGTCCTCCAGCGCCCGGGGCAACAGCGGCGCCTCCAGTTCCCGGAACCGCAGGTTGCGCGGGTTGTCCACGATGTCAAACACCGTACCGGTGATGCCGACGTCATCGGACAGGCGGATGAGGCCGGCCTGCTGGAGCAGGAGCAACGCCCGGCCGCCGTTGGTCGCATCGTTGGGGATCGCGATGGTCGCGCCCCGCGGCAGCTGGTCGAGGCTGGTGTACTTGCGGCTGTACAGCCCCATGGGTTCGATGTGCACGCCCACCAGCACCGTCAGGTTGAGGCGGTGGTCCGCCGCGAAGGTTTCCAAGTACGGGATGTGCTGGAAGTAGTTGGCGTCCAGCTCGCCCTCAGCCAAGGCCAAGTTGGGCAGCACGTAGTCGGTGAACTCCACAATTCGCAGCTCGATGCCTTCGGCCTGCAGCGCGGGCTTGATGAATTCCAGGATCTCCGCGTGGGGCACCGGCGTAGCGCCGACGGTGAGCACCGTTGTCCCTTGCGCGCCCGCTGCGGCAGCCAAAGCCAGGACCAGCGCGACGGCCGTAGCAAAACGGAGCGACGAAATCTTCATGTTTAGAACCCTCCCAGTATTAGGTCTCTTCAGAGTCTCTTCCCGCCGACACCCGCGGCCACCCCCCGCTGCGGCACGCTGCCCGCGCCGTTCCACAGGTGGCGGCGAGCCAGGTCGCCTGTCGGGCTGTCTTACTGCGACGGATGGCGATGGTCCACCCGCCGGGCGATGAAGTTCCCCGCCATTTGGATGAGCTGGACCAGCACCACCAGGACGACGACGGTGTAGAGCATCACGTCGCCCCGGAACCGCTGGTAGCCGTACCGGATGGCCAGGTCGCCCAGGCCACCGGCGCCGATGGCGCCTGCCATGGCGGAGTAGCCGACGAGGCTGATGGTCGTGATCGTCACCCCCAACACAAGGGACGGCAGGCTCTCAGGCAGGAGCACTTTGTAGATGACCTGCCACGGAGTCGCGCCCATGCTCTGAGCGGCCTCGATGACGCCCAAGTCCACTTCGAGGAGGGCCGTCTCGACCAGCCGCGCGATGTACGGCGTGGCGGCCACCGACAGCGGCACGATGGCCGCCGTGGTGCCGATGGAGGTGCCCACCACCCACCGGGTGAAGGGAATGATGGCCACCATCAAGATGATGAACGGGATCGAGCGCCCGATGTTGATGATGACCCCGAGGACGCGGTGCACGAACCGGTTGGGCAAGATATGGCCCGGGCTGGTGACGACCACCAGGATCCCCAGGGGGACCCCAAACAGGTGGCCGAAAAACACCGCCCCAGCCACCATGTAGAGGGTTTCCCACAGGGCAGGCCACAGCATGTTGAGCACTTGCTGGTTAAGCACCGATGGCCGCCTCCTTCACCAGCCGGCGCGCCGCCTCGGTCTTCGGTGCGTCAAACACCTCGGCCACGGAGCCCAGCTCGGCCACGCGCCCCTGATCCAGCACCGCTACCCTGCCGCACACCGCCCGCACCACGTGCATCTGGTGCGTCACCATGACGATGGTAAGCCCCAGCCGCCGGTTAATGTCTTTGAGCAGGTTGAGGAAAGACGCCGTCGTCTCCGGGTCCAGCGCCGACGTGGGCTCGTCGCACAAGAGGATCCGCGGCTCGGAGGCCAGCGCCCGGGCGATGCCTACCCGCTGCTTCTCACCGCCGCTCAGTTCCGACGGGTAGCGATGCGCCTTGGCCCGCAGTCCGACGAAATCCAGCAATTCCAGCGCCCGGCGCTCCCGCTCCCGCCGTGGCACCCCGGCGATCTCCATGGGGAACGTCACGTTGCCCAGGGCGGTGCGGTTGGTCAGGAGGTTGAAATGCTGGAACACCATGCCGATTTGCCGCCGCATGGACCGCAGCGCCGCGCCCTTGTAGTCGGTGACGTCGACGCCGTCGATGTACACCCGGCCCGCCTGCGGGCGCTCCAGCAGGTTGATGCAGCGGATGAGGGTGCTCTTGCCGGCACCGCTCAAGCCGATGATGCCGAAAATCTCCCCAGGCATCACGTCAATGGAGACGCCGCGCAGCGCCTGCACCTGATTGGCGCCCCGCCCGTACGTCTTGTGCACGTTTTCCAGGCGCAGCATGGGGACGACGGCGGACACGCTAGTTTGGCCGTTTTGAAAACCGTGGGTGTGCAACAAAAAACCCCTTCCCGTACGAGAAGAGGTACATCTACGGAAGATGTGCCTCCTCTCATCTCTCCAAATGCCGGGCCTTGCGCCGGCATTCGGCAGGATTTGGCACCTTGCGTCCGCCCGGACGCGGACGCCGGTTGCCGGGCTTCATCGGGCCAGTCCCTCCGCCACTCTCGATAAGAGTTGCACCTTTGAGCATCGACAGGGGGTCGATGCGCTGGTTTTAAGTTGTAACGCTAGCGCAATTATAGAAGCGGCGCCGGAAGATGTCAATAGTGACTCCCTTCACTTATTCTGCGGCGCGCGGATCCCCACGCCCCGGCTTGCCGCCTCCCGGGCCCGGTAGACGATGGCCCGCGCTGGCGGTTCGCCCGCCCCGGTGTCACAACCTATAGCGCCGGGGTCACAACCGACAGGCTCCGGGCGCACCTGCTCCATGGCCTCCAGCACATCCAGGTGCCCCTGCACCTCCGACAGCGCCAGCACCAGCTGCTGGCCCCCCGTAGCCTGCGGGAACAAGGCTTGAGCCAGCTCAAACACGGTGGCCGGCCCCATCACGAGCCTCTCCAGCAGCTGCTGCAGCCTCTGCCCGTGCAGCGCGAGCCGCTCGTGCACCAGCGCCTGGAGGTCCGTAAACGGCCGCCCGTGGCCGGGCAGCGCCAGGTGGACCGGCAAGGCGGCCACCCGGCGCAGGGCGTCCAAATACTGCACCAGGGTCCGGGGCCGGCCGGCGCCCGGCACAGGCGGCGGCTCGATGATGGCGTTGGAGGACACCTGCGGCAGGACGTGGTCCGCGGTGAACATGATGCCGCTGGGCTCGTGGTACAGGCAGACCTGGGAGCCGGAATGCCCCGGGGTGTGCAGCACCCGCCACGTGCCGTCGCCCATGGTGATCAGGTCGCCGTCCTGCAGCCACCGCCCGGGCCTCGCCTTGGGCTCCAGTTCCCCCAAGCGGCGCAGCACCTCTAACGCGATGGGGATCGCGGGAGCGGGCAGCCCGGTTTCCGTGAGCCATTGCCGGTAAAAGCCAAGCCGCCCTCCCGGGCTGCCGCCGAAAAACGGGGCGGCGCCCACGTGCGCGACCACCTGCGCCCGGGGATTGCGGCGCAGGAACCGGTCGAGCCCCCCATGATGGTCCACGTGGGGATGGGTGATCACCACCTGGTCGACGTCCTCAGGCGCCACGCCCAGCGCGCGCAGGCCGTCTATGAGCGCGGCTTCGCCCTCGTCGGTGTTGGGTCCCGTGTCGATCAGGGTGAGGCGACGGCCAAAGACGACGTAGGCGTTGACCGGTCCCACTGGGTAAGGGGTCGGGATCTCCAGGCGCGCGATATGGTCCGGCAGGCGCGGCTCAGCCGGCCCGCCCTCCTCCCGCGTCCCGGACGAAGGCAAGGCTGGCTGTGTCAAGCCCGCGCGCCTCCCAGGTAGCTGCGGGCGATGACGAGCCGCTGGATCTGGTTGGTGCCTTCGTAGATCTGGAAAATCTTGGCATCCCGCATCATGCGCTCCACCGGGTAGTCGCGCATGACGCCGTAGCCGCCCAGAAGCTGCACCGCGTCCGTCGTCACCCGCATGGCCGCGTCGGTCGCGAACAGCTTGGCCATGGCCGAGTACCGGTTGGCCGTCACCAGGCGCGCGCCTCCCTTGCCTTCCTCTTCGATCCGGATGGCCGCCTGGTACGTCAGGCCCCGGGCCGCTTCGATGGCCGTGGCCATGTCGGCCAGCATGAACTGCACGCCCTGGAACGAGGCGACGGGCTGGCCAAACTGCTGCCGCTCCTGGACATAGTTGAGGGCGTACTCAAACGCACCCTCGGCCACCCCGAGCGCCTGCGCGGCGATGTTGGCCCGGGAGCGGTCCAAGGTTTTCATGGCGATCTGGAAACCTTCGCCTTCCTCGCCGAGGCGGTGGCCCGCCGGGATGCGGCAGTCCTCAAAGAAGAGCTGTGCGGTGTCGGACGCGTGCAAACCGAGCTTGCCCTTCATGGGCACCGCGGTGAAGCCCGGCGTTCCTTTCAGCACAAAGAAGGCCGAGATGCCCCGGGGCCCCTTGCTGTTTGGATCCGTGCGGGCAAACACCGTCACGCCGTGGGCGATGGAGCCGTTGCTGATGAAGATCTTCGTGCCGTTGAGCACGTATTCGTCGCCCTCGCGCCGCGCCCGCATGACCATGCCGCCGGGATCCGAGCCCGCACCGGGCTCGGTCAGGGCAAAGGCCGCGAGCCATTCGCCCGTGGCGAACTTCGGCAGCCACTGCCGCTTCTGCTCTTCGCTGGCGCCCACAAGGATCGGGGTAAGCCCCAGGTCATGCACGGCCA
>PKQR01000091.1 GCA_017578085.1 Bacillota bacterium
GCTTCGAGACAGAGAACGAGCAGCGCGGCGGCCGCGCCTGTGGCCCCGATTAGCCACAAAGGCATCTGGCTGTGGGGAACGTCCACCACCAGCCACGCCCACGTGACCGGAAAAGACCGCGGCCGGAAAACCAACTCCAGCGCTGCTGACAGGACGGTCGCGCCCGCCGCCGCAAGAATGCCACCGGTGAGGATCCTCACCCGCACCGCGGCCGAGCGCAGATCCCGGCGCCCGATCCACATCCCAAAGAGAAACGGCGCCGCCCAAACGGCCAGCGGGTAGGGTCCGGAGGCAACCAGGTCCATCAGCATCTCAGACGGCGGATCGCTCCACCGGATAGGCCCTTGGTCGAAAAGATCCGGCGCGTGCATGCGACCGAGCAGGAACGCGACGGGCCCCGCGGCGGCCGACACCCCGGCGAGGCCCAAGAGCGCCGCATCCGGAAAATCCAAAACCGCCGCGGCCAAGAGGAACAAGACCGCATACTCCTGCAAGATCACCAGCACGCGGTGGTCCAGGCTCTGCAGCCAAAGGCCCAGCGGGAAAAGCACCAACGCCCTCCAGATGAGGCGTCGGGCAACGTCCTCCCGGCTGCGCCCGGAGCGGGCGAAAAGGGACACGCCAACGCCCGCCACCAGTACGAAAAGGACCGACGCGCGGCCATAAGGCAAGGCATACAGGGCCCCGGCGAGGCCCGGCGCATCCACGGGGCCGAAGTGCACCATGAGCATCCCGATGATCGCCAGCGCCCGGGCGACATCGACGCCTAGGAGGCGCTGGCGGAAGCCCATCCCGCCGGGCGCCGCCTCGCCTGGCCCGGTGGCGCTCGCCGTCCCGCGTCCCACGCTCCCGCCCCTTTCAAAACGCGGAGCGGGCAGGGTTTCCCCTGCCCGCTCGAGTCTTCGGCAGCCGGGGCAAAATGTCGTTACTCCAGCGCCGCCCGCACTTCCTCCACCATCTGGGCCACCGAGATGAGGCCGCCGCCCGACAGGTACCAGACCGCGGGGTCCAGGTAAATGATGTTTCCGTTCTGGTATGCCCGGGTCATCTTGACCAGGTCGTTTTCAATGGTGGCCTTAGCCGACGACTGGCCGCCGATGGCCGCCGTACGATCGATGACGAACAGGTACTCCGGGTTCTTCTCCAGGATGTACTCAAAGGAAATGCTCTGGCCGTGGGTGGAGGCCACGATCCCCGCATCCACCGGCGGAAAGCCGAAGTCGTCGTGGATCATGCCGTACCGGGAACCGGGGCCGTAAGCGCTCGCGCGCCCCTCGTTGACCAGGACGACCAGGGCCGGCCCGCCCTTCTCGGCGGCCAGGGCCTTCAGCTCGTCCACCGATTGCTTGATGGCGGCCAGCTCCGCCTCCGCCTGCTCCTCCTTGCCGAAGATGGCCGCAAGCAGGCGCACGTTCTCCTCGAAGGATTCCATGTAACGGGCAAAGTCCACACCCAGGTAGATGGTAGGCGCAATGGCCCGGAACTCATCGTACATGGCCTGCTGCCGGCCCGAGATGATGATCAGGTCCGGCCGCGCCGCGAACACCCGCTCAAAGGCGGGCTCCGTCAGGCTGCCCACGTTGGCGTAGGCGTCGCCCTGGTACTTCGCGAGGTGGGCCGGCAGCGCCTGCTTGGGCAGGCCCACCACCGGGACCCCCAGCTTGTCCAGGGTCTCGAGAGCCCCGAAGTCAAACACGACTACCCGTTCCGGCCGCTTGGTCAGTACGATTTCCCCGAGCGCGTGCTTGATAACCATAGGCTGCGACCAATCGTGGCTGGCGGCCACGGCCGCCCCCGCCATACCGAGCGCCAGCACCAGCGCCAGCGCAGTCAGCGCCAGCTTCTTGCTCACGTGTTTCGCCTCCTGTCCCTGTTTCCTGTCTTGCCCAGGCTTGCTCCGCCGGAAGCGCCGTTGCCTAACGGAGCCCCGGCACGACGACGTCCTGCGCCGCGCGCCCGTTGGCTAAGAGCTGCGCGGCTTCGGCAAAATAAACGCACACCCGGCAAGAGTGAACCTCGCCGACGGCGACTTCGATATCGAACACGTCCTTGAGCGTGGCCGGCTCCATCACGTCCCGGGCCGGACCGTCGAACGCCACGCATCCCTCCTTCAAGGCCACCACCCGGTCGGAGTAATAGGCCGCGAGGTTGACGTCGTGCATGACGACCACCACGGACCGCCCTTCCTCCTCGACCAGGCGGCGCAAAAGCTTCATCACCTGGACGGTGTGCTTCATGTCCACGTTGTTGAGCGGCTCGTCCAGGAAGACGTAGTCGGTCTCCTGCGCGATGACCATGGCGATAAACGCCCGCTGCCGCTGGCCGCCGCTCAGCTGGTCCAGCAGCTTGTGCTGAATGTCCTCGAGCTCCATGGCAGCCAGGGCCCGCTCCACCGCCGCTTCGTCGGCCTTGGTGAGGCGCCCCTGGGAGTAGGGAAACCGGCCGAAGCTGACCAGTTCCCGCACGGTGAGCCGCAGCGGCACGTGGTTGAACTGGCGCAGGACGGAAATGCGCCGGGCCAGCTCCCGGCTGTCGTAGCGGGACAAGGGCCGCCCGTCCAGCCGCACCTCGCCGCTGTCCGCGGGCACGAGCCGGGTCATGATGGACAAGAGCGTGCTCTTGCCGGCACCGTTGGGCCCGATGAAGGACGTCAGTTGCCCGGGCTGCACCGCCACCGACACCTGGTCCAGCACCGTCTTCGGGCCGTAGCGCTTGACAATCGCGTGCGCCTCTACCATGCCGATCGCTCCTTCAGCAAGAGGTACATGAACAACATGCCCCCGGCAAAGTTGATGAGCACCGGCAGGGGCACCGAAAACACCAGCAGGTGCTCAAGGACGAGCTGCCCGCCCACCAGGGCGATGACGCCGCCGAGAGCCGACGCCGCCATCAACGGCCCCCGGCGATACGTGTCCAAAAGCTCGTAAGCCAGATTGGCGACGATCAGGCCAAGAAACGTGATGGGTCCCACCAAGGCCGTGGAGACGGCCACCAGCAGGAACACCGCGATGAGCAGGCGGCGCACCGCCCGCGGGTAGTCGACCCCGAGGCTCACCGCGTGGTCGCGGCCCAAGGCTAGCACGTCCAAATACCGCAAAGCCGGCGCCGCCCACGCCAGGACGGCCAGGCTCATCAGCGCGGCCGGCCACAAAA
Source organism: Bacillota bacterium (assembly GCA_017578085.1). Classification (GTDB taxonomy): domain Bacteria; phylum Bacillota; class Limnochordia; order Limnochordales; family ZCTH02-B6; genus ZCTH02-B6. Next base: position 3,154 of record PKQR01000091.1, read on the forward strand.
GCCCCACGGTGACGCGGTTGAAGCTCGCGAACATACGGCTCTGGATGATGAGAAACTCGTTGGGATCGATGAGCACCACGAGGAAAGACGCGAGGCTGTCAAACAGCGTACCGGCCACGACCCCGATGAGCAGCATCACGTAGATGTTGGTGCGCTTGCCGTCAAGGAACAGGCGGTGCAGCGCCACGGCGAACAAAGCCATCGCCGCGGTGCATAGCACGAAATTGGTGCGCAGGTTGCTGACCCACGGGTGTGCCGAGCCGAGGACGTAGATGAGCGCGGACTGGATCAGGACGTACAGCCGGTCCAGCCCCATGACGCCTGGCGTCAGGATGCGGTTTGCGGTGATCGACTGGAAGATCACGGTGGACACGCCGATGACGATGCCCGACAAGGCCATGGCGCCCACGCGCACCGCCCGCCGGGGGAGCACATAGCCCCACAGGCCGGCGGCGTTGATGACCATGAAGAGCGCAATCAGCACCGCCGCCGCGATGGCAAGCCCCACAATGGGCAGGACCACCGGTCGGCGGACGCTGGCCGGAACCGCCGCCTCAGCCTGCATAGGCCGTCCTCCTCACGATCAAGAACAGGAACATGACGCTCCCCAAAACGCCCAGGGTGACGTTGATGGGGATCTCGTACGGGAAGATGAGCCAGCGCCCCAGCAGGTCGCAGGCCAGCGTGACGACGGCGCCCAGGAGCACCGTCACCGGCAGGTGGCGCCGCAGGTTGTCGCCCCAGAGGATGGAAACCAAGTTGGGCACGATCAGCCCCAGGAAGGGCAACGTCCCGACGGTCACCACCACGACGGCCGTGGTGGCCGCCACGATCCCAAGCCCCAGATTGACCACGGCCCGGTAGCTCAAGCCCAGATTGGTGGCGACATCCTCCCCCATCCCGGCGATGGTGAACTGGTTGGCGTAGAGATAAGCCAGCACCAGGGCCGGGACGACCGCGTACAGGAGCTCATACCGGCCGCGCATCATGAGGGAGAAATCGCCCAGGAGCCATGAGGATACGTTTTGCACCAGGTCGTACTGGACAGCCACGTAGGTGGCGGCCGAGCCGATGATGCTGCCGTACATCATGCCCGCCAGCGGGATGAAGACAGGATCCCGGAGCTTAATCCGCTCGAGCATCCGCATGAACGCCCACGTAGCGAGCCAAGCGAAGGAAAAGGCCACCAGCATCCGCACCAGCGGCGGGGCGGCGCCAAAGAAGAGCATGGAGACGAGGATGCCGAGCCGGGTGGCGTCCAGCGTGCCGGCTGTGGTCGGAGACACGAAGCGGTTTTGGGCCAGGCGCTGCATGATAAGCCCGCAGACGCTCATGCTCATGCCCGCCAGCAAGATGCTCATAAGGCGGGGAATCCGGCTCAGAACCAGCACCCGCACCTGGACATCGCTGAGTCCCTTCAGCACGTCCGCCGGGGTGAGCGGCGTGACGCCGCTGAAGAGCGACGCCACTGCCAACACCACTGTTGCTGCCAACAACCATGCCTTGCCCATGCCGCACCCCGGTTCCGCCCGGCTCCTTTGTGGATAGCCGCGCTGGTGTGATCAGATGATCCGTTGTCCCGTCTATAGTGTACTGATATTTCCTGTATTAGGGTTACCTAATCCATGATATAAGGTACTGCTACAGACAGCCGCTGTCAAGGAGGCTTGGGAGAAAATCCGTCACCTGGCAAGAAACGTGCACCGCTCCGGGAACAAGGCAGGCAACAAAAAAGCGGCCTGGGGAGTTGTCCCCAGGCCGCCGTGAAACCGTGCCGGTTATCGAGGGGTTAGCCCCCCCTACCCGGCGCCTGAACCCAACAGGCAGGTCAGTCTTGGGCGGAGAGCCCCGCAGGCTCCCCGGGCTGCCGGCGCAACCGGACCAGTTGCGACGCGACGCCGGCGGCCAGCAGCACCAGGCCCACCAGGTCCGTCGTCAGCCCCGGATCGATCATCAGCACGCCGCCCACGAAAAAGAGCAACCGCTCAAAGATGTTCAGCGGCGCCCGGTAGAACCCACCCGCCGCCACCGCCACGCCGAACATGCCCAGAACGGCCGTAATGGCCATCTGGATGATCAGGCCCGGCGTCGCGCCGATGAGCAGCATGGCGGGGTTGTAGGCAAAGATGTAGGGGATCAGGAACGCGGCGATGGCAAGGCGGCTCGCCAGCACCCCCGTCTTGAGCGGGTTGCTTCCGGCGATGGCGGAGCCCGCATAGGCCGCCAGAGCCACAGGCGGCGTGATGTCGGCCACGATGCCGAAGTAGAACACAAACATGTGGGCCACGAGGATGGGCACGCCCAGCTGCAGCAAAGCCGGTGCGGCGATGGTCGACGTGATCACGTAGTTTGCCGTCGTGGGCGACCCCATCCCAAGGACCAGAGACGCCAGCATCGTGAAGAGCAACGTGAGCAGCAGCTTGCCCTGGGCCAAGGCCACCAGCCCGCTGGCCAGCTTCAGGCCAAGGCCCGTGAGGGTGATCACGCCGATGATGATCCCCGCCGCCGCCGTCGCCATCACGATCCCGAGGGCCGACCGGGCGCCGGTCTCCAGGGCCTCGATGATATCCCTCGCGCTCATGCGGGTGGACGGGTGGATCATGGCCGCCGCGACGGCCAACAGGATCCCGTAGAAGGCCGCCTTCATGGGCGTGCTGCCTTCCGTCAGCAGGTAGATGATGCCCACGAGCGGCAGGAACAGGTGGCCGCGCGACTTAAGGACCGACCAGACGCTGGGCAACTGGCTGCGTGAAATGCCCTTGAGCCCCAGGCGCTTGGCCTCATAGTGGACAGCGATGAAGATGCCGGTAAAGTACAGGATGGCCGGTATCACCGCCGCCTTGGCGATCTCGATGTACGGGATCCCGGTGAATTCCGCCATCAAGAACGCCGCGGCGCCCATGATGGGCGGCATTATCTGGCCGCCCGTGGACGCAGCGGCTTCCACGGCAGCGGCGAACTCGGGCCTGTATCCGAGGCGCTTCATCATAGGGATGGTGAAGCTGCCCGAGCCCACCGTGTTGGCCACCGAGCTGCCCGAAATGGTGCCCTCCAGGGCGCTGGTGATGACCGCCACCTTGGCCGGGCCGCCCGACGCCCAGCCGGCCACCGCGTTGGCCAGGTCAATGAAAAACCGGCCGATGCCGCTCTTCTCCAGGAACGCCCCGAAGAGAATGAACAGGAAGATGAAGGTCGCCGACACCCCGAGGGGGATGCCGAAGATGCCTTCGGTCGTGTAGTACATATGGTTGGCAATCTGCCGGAGAGTGTAGCCGCGGTGGGCCAGGAACCCGGGCAGGTAGGGACCGACGTACGCATAGACCAGGAAGAGGGCGGCGATGACGACGATGGGGATCCCCACGACGCGCCTGGTCCCTTCCAGGACCAGTAGGACGGCCAAGACGGCCACGACGATGTCCAATGTGGTCGGCAGGCCCGCCCGCCGCACGATGTCCTCGTAGAAGACCACTAGGTACAGGGGCACCGCGGCGCCCAAGAGACCGAGGACTACGTCGTACCAGGGCAGCGACTTGCGGTCACCGCGGCTTCTGGCCGGATAAAGCCAGAACACCAAGCTCATGCCGAAAGCCAGATGGATGGCCCGCTGTATCCGGGCGTCGAGCACGCCGAACGCAGCTGTATAGAGTTGGAACGCGGAAAACGCGATCAAGACCAGGGCGACAAGCCGCCCCGTGATGCCCGTCAAGCGCCGGAAGGCCGACTCCCGGTCGTACTGGGCCAATACTTCATCCAGGTCAAAGTTCTGATCCTGCGCGTCCGACGGCGGCAACGTGCCGTCTCCACCGTTGCCCCGGCCAGCCGGCTTCTCCGGCATAGGGTCGCCGGTTCCTGCCGTGGGCGGTTTGCGAGTGGTCAACGGCGGCGCCTCCTTTTGTCGTCCTCAAATTCTTGCAACACACCGTACAACCTGTATCTCGAGGGGCGTCCCCGGCTCGGCCAGCCCGCTCAGATCATACTCCACGCCCGCGACCAGCAGACGGTGCTCCGTCCAGGGCATGGGCCGCAGCACCAGGCGCGGCACGGGCACCGCTAGCCCCTCGATGACGAACCGGTCTGCAAGCCGCACAAACCGGGCGCCCGGCGGAGCGTCCGCAGGCAATCCGGCCCCGAACGACCGGTACTCCGTCGCCACCAAGACGAGGCCGGCCGCCGGCGGCTCGCCCGGTTCGAACCATTCCACCACCGGGCTCTTTTCCACTGAATGCTGGAAAACGATGCCCAGCCGGGGTTTGCTGCAACCGGCGGGTACCTGCAGCAATGGCGGACCAGCGGGCTCGGTCACCGCTGGAAGGACCTCCACCAGCCACTGCCCCGGCCCGCACCCGAGCTCCCCTTCGCTCCCCGCTGCCCGCACCGCGTCGCGCCCGGCCGCGGCAAAGGCGGCCACGGCCGCAAGCATCAGGACGAGAAGCGCTGCCCGGCGCCGTGTGCGGGCTTGTCCCCGCAACCCCTCAGGCACGGCCAGGGTGGGGAGGCCCGCAGACCCCCCCACCCCGCGCGGGCAACGGGCCGCTGGGCGGTGCACCCCGATTAGCGGCCAACCTCCGCGTAGTAGCGGGCGGCGCCGGGGTGCAGCTCGATGGGCATGCCGTCCAGCGCGGTCTCCAAGCTGATCAGGCGGCCGGCAGCGTGGGCGGCGGCCATCCGGTCGAGGTGGCTGAAGAAGGCCTTGGTCATGTTGTAGACCAGGTCCTCGCTCAGGTCGGCCCGCGCGACCAGCATGGCCTTGACGGCCACGGTATGCACGTCGTGGTTCACGCCGCGGTAGGTGCCGCCCGGGATGACGACGCCCGTGTAGAACGGATAGTCGGCGCGGAGCTTCTCCAGCAGATCAGCGCCGATGGGCACGATCACAATGTCCCGCTGCGCGGCGATGTCCTGGATGGCCGCGGTCGGGATACCCGCCGTCACGAAGGCCGCTTCGATGTGGCCATCCCGCAGATTGTTGGCGGCCTCGGCGAAGGACAGGTACCGCACGGTGATGTCGTTATAGGTCAAACCAGCCGCAGCCAAGATCTGGCGGGCGTTGGCCTCAGTGCCCGATCCGGCGTCGCCCACAGCCACCCGCTTCCCCCGCAGGTCAGCGATGGACCGGATGCCCGCGTCGGCCCGGGCCACCAACTGGATCACTTCAGGATACAGCGTGGTGATGCCCCGCAGGTTGCCGATGCGGTTCTGGAACATCTCCTGGGCGTTGGCGGCGTAGAAGGCGATGTCGTTCTGGATCAGCGCCAGCTCCACCTGGCCCTGGGCGATCATGTTGACGTTGGCCACCGAAGCACCCGTGGCCTGGACGCTCACATTGACGCCCCGGACGTTCTGGTTGAAGATCTCCGCCATCGCGCCGCCCAGCGGGTAGTAGACCCCCGCGGTGCCACCGGTGGCGATGGTGATGAACTGCGTCCGCTGCGCGAACACCGTCACCGCGGACGAGGCGATGAGCAGTGCGACCAGCACGACGCCCATCAGCCTCACGTAGCGAGCACGAAAGTGACCCCTCATCCTTCTTCCCCCTTCGAAGTAATTACTTACAAAACCCCGCGGCTGAACCGCCGGGCACGCGGCCTGCCCGCGCGAATTTAAAAACTTCGCTGGATAACTAACGGGTCCTGCCCTTGGGAGGAACGACAACTTGTGGAAAACAGCGAAACCAGCCCGTCTCCGCGCCCGGATAGAGGGAATCAACACGCTCCCCGCCTGCATAACGCGAGTGAAAACAAAAGGTGGCCTGGAGATGTTTCTCCAGGCCACCTTTGGCTCCTCGGGCAGGATTCGAACCTGCAACCACTCGGTTAACAGCCGAGCGCTCTACCATTGAGCTACCGAGGAATAAAAAGTTTTCCGGCGCGGACCTACTCTCCCACCCGGTTGCCCGGGCAGTACCATCGGCGCTGGAGGGCTTAACGGCCGTGTTCGGAATGGGAACGGGTGTTTCCCCTCCGCTATACGCACCGGAAAA
>PKQR01000092.1 GCA_017578085.1 Bacillota bacterium
CCCTTTGAGCTGCTGGTGGCGTGCATCCTGTCCGCGCAGTGCACGGACAAGCGGGTCAACATCGTGACCGCGCGCTTGTTTCCCCGCTGCAACAGGCCGGAACACTTCGCCAGCATGAGCCCGGACGAGCTCGCGGAGGAAATCAAGGACTGCGGCCTTTACCGCAGCAAAGCCAAGCACATCGTCGAGCTGTCGCGGATCCTTCTGGAACGCTACGACGGGCGCGTGCCCGACACCCGCGAGGAGCTCATGCAGCTGCCGGGGGTAGGGCGCAAGACGGCCAACGTGGTCATCAGCAACGCCTTTGACCGGCCGGCCATCGCCGTCGACACCCACGTCTTTCGCGTCGCCAACCGCATCGGGCTTGCCGACGCCCCGGACCCTCTCAAGACTGAGCTGCAGCTCATGGAGGTCATCCCGGAGGAACTGTGGAGCCGGGCGCACCACTGGCTGATCCACCACGGGCGGACGTTGTGCCACGCCCGGAATCCCCAGTGCCACGCCTGCCCCATCCAGCCGTACTGCCGCTACGCTGCGGAATCCCATGGGGCCGCCAAGACGCCGCGCGCCCGCGCCCACGGGACGGCGGAAAAGGCCTCGGCTCCCAAGGGCACATCCCGGCGCCGGGCGGAAAAGGCGGAGGTGCGCCCGGAGTGAACACGCACGCCTTCGACGGGTTGCTCGCCGGCAAGACGGCCCTCATCACCGGCGGCGCCGGGGGCATCGGCAGCGAGATGTGCCGGCTGTTTGCCCTGGCGGGTGCGCGGGTATTCTTTTGCGACATCGCGCTGGAGCGAGGCCAGCAGCTCGAGGCGGAGCTCAAGGCCGCCGGCCTGCCCGTGGAGTTCATCCCCGCGGACGTCACCTCACCCCAACAGGTCCAGCGCATGGTGGAGCGGGTCACCGCCGCTGACGGACCCCTGCACATCCTCGTCAACAACGCCGGCATCAGCGGTCGCCCCCTTGGGGACGGGCCAGTAACCGAGTGTCCGGAGGAAGCGTGGCACCAGGTGCTGGCCGTCAATTTGACCGGCCCCTACCTGGTTTCCCGATACGCCGTGCCAGCCATCATCCGGGCCGGCGGCGGCGCCGTCATCCACATCTCCTCGGACGACGCGCTCGTCGGACCGCGGCCCCCGTACGACACCCACGCCTACTGCGCCAGCAAGGGCGGCCTCATCGCCCTGACCAAAGCCATGGCCATCAGTTACGCCCCTCACCGGGTGCGGGTCAACGCCATCGCTCCCGGCTGGGTGGCTTCGCCGATGACCGCGGATCTGCGCCAGGACCCGGACAAGTACGCCGAGCTTGTGGCGCGCCATCCCCTGGGCCGGCTCGGCACCCCTTGGGATATAGCCGCCGCCGCCGTCTTCCTGGCCTCAGACGCGGCCAGCTTTATCACGGGCGTCGTTCTCCCCGTCGAGGGCGGCGCCACCAGCTGGTGACATCTGGTAGGCTAATCGTCTAACCTGACCGTTAAACCCACCTGCCCGCTCCCCGAGCTTTCCGCTCTAAACGTCGACCGTGGACTGCCAGCGGTCCCGGCGGGCGGCGCCCCGTTGCGCCGTCCGCCGATGCCGCGCTGCCGGCGGCTTGTCGATGGTTTGTCCACTGATGGTGATCAACGGGTTATCCACAGGCCTGGGGGCAGGATCGGCCCGGCGGCAGAACGAAGAGACTCCGCTGCAAGAGATTTTGTCCTCATCTTGTCCTCATTTTGTCCACAAGTTGTCCACAATTTGTGGATAACTTGCGGGGCGCGGGGGCGGCGGCCTGTGCAGATCGAGATCCGGGGCGTTGAACGACTCAGCTTCCGGGAACGCCAAGTCGTTGCGCTAAAAGAAATGGGCCACAGCAACCAGGCCATCGCACGCCGTCTCGGCGTGTCGCCGGCTACCGTGGCCACCCTGTACAATCGGGCCAAAAGCAAAGGCTATCAGGTTGTTCTGGTGTTGAGCGGCGATCCGCTCAACCTGTTCCCGGGCGGCGCCGACGACGTCAGCGACGAGCCTGCCCCGCCCGAGGATGAGGGCGCCGAATAGGCCAAGAGGAGGCGCAGGTTAACCGATCACGGCCGCACCGGCTGCCTGCATCTCGGCGACTGCCTTTTCCTCATCGCCCGGGGATACATTCACGGCCCGGGAACCATTGCGAATCAAGACGGCTTCGAACCCGTGGCGCAAGGCGTCGAGCACGGTGGCCCGCACGCAGTAGTCCGTAGCAAGCCCGCCGACGTAGACTTTGCGCACGCCGCGCTCCTTGAGCCAGCTGGCCAGGTCCGGCTGCGCCTCCAGGTCCCCCCCGCCGCTTAACCGTCCGTCGAAGCCGCTGTATCCTTCCTTGTCCCGGGAAAAGGCTTTCCGAAAGACGACCCCCTGCACCACCAGGTCCTTGTGAAAGTCGGCGCCCGGGGACCCTTGCACGCAGTGCACCGGCCAGATCCCGCCCTGCTCCTTGAACGAGCAATGGTCGGCCGGGTGCCAGTCCTGCGTGTAGACGACCGGCCGTCCCGCCGCGGAGAACCGCCGGATCCACTCATTGAGCACCGGCACCACCGCGTCGCCGTCCTTCACGGCCAACGCCCCGCCGGGACAAAAGTCGTTTTGCACATCGACGACGATGAGGGCCGCATCCGGCTCCGGCACCATGGCTTCCACGCCGCAACACCCCTTACACCGCTGCTGTGGGTAATCACCTCCAGTTTACCATCGCCCGGTCAGCCCGGCCAATGGCTCTAGGCGCGCGCCCAGCGCAGCCGCCCGTTCCGCCACAGCACCTTGAGCAACAGGCGCGTTCCTCCCAAGGAGAGGATGTACCGCCAGGTATTCAGGTCCTTGACCACGACGGGAAACCGGCCGAACAGCTTGATGGGGCCTATGTGGGCCAGCCCCACGTCATGCCCGACGGTGGCCAGAACGCCGATCGTCCTGGCCCTGTACGCGCGGAGCGGCCGCCCCTTGAGCTCGGCCCAGATGTTGCGGGCCGCGAGCCTGCCTTGCTGCACGGCGTGCTGGGCGGTGGGCGCCACGGGCTGACCCGTGCGGGTGTTGATGGCCAGGGCCGCATCGCCGATGATGTACACCGTGGGGTCGTCCACCGACTGCAGGTATTCATTGACCACGGCGCGCCCGCGGTTGCGGGTGGTGAAACATTTCTCAATCAAGCGGTTCGCCCGGACGCCGCCGCTCCAGATGATGGTGCGGGCCGCGATGCGTGTCCCGTCCTCCAGCACGACCGCCCCGGGTTCGACGGCCCGCAGCGGGGTTCCCAGGATGAGGCTCACTCCCTTGCGCATCAGCATGTCCGTGGCGGCCTCAATCAAGGCGTCGTCGAAGCCGGGCAAAATGTCGGGGGCCGCCTCGACGGTGATGATCCGGATTTCCTCAGGGACTAGCCCGTGGCGCCGCGCCAGGACCGGTCGCTGGTCCGCCAGCTCCCCCGCCAGCTCGACCCCCGTTAATCCCGCGCCCGCGATGATCACCGTGGCAAACGGCTGGCGGTCGGCGGGGTTCGCCAACGCCGCGGCCTGGGACAACATGGCGTCGATGTGCCGCCGGATGTTCTCGGCGCTGTTGAGGCTTTTTAACGTGAGGCTGTTCTCCCGCAATCCCGGGATGGAGAAATACTCGGGCTCGCTGCCCAGGGCCACGACAAGCCGGTCAAACTTGAGGATCCGCTGCCGGTCCAGGACCACCTGGCGCTCCCGCAGCCGGATGTCAGTGACGGTACCCTGCACCACGGCGACGCTGGTGCCGGCAAAGATATCTTCGAGGGGCACAGCCAGCACCCGCACGTCCCGGCCCGCCGCCGGGCGATAGATCTCGGTGGTCAGCTCGTGGTATGGGTCCTTGTTGATGATGCTGATGTCTACCCCCTGGCGCCCGAGCAGCCGGTCCAGGTCCAGGGCCGCCCGTACGCCGGCAAATCCTGCGCCGAGAACGCGGATCTTCACCGGCCCCACCCCCGCACCGGCTAGTCTTGCCAGGCCGCAGTCCCCTTAGGCGCGCCGGTCCGGCAGGGGCGGGGGCCGTACGGGCCCCGCAAAAGCTACCCAGGGCAAGCGCTGCGCCGCAGTCAGCCGCCACCACCAACGCCGCATTGCCCGCCCCTCCTTTGCGCTTCGTGGCCCGCCGCCGCCCATGGGCCGCAGGGAACTTCAGTGACTTGCCGCGACGGGAGCTTGCACGGGATCGTGCATGGCCGTGAAGACGTCAACCAGTCGGGGGTCCAGATGTTGCCCCCGCCGGCGCGCCAGTTCCAGCATTGCGGCGGAATGCCCGTGCCGGAGGCTACAGCTGACGTACGTGGCCGCCACGGCGATAATCCGGGCCAACAGCGGAATGTCCTCCCCGGCCAGGCCATCGGGAAACCCCAGGCCGTCATAGCGCTCGTGATGGTGCCGGACGGCGTCGCAACACAGGTCTGGCAGGGGGAACAGGCTCAGGATCTTTTCCCCAAACAGCGGGTGCGCCCGCATCCGGTTCCTGGCCACCGGGCTGGCGGGCTCGCGTTGCCGCACCACTTCCGGATCCAGCGACGTCAAGCCGATGTCGTGCAGCTTGGCCGCGTGGCTCAAGGCGTCGAGATCTTCCGAGGACAACCGCAGCGCCTGGCCCACCCTAAGGGCGTAGCGCCCGGTTAGCTCGGCCTTTTGCCGCACGTCCGGGTACAGGCTTTCGATGGAATCCAGCAGGTCCAGCAGCGTGGTGAAATAGCGCAACCGCTCCATGGATTCGGGATGGATCCTCGCGGCACGACCGTTGGCCCGGTCGGCACCGTGACCCCACTCGCGAACAAGTTTGTCCAGCAACCGGTTGACGCGGGACCAATCGCGCCAGCGGTACGACTGGGCAAAATAGGTGCTGGCCCGCTGCAGGTCCATCAGGGCGACCTGGCGATCCCCTACCGCCAAGGCGATCCAGCCAAACAGCTCGCTCACCAAGGCCACTTCGGCCTTGTGCGTGGCCAGCACATTGGGCCAGAGCACCCGCAGCGCCTCGCTGCCGTAGGCCACCGCCCGGTCCAGGTCACCCAGCAAGTAGTACAGCCGTCCCAGGGCCCCGTACGTGTACCCGAGGTTTGGGTCCGGCCCGAGGCGCTCCAGCAGCTCCCGCGCCGCTTCCAGGTAGGCGGTGGCGCTCGCCAACTCGCCCCGCTCCAAGCAGATCTGACCCAGGTTGGTCTGGAGGTGTGCGACCCGCGGATCGGCCTCCTGGCCCGCCAGCAACTCCAGGGCGCGCCGTGCGGCCGCCTCGGCTTCGTCCCATCGCTCCAGCGTCATCCAGATACTGCAGGCACACTGCTCAACGTGGATGATCCAAAAAGGCCCAAGGTCGCCGCACCAACCCCGGGCAGCCCGGAGGTACATGAGCGCCTCCTCTATCCGCCCTGTGACGTACGCCGCGAGGGCCAGATTGATCATCACTTTGACCCGGAAGCGCGGGTCACAGCCGGGCTCCGTCTCCATCAACGCCTCTGCCCGCCTCCAGAGGGCTTGCGCCGCTCGAAAGCGGCCCAGCTCATACTCGATGCACCCCAGGGCGTTGAGGCTGCGCATGACACCTGACCTATTGCCCGTACGGCGGGCCTCGTCCCGCGACCGGCGCCAACATTCGGCCGCGAAGACGAACAGTCCCTGGTCCCAGGCCCACAATCCCTTTTCGTAGAGCTCTTCTCCGGGAGAGCGCATCGGGACCCCTCCGCCGGTGCAGCTAGACAAAACGCCTGCCCGGGCCGATCGGCCGGCCGGGCAGGCTTTCGCCCGCACGCTTCCCCTAACCTCAACGGCAGCCTGACGACCAGCGTCGATGGCGCCGGGTCCGGGGAGACCTGGCCTCCCGCCCCGACAACCCCATCGGCATCGACTCAAGGCTCCGCGTCCCCGGCTTGCCCTCGAGTCTGTCCGGTAAACCAGCGTGTTGCGCAACAGCACTGTTAGCCAGACTTGCGCGGATAATTCGACACCTCTTGCGCAGGTCCTCCCGGACGCCACCCGATTTTTCTCATATTGGAATTCCGAAGTGCACGGTGGTCCCCTGTCCGGGCGCGGCCTCGAGCTCCATCCATCCCCCCAGCAAATGGAGCCGCTCGCGCATCCCCTGCAGGCCAAACCGGTTTCCGGTACGAACCGCGTGCGGGTCAAACCCCCGCCCGTCGTCCCGCACCTCCGCCTGCAGTTCCCGGTCCCGGCGGACTACCCTTACCTTGACGCAGGACGCGCCCGAATGTTTGTTGGCGTTGTTGAGGCATTCCTGAATCAACCGAAAAGCGGCCAGCTCCACTTGGGGATCGAGACGGGTAAGCTCGCCGTCAAACTCCAAATCCACCGCTATGCCACTGCGCTGCTGGAATTCGGAGGCGTAGAGCCGCAGCGCCTCAAAGAGCCCTTGTTCTTCCACGACCAGGGGACGGAGGTCGGCAATCACCTGGCGGATATCCCGCAGACTAGTCCGCAGGAGCTCCTTCAGCCGGCGCAGTTCCTCCCTGGCCCGGTCGGGATCCGTGTCCATCAGGCGCTCGCAGACTTCCACCCGGAGCACCAAGTTCGCCAGGGTTTGCGCCGCCCCGTCATGGAGTTCCCTGGCAACGCGCCGGCGCTCGTCTTCCTGGGCCTGGAGCACCGTCCTCGCCTCTCTGGACGGAGCGGGACGCGCGCCGCCGGGGCCCGTTTGCGGCCCGACCCACTCTTCGCCGTCTTCCCAGCGCTCCTTTTTCCAGATGGGCACGATCTCCTTCAAGCGGTCGATGGCGTAACGCGCCGCTGAGAAGGCTGAGTCCCGGTGCGGAGCTGCGGCCGCCACCATGACGCTCGCCTCACCAATGCCCAAGGCCCCGACCCGGTGGGTGATGGCCAGCCGCACGTCGGGCCAGCGGTTGGCCACCTCCCGCCCGATCCGCGCCATCTCCTGCACGGCCATTTCCCGGTACGCCTCGTACTCAAGGCTTACCGTCCGCCGCTCGCCGGTGAACTCGCGCACCACGCCGGCAAAAAGGGCCACGGCCCCAGCCCTCGGGTTCACCACCTTGGCGATGAGCGCGTCCGCGGACAGTGGTTGGTCGGTAATCTCGAAAGACGTGTTGGCCTCCACGCCCGGGCTGCCACCGCTCACCGGGGGCATGAAGGCCACCTCGTCCCCTTCCGCCAGGCGCGTCTGCCACGTCGCATAGGAGAGGTTCACCGCCACCAGCAAGCGGCGCTCGAAACGCTCGATGGGCGGGCAGACCGCGACCAATTGCCGCCAGGCCTCCTGGACGGTCGCATCAGGGGGCAAATCGAGCGTCAAAGTCCGTTGTCCCACCGCCTCCGCCAAAGCCGCAAAGGTGCGGACGGTCACCTGCACGCCGTCGGCCTCCTTTGGATGTCCGTCGCGCCTCCAGCGACCCCTGACCTGTCCCAATTTGCCGTGCTTCGACGCCCTCCTTTTCTTCTCCTGTCCATTGGTCTCGCCTGCCGTAACCAGCAGGATTTGGCTGGGTACACCGCGAAGCCTCTCCCTAAACGGAGGGGGGGATGGCCATGCCCGAGCAGAGCAGCCCGCCGTGGCACCGGCGCGGGCCGCGCAAAGACGCCCTTCCACCCGGCCGAGCGCCGTCCGGGGCGCGGCTTGTTGGCCGCGACGCCGTCCCGCTGCGGGTCTACCTGCGGCGCGCCGCCTGGGACGTCATCGACCAGTTGGCCGCCGCCCACGAGCCGCCTCGCGAGGCGGGAGGAGTATTGCTGGGGCGCGCGTGCCGCGATGAGGAGGGTCCGCTCATCCTCGTCGAAGACGCCCTTCCCTCCCCCCACGGTTCCCCGGTTCTCGGACCCTTTCGCTTCGCGCAGCAGGACTGGGATTTCTTTTACGCGCGGTGGCGCCGGCAAGGCGCCCGGCAACTGGTCGTCGGGTGGTTTCACACCCACCCGGGCTACGGCGCCCGCCCGACGTCGTACGACCACATCCTGGCCGAGCGATACTTCCCCGAGTGGTGGCAGCTCACCTACATCATAGACCCCGTAAACATGCGCCAAGGGATGTTTCACTGGCAGGACGGGGAATTGACGCCCTTGGCCGGCTTTTGGGTGTATGACGAAGACTCGGCGGCCGCCGCGGCAGCCCGCACAGCGGGACCGATCCCGGTCCGGCGAAGGCGGGCTGCCGCCCTTGGCTGGCCGCTGGTCTTGCTGCTCTTGGCCGCCTTCGCCTGGCTGCCTGGGCTCCCCGGTTCCCTGCCGGCACTGCGGCAGGCGTTGGCCCGGCAGGAGTCGGAAGCGGCGCAACTGATGGCTGAGCTGCACGCGCTCAAGGCCCGCCACGCAACGCTTCAGCAAGCACTGGCAGGCGCGCGCCAGCGGAGCCTGGCCGCTGCGGCGTCGGCTAACGAACCGGTAGGGGCGGCTCGGCCCGCCGCACCGTCGGCGGCCGCACCTGCGGCTGCTGTGCCGGCGGCAGTCGTCTTACCAGGACCAGTCGCCGTCACGGTAGGCCCGGTGGGCAACGGCCCAAACGGCTCGCCCGCCGGCGGGACGCACTATGAGCTGCGGTATGTGGTGCGCGAGGGCGACACGCTGTGGCGTATCAGCGGGCAGCTCTTGGGCGACCCGCTGGCGTACGCCCGGCTGGCCGACTTGAACCGGATCGCCAATCCGGACTTCATCCTGCCGGGATGGGAACTGCGCATACCCTTGGCGGCCGGAACGCCCGCTGATTCGCCCGACGATTGACGCAGAAACGCTCAAGGATGGATCCGCGCCTATGAGGAGGAGGGCGCGGGCACCACGTGGAACGTGGCCGGCGTCCTCAAGATGGACATTTCCGAAAGCGGCCAGTAGCGCCAGATGGCCCGCCCGACAATGAGGTCCCGCGGCACAAACCCGACGCGGCGATCACGGCTGTCTTCGCTGTTGTTGCGGTTGTCCCCCAACACGAAGTAGTGGTTGGGTGGCACCACGACGGGGCCGAAGGAGCCGAACATAGGGCCGTTGATGTAGGGTTCCTCCAGCGCCACGCCGTTCACGTACACGGTGCCGCGCGAAATGATGATCTCATCTCCCGGGATGCCGATGATGCGCTTGATGAAATGCTGGCGCGGGTTGGCCGGATACCGGAAGACGATCACATCGCCGCGCTGGGGCTCCTG
>PKQR01000093.1 GCA_017578085.1 Bacillota bacterium
ATCTGCCCGGGTTCCCGGTCGACCCCCATCGCCATGGTGTGCGCCGATCATCCGGGGCTGCGGGTCTGGATGCATGTGGATGAGCGCTCGGCCGCCTTTTTCGCGTTGGGCATGGCGCGCGTCCTCGAGGAGCCGGTTGCCCTCGTCTGCACATCCGGCACGGCCGCGGCCAATTTCCTGCCCGCGGTGGTCGAAGCGTACTACTCGCGCGTGCCCTTGGTCGTGCTCACCGCGGACCGGCCCCACGAGATGCGGGATGTGGGGGCCAACCAGACCATCGACCAGGTGCGGCTGTTCGGTTCGCACGTGAAATGGTTTGTGGACATGCCCTTGCCGGAGGCCACCACGTCCATGCTGCGCTATGCCCGGACGTGTGCCAGCCGCGCCGCCGCCCTGGCGCGGGCGGTGCCGGCCGGTCCGGTGCATCTAAACTTCCCGTTGCGGGAACCGCTGGTGCCGCTTCCGGGGCCTATGCCGGACGCTGCACAGACCGCTCCGGCGGCGTGGGTGGGCCGCGCGGCCGGGGAGCCTTACACCGCCGTCGCGGCCGGGAAACCCACGTTGCCCGCCGCTGCGGTCCAGGAGCTGGCGCAGGAGCTCCGGGAGGCCCGGCGAGGCGTCATCGTGTGCGGGCCCGATACCCCGCAGGACGCGGCCGGCCCCATTTTGAGCCTCGCAGCGCAGCTTGGCTGGCCGGTGCTGGCGGACCCCCTATCGGGCCTGCGGGCGCTGCCCGCGGATTGGCCGACGCTGCCCGAGGATAGGCCGGCACTGCCCGAGATTCGGCCGGCGCCGCCTGAGGCTAGGCCGGCGCCATCCGCACCGGAAGCCTCTCGCAAACCGGACGGTCAGCCCGCGCTCAGCGAACACCCGGTGATCGATGCCTACGACGTCTTTCTCCGGGACCGGCGGGCGGCGGAGGGCTTGGAGCCCGATCTCATCCTGCGCTTCGGCGCGCTGCCGGTGTCCAAGCCGCTGCTTCTGTACCTTGAGCGCTGGGCGGAGAAGCCGCAACTGGTGGTCGACCCCGGCGCCCAGTGGCGGGACCCGGTGCTGGCCGCCCGCCGCATGGTCTACGCCGACCCGGCCGGTTTGTGCCGGGCCTTGGTCGCAGCGCTGCAGGCGAGCGCGGCGCCGGACACCGCCGGCTGGCTGGACTTGTGGCAGGCCCTCAACCGGGCGACCCGGGAGCGGATTGCCGAGCAGGTCGAGGGGCTGGCGGAGCCCTTTGAAGGCCGGGTGTTCCACGAGCTGGCGACGCTCTTGCCCGGCGGGACGGTGCTCTACGTCGGCAACAGCATGCCCATCCGGGACATGGACGCGTTTTTCCCGTGCGTCCCCCGGGCCGTGCGGGTGCTGGGCAACCGGGGTGCGAGCGGCATCGACGGCGTCGTTTCGTCTGCGCTGGGCGCGGCGGCTGCGGCCGGCGTCCCCGTAGTCCTGGTCCTCGGGGATCTTTCCTTCTACCACGATCTCAACGGCCTTTTGGCCGCAAAGCTGCACCGCCTGAACGCTACCATCATCGTCATCAACAACGACGGCGGCGGGATCTTCTCGTTCCTGCCCCAAGCGGCTCACCCGGCGCACTTTGAAACCTTGTTCGGCACGCCCCTTGGCCTCGACTTCCGCCCCGCGGTGGAGATGTACGGCGGGCGGTTCGTACGGGCGTCCGGCTGGGACGGTTTCCGGGCGGCGGTGACGCAGGCGCTTAAGGCGCCGGGATTGGATGTGATCGAGGTGACGACCGAGCGGGCCCGCAATTACGCGCTGCACCGGCAAGTGTATGACGCGGTGCTCAAGGACCTGGGCCCGGTGCTGGACGATATCCGGGAGCGGTCCGGGGTGGCGGGCGGCTGATGCGCATCCTCGTCAACGGCGTCACATACCGGGTACAGGTGGCCGGCGAAGGCCCGCCCCTCTTGCTGCTGCACGGTTTCACCGGCAGCGGCGACACGTGGGCGCCGCTTTTGCCGGCCCTCGCGGCGCAATACCGCACCGTCGCGCCGGATCTGTTGGGCCATGGGGAAACCGATGCCCCCACAGACCCCGGGCGCTACCGCATGGAGCGGTGCGTGGAGGATCTCCTGGGCCTGCTGGACGCCCTCGGTATACGGCGCAGCCACGTGCTGGGCTATTCCATGGGCGGGCGGGTGGCCCTCCACCTGGCGCTGGCGGCACCGGAGCGGGTGCGGTCGCTGGTGCTGGTGGGAGCGTCCCCGGGCATCGCCGACGCCGCCGAGCGGGCGGCCCGGATCAAGCAGGATGAGGAGCTCGCGGCCTTCATCGAACGAGAAGGCGTCGCAGCCTTCGTCCAGCGCTGGGAGCAGCTGCCTTTGTTTGCCACCCAGCAGCGGCTCCCGGAAAGCGTCCGGGCCGCCATCCGGGCGCAGCGGTTGCGCCAGCGTCCGGAAGGGCTCGCCAACAGCCTGCGGGGGATGGGCGCGGGCGCGCAGGAGCCGCTGGTGGAGCGGCTCGGCCAGGTTTCCATGCCCTGCCTGCTCATGGCCGGTGAGCTGGACGAAAAGTACCGGCGGCTTGTGGGGGAAATGGCGGCACGGATGCCCCGGGCGGAAACGGCCATCGTCGCCGGGGCAGGCCACGCGGTGCACGTGGAGCAGCCCCAAGCGTTCGTGGAGCAGGTGCTCGCGTTCTTGCACAGGCATAACGGGCCGGAACATGGGCCGGCTCCAGCGCCACTGCCGGCCGCAGCCGGATTCCAGGGGGATTCCCAGAAAGATTCCCAGGAAGAGAGGTAGAAGAGGCATGTCGTCCATCCAGTGGCAAACCGCCAAGACGTACACCGACATCTTGTATGAAAAGGCCGAGGGGATCGCGAAGATCACCATCAACCGCCCCCACGTGCGCAACGCGTTCCGACCGCTGACGGTCATGGAAATGATGGACGCGTTTGCCGATGCCCGGGAGGACCGCAATATCGGCGTCGTCATCTTGACCGGCGCGGGCACCGAGGCCTTCTGCTCCGGCGGCGACCAGAAGGTGCGGGGTGACGGGGGGTACGTAGGCGACGACCAGGTCCCGCGCCTCAACGTCTTGGACCTCCAGCGGCAAATCCGGTATTTGCCCAAACCGGTCATCGCCATGGTGGCGGGCTACGCCATCGGCGGCGGGCACGTGCTGCACTTGGTGTGCGACTTGACCATCGCCGCCGACAACGCGATCTTCGGGCAGACCGGGCCCAAGGTAGGCAGCTTCGACGCAGGCTACGGGGCGACGCTGCTGGCGCGCACCGTCGGCATTAAGAAGGCCAAGGAGATCTGGTTCCTGTGCCGCCAGTACACGGCCCAGGAAGCGCTGGAGATGGGCCTGGTCAACGCCGTGGTGCCCTTGGACAAGCTCGAGGAAACGACGGTGCAGTGGGCGCGGGAGATTCTCAAGAAGAGCCCGACGGCCATACGGTTCCTCAAGGCCGCGTTCAACGCGGACACCGACGGCCTTGCCGGCCTGCAGCAGCTGGCGGGCGACGCGACGCTGCTGTTTTACCTGACCGACGAGTCGAAGGAAGGGAAGAATGCGTTCCTTGAGAAACGCGAGCCCGACTTCTCCAAGTTCCCACGGTTCCCATAAAGTCCAATTGGCGGGGCCGCAGCCGGGGGCGGGATTGCCGCCCGCGGCGGGGACGCGGCCAGCGGCAGGGCAACGGCCGGCGCAAGAGCGGCCGGGACCTGTGCGCGTCTGGATTCTCGCGGCGCGGGTCCCGACGCTGCCGGCCGCTGTCGTGCCGGTTCTGGTCGGCAGCGCGACCGCGTGGAAGGCCGCTGGGGCGTTTCATCTGGGCGCGTTTTTGGCCGCCCTGGCCGCGTCCCTCCTGATCCAGATCGGGACCAATCTGGCCAACGATCTGTTTGACTTCAAGCGTGGCGCCGACAACGAAGCCCGCACAGGTCCCGTGCGGGTGACCCATGCGGGGCTGTTGACCCCGGCGCAGGTGGCCCGCGGGACGGCCGTCTGCTTTGGCCTGGCCTTCTTGATCGGGCTGTACCTCGTCTACCGGGGCGGGTGGCCGATCCTCGCGGTGGGGCTAGCCTCCATCGCGTCCGGCATTTTGTACACCGCCGGGCCGTGGCCCCTCGCGTACCACGGCCTTGGGGACGTGTTCGCCTTCCTCTTCTTCGGCGTGGTGGCGGTGGTGGGCACCCACTACGTGCACGCGCTGTCCGTGGACCCGCTGGCCTTGGCCGCGTCGCTGCCGGTCGGCTTTCTCGTGACTGCCATCCTGGTGGTCAACAACTTGCGGGACATCCCCACCGACCGGGCGGCCGGCAAACGCACCCTTGCGGTGCGGCTCGGGGACCGGGGCACCCGGGTGCAGTATGCCGCGCTGGTGGCCGGGGCGTACGCGGTGCCGCTGGGGCTGTTATTGGCTGGGGCGCAGGGTCCATGGGTGCTGCTGCCTTTCCTGTCGCTGTTGGTGTCCTTGCCGCTGGTGAAGACCGTGCTGGGCGGCGCCGCCGGCGCGGCGCTGAACCCGGTGCTGAAAGGCACGGGCCGCCTGCACCTGGTGTTTGGCTTGCTCTTTGCGGTCGGGTTGCTCTTGGGGTGAAAGGGGTCGGCGGAGATGCTGCCTGACTGGCTGGCCCGCCGGGCGCACCTAACGCCCGACGGGCTTGCGCTGATCGCGGACGAACGCACGTGGACCTTTGCGCAATTGGACGCCGCGGCCAACGCCGTGGCGTGGCAGCTGGCCGCCATGGGGGTCGGGCCGGGGCAACGGGTCGCCTTGCTTATGGCCAACAGCCCGGCCTTTGTCACTTGGGTGCACGCGCTGCCCCGGGTGGGCGCGGTGCTGGTCCCGCTCAATACCCGCCTCGCGGCGGCAGAACTGGCGTGGCAGGTGCAGGACGTGGGCGCGGCCATGCTGGTGCACGATGCGGAAAACGCCGAGAAGGCCCACGCCATCGGGCAGCAGGTGCCGGGCCTCATCCGCATGCGGGTCGCGGATGCAGCCTGGGACGGGCAGCGCTCGGCCGGCGCTTCGCGGCAGTTTGACCCGGAGACGGCGGCGGCCGTGGAGCTTGGCCATGAGGCGGCGGCCCTATTGGCGGGCATGAGGGCCGGCGGCACGCCGCTGCGGGAGCATGTGGAGCTCGACGCCGTCCATAGCATCATTTACACCTCGGGCACGACGGGCCGGCCCAAAGGAGCGCAGCTGACCTTTGGCAACCACTGGTGGAGCGCGGTGTCCTCGTGCCTCAACTTGGGGCTTGTGCCGGGTGACCGGTGGCTGGCTTGCCTGCCCCTTTTCCACGTGGGTGGGCTTTCCATCCTTTTGCGCAGCGTAATCTACGGTATCCCCGTGGTGCTGCACCGGCGGTTTGACGCGGAAGCGGTCAACCGCGCCATCGACGAGCAAGGCGTCACCATCGTATCGGTGGTGGCGGTGATGCTGGCCAGGATGCTGGATGCCCGCGGCGGCAAGCCGTATCCGCCGCACCTCCGGGCGGTGCTCCTGGGCGGGGGGCCCGCGCCGCAGCCGTTGTTGGAGAGGGCCACGGCGCTGGGGATGCCGGTGCTGCAGACCTACGGCTTGACCGAGGCCGCGTCGCAGGTTTGCACCTTGGCGCCGCAGGACGCGGTGCGCAAGCTGGGATCGGCGGGGAAACCGCTGTTTGCCACCCGCGTGCGCGTCATGCGGGACGGGCGCCCGGCGGCACCGGGGGAAGTGGGCGAGATCCAGGTGGCAGGCCCCACGGTGACGCCCGGGTACTGGAATCGTCCCGAGGCGACGGCTGAGGCGCTGGCCGACGGCTGGCTGCGCACGGGCGACCTGGGCTACATGGACGATGAAGGATACCTTTACGTGGTCGATCGCCGGGAGGACCTCATCATCTCCGGTGGCGAAAATGTTTATCCAGCGGAAATTGAAGCAGTGCTCTTGCAGCACTGCGCGGTTTTGGAAGCGGCTGTCGTCGGGGCGCCCGATGCGCGCTGGGGCCAGGTTCCGGTGGCCTTCGTAGCCCTGCGGCCCGGTTACTCCTGCACCGAAGAGGAACTGAAAGCCTTCTGCCGCGAGCGGCTGGCCGGCTACAAGGTGCCGGCGCGGGTGACGTTCTTGCCCGAGCTGCCCAAAGGGGCGTCGGGCAAGACGCTGCGGCGGGTGCTGCGGGAGCGGGCGGCGACGGGTGGGGAGGCGGCCGGGGCCGGTGGCGCTCAGGCGGCCTCAACTGGCACGCCGGCGGGGTGAGCCAGGGAGGCTGACCATCGGGCGGGACGGAGCACCGGCGGCCGCGTCGCGAAGGAGCGTGGGATGGATTGCCGGAGTCGGTCGTGCCCGTCATCCCCAGGCCCGCAGCGTCCGTCATCCTGGTGCGGGCGCCTATGAGCGTGTACATGACGCGGCGGTCGGACGCGCTGCGTTTTGCTGGGGGATATCACGTGTTCCCGGGGGGCTCCGTGGACCAGCAGGACCAGGCGCTGGCCCAGGAGCGCCCGGAGGAGCTGGCTGCAGCCGGTCTGCCCCCTGACCGTGCCGCTTTCGTGGCGGCCGCCATCCGCGAGCTCTTTGAGGAGATCGGGATTCTCCTGGCCCGGGACGAGACCGGGAAGCCCTTGTGGATGCCCGACGGATTCGAGGCGCACCGGGAGGCGCTGGCCGGCGCCCGGCGGGCGCTCCTCAACGACGAGGTTTCCCTGGGCCAGATCGTCAGCCAATGCGGCTGGCGCCTGGCCGGCGACCGCCTGGCCTATATGGGCCGCTGGGTGACCCCACCCGCGGCCCAGCGTCGCTTTGACACGCTGTTTTTCCTAGCGGACATGACGGGCGCCATCGAGCCCGAGCCGCGCCCGGAGGACGGGGAAGTGGCCCTGGGCGAATGGCTGTCGCCCCGGGTTGCCCTGGAGGACGCGAAGGCGGGGAGGGTGCGCCTGATGCGCCCCACCCGCGCCTGGCTGGAGGAGCTGGCGGCTTGCGGCAGCGCGGCGGAGGCGTGGGCCCGCTTCAGCAGCCCCGGTGCCCGCCGGGAGGAAGTGTTTGAGACCAATACCCCCGAGATCTTGCGGTCGGTGCTGGAAGCGCAGGGTGTGTGGATGGTGCCCGTGCCGTCGCCGACCCTCCCGCCCCACAGCGAAACCAACGTGTACCTGGTGGCCAACTCGGGGGAGGCGGTGTTTGTCGATGCCGGCCACGGCGGGCCGGAAGGGCTGGCCCTGCTGCGGGCCGCGTGGGTCCGGGCCCGGAGTCCCAGGGTTCGGGCCGTCATTTTGACCCATAGCCATACCGACCATGCCGGGGCGGCCGCCGAACTGGCCGCCGAATTCCAGTGCCCCATCTGGTCTCATCCGTCCGGGTATTTCCTTTTGGGAAATACCCCCGCCGGGCGCCCCGGGCGGCCCGCCATGGAACGCCGGGCCTTGGCCGACGGGGAGGTAGTTACCGTCGGCCGCCTGCAGCTGCAGGTCCTCCATACCCCGGGCCACGCGCCGGATCACCTGTGCCTTTTTATTCCCAGCGCGGGGATATTGTTCAGCGGCGACAACGTGGTGGGCGTGGGATCCACTTGGGTCGGCCCGCCCGATGGGGACATGCAGGAGTACCTCCAGTCGCTGGAGCGCCTGGCCGCCTTGCCGGCCCGGATCCTCGCCCCCGGGCACGGGCCGATCTTGGCTGACCCGCCAGGCCGCATCCGGGAGCTGATCCAGCACCGCTTGGCCCGGGAAGCCCAGATCCTGGCCCTATTGAAGCAGGGGCCTCGCACGGCGGAGGCGCTGGCCCAGGAAATCTACGGGCCGACGGCTCCGCCGGGCGTGATGGAGGTGGCCCGGCGGACAGTGATAGGCCATTTGGTCAAACTGGAACGGGAGGGGCGGGTGCGGCGGATGGCGGGCCGGGCGGACCTCTTCGCACCCGTTGCGCCATGACGCGCCCCAGTCTCTCTGGTCTCTTTGGCAGGCGGCCAGCGCCCGGGGGGCCAGGGCCCGTGCCAGGTGGGGAGCCGCCCATGGACGCCCGGACGCGCCGGCGCATCGCCAACGCGGTGGTCGTCGTGTCGTTCCTCAACATCGCGATCAGCCAGGGTATCCACCAGTCGTTTCCCTTGTTTTACGTCTCGATGCTGGAGGACTTCGGCTGGTCCCGAGCGGCCACCGCGGCTGTGTTTTCTTTGAGCATGTTCATCACCGGCGGGAGCGGCCCTGTGGTGGGCTTTGGCCTCCAGATGCTGGGTGCCCGGCGCTGGTTTTGCTTAGGGGTCATCGCCCTGGCCGCGGGGCTGGCTACGACCGCCCGGGTTTCCAGCGGCCTGGGGCTGTATTTGTCCTATGGCGTCCTGGCCGCGCTGGGCTTGGCGGCGTTAAGCTGGTCGCTGCACGGCGTCGTCTTGACCGCGTGGTTTCAGCAGCACCGGGGCACCGTGACCGCCATCGCCTTCTCCGGGGCGGGGTTGGGCGCGATGGCCATGGCGCCTGTCGCGCAGGGGTTTATCAACGCGTTTGGCTGGCGCGGGGCGCTGGTGGCGCTGGCCGGGGTGGCGGCCGCGCTGCTTGTGCCCAACCTCCGCCTGATGCGGGATCCGCCCGAAGCCCCGCGGGCGCCTTTGCCGGAGCAGAAGCCTTCCGGGGCTTGGGCGGAGGTGCGCCAGGCGCTGGGTACGAGCGCCTTCTGGTACGGCTTTGGGGCGTTCTTTTTTGTAGCCCTGGGGTCGTTTTCCATCATGCCGCACCAGGCGGCGTTTCTGGTGGACGCCGGTTTTTCCACCACGGTGGCCGCCGCGGTCGTGTCCGCGGTGGGGCTCCTCAGCTTCGCCGGGCGCCTCTTGTTTGGCTGGATGTCGGACCGCTACGGGCATGTGGCGTCGGCGACGGCCAGCTCCTTGTGCTCCGCCGTGGGGACGGCCGCCCTCCTGGTCATGTCCTGGCGACCCCACATCGCTTGGGTGGTGATTTTCACCGTCTGTTTCGGCCTCGGGTTCGGGACCCGGTCGGCCGTGATGGCGTCCCTGGCGGCGGCCAAGTTTTCGGGGCCCAATTTCGGCGTCATTTTCGGGGCGATGACCCTTGGCCACGGGTCAGGCGGCGCCT
>PKQR01000223.1 GCA_017578085.1 Bacillota bacterium
GGCATCGCTGAGGCCAGGCACCGCTGAGGCCGCGCGACAGGTGAGGCAATCCCCAAGGATACAAAACGGCCCCGGGCAGTTCAGCATCCCGGGGCCGTCTTTCGTTTCTAGGCCGGGCGTTGCCCGGCTTGCGCACGCCGCAGGCCGTCCCGCACGCCTTGGCCGTCCCGGCAGGCGCCCACGACGCATGGGCGGCCTTACTCGTCGCGGGCGATGACCACTTCCGCGGCCGTATCGGGTTCCTTCTCCGGCACCAGCAGCGACGCCGCGATGGTGATGGCCAGGACGCCCGCGATGACGCCCAGCGACACCGCGGGCGGGATGTGGACGTAGCTGGAGATCAGCATCTTGATGCCGACGAACGTCAGGATCACCGACAGGCCAAACTTGAGGTAGCGCAGCTTGCCCATGACGTCGGCCAGCAGGAAGTACAGCGACCGCAGGCCCAGGATGGCGAAGACGTTGGACGTGTACACGATAAAGGGATCGTCGCTCACCGCGAAGATGGCCGGCACCGAGTCGACGGCAAACATGACGTCGGTGGATTCGACGATGCAGAGCACCACAAACAGCGGCGTGGCCATCAGCTTGCCGCCGCGCCGCACAAAGAACAGCGGGCCCTCATAAGTCTCCGTCACCGGGAAGATGCGCCGGACAAACCGGAGCACCGGGCTCTGGCCGGGGTCGATGGACTCTTCCTTTTGGGTAATCAGCTTGATCCCGGTGAAGACCAGGAACGCCCCAAAGATGTAGATCACCCAGTGGAAGGAGTTGATGAGCGCCGCCCCGGCGGCGATGAAAATGCCGCGCATGATGAGAGCGCCCAGCACACCCCAGAACAGCACCCTGTGCTGGAACTGCGCGGGCACGGCGAAGTACGTGAAGATAAGCACGAACACGAAGATGTTGTCAGCGCTCAGGGATTTCTCGATCAGGTAGCCGGCGAAGTACTGCATCGCGATGTCGGCGCCTTTCCACCAATACAGGAAACCGCCGAAGACCACCGCGATGGCGATCCAGACCACCGTCCAGATGGCTGCTTCCTTTGCTTTGATTGCGTGGGCGTTGCGGTTGAAGACACCCAGGTCCAGCGCCAACATGGCCAGCACGAGCCCGTTGAACGCCACCCACATCCACGCAGAGACTTCCAACAGTGCCACCCCTTTTGTGTGATCTGGGTAAAAATAAACCTTCGCGGCAGCGCGAGGCTGCTGCGAAGGTCTCGCTCCGAGGCGTCCTACGCACCTCGTCCCTGGAGCGGGCCCGCGGCCGTATTGACGCCCCAGGGATTCGCAGTGCTACTCCCCTTCACGTTTCGAATTATATTGAACTTAAGCGGCTGGTGTCAAGGGCTGCCAAGCCGCTTTCCGGCCGCGCATGCGGCGGGTTCCGTGGTATGATCTCGAGAAAAGCCCGCGAGCCGGCGCCATCGACTAGTCTATCCGCCGAGGATGCCTGCGGGGCAAGGGGAGGAGATGCGGCCCATGGAAGTGTGGGTGTGGTCAGACTACGTGTGCCCTTGGTGTTTCATGATGCACGCAAGCCTGCAGCGGGTCATGGAGAACTGCCGGCTCGAGGTGAGCTGGAAAGCCTTCGAGCTCCAGCCCCGGGAGCACCGGCCGTCGCCCGAGGAGCTGGCGGCCAAGGAGCGCATGATCCAGAGCACGTGGCCCCACGTGCAGCGGATGGCCGAGGAAGTCTACGGCCTGCGCCTGGAACGGCCCAAGCTTGGCGTCGACACGCGCCTTGCCCACGTGGCGGCCAAGGCCGCGGCCCAACTGGGGCACGGCGAGGCGTACCATCATGCCCTGTTTGCCGCCCACTGGCAGGAAGGGCTGGACATCAGCGACCCGGCAATCCTGCGGGCGCTCGCGGAGGGGCTGGGCATGGATGGCGAGGCCTTTTCCCAAGCCTTGGAGCGACGAGAACTGTTGGACGCCGTCATGGCCGAGGAGGCTCAAGCCCATCAACTGGGTTTGACCGGCGTGCCGGCAACGGTCATCGCCCGCCGGTATCTGGTATCAGGCGCACGGCCGGCCGGGCAGCTCGAGGATATTTTCCGCCGCATCGAGCAGGAGCTGGGCCAGGCCGGAGGCTGAGCAGGAGCCGCCGGCTGCGCCAAATCCTCATTGGTCGTCCAGCACGATGCGGAACGGGTTGAAGCTGATGTGCTCGTCGTACACGTCCATCCCGGTGACGCGTTTGACGAAGTGCACCAGCGCATACGTGACCGGCGTCAGCAGCACCTCGACGCCCACCTTGATCCCGTACGCCACCAGCATGATGTGGAGGAT
>PKQR01000094.1 GCA_017578085.1 Bacillota bacterium
ACCCGCGGTCGTGGATGCTGCGCTTCCACACCCAGACCGCCGGCTGCTCCCTCACCGCGCAGCAGCCTTACAACAACATCATCCGCACCACCATCCAGGCGCTGGCGGCGGTGCTGGGCGGCACCCAATCTCTGCACACCAACTCCCTGGACGAGGCCTTGTCCCTCCCCACCGAGGAAGCGGTCCGCATCGCCCTGCGGACGCAACAGATCATCGCCGAGGAAAGCGGCGTCGCCAACACGGTCGACCCGCTGGGCGGCTCCTATTTCGTGGAAGCCCTGACCAACCAGATGGAGCGAGGCGTCTGGGACTACTTCCGGCGCATCGACGAACTGGGCGGCGTCATCCCCGCCATCGAGCAGGGCTTCTTCCAGCGGGAGATCGCGGACGCGGCCTACGAGTACCAGCGCCGGATCGAGTCGGGCGAGCAGATCATCGTGGGCGTCAACGCCTACACCATCGAAGAGGAGACGCCGATCCCGATTCTAAAGATCGGGCCGGAGATCGAAGCCAAGCAGCGGGAACGCCTCGCCCGGGTGCGGCGCGAGCGTAACGCCGCCCGGGTCAAGGCGGCCTTGGCCGAAGTGCGGCGGGCCGCCCAGGACGGCGACAACCTGGTGCCGCCCATCCTGGAGGCGGTCAAGGCGTACGCCACCCTGGGCGAGATCATCGACGAGCTGCGCGGAGTCTTCGGCGAATACGAGGAGGTTCTCATCCTTTGAGGGAGGTTGCCGCGTTGGTGACGGCACCGGTTTCCCAGCGCAAGATTCGGGTGCTGGTGGCCAAGCCTGGGCTGGACGGCCACGACCGGGGCGCCAAGGTCATCGCCCGGGCGCTGCGGGATGCGGGCATGGAAGTGATCTACACGGGCTTGCGGCAGACGCCTGAGCAGATCGTCAATGCCGCGATCGAAGAAGACGTGGACGTCTTAGGGATCAGCATCCTGTCGGGCGCCCACAATACGCTCGTGCCCAAGATCCTCGAGGGCCTAAGAGCCCAAGGGGCCGACGACATCACGGTGGTGGTGGGCGGCATCATCCCCACCGAGGACGCGGCACGCCTCAAGGAAATGGGCGTGGCCGGCGTTTTCGGCCCCGGCAGCTCCCTCAAGGAGATCGTGGAGTTCATCCGAAGCCACGCCCGGCCGCGGTGACTTATAGGCTCTGCGGTGACGATAAGCTCTTGAGGGCTAGTTCCACCCACATGCGGATCTCTTCGGTCAGGGGGAGCTGGGCCAGTTCCGCGGGCCCGTACCACCCCACGTGGCTCACCTCGTCGTTGGGCCGGATCTCAACGGACCCTATCGGCCGCGCGAAATAGACCAGGTCGATGTGCTCGTGCCCCGGCGCGATGCGCTCCACCTGCACGCCCCGGGGCCGCACCAGCTGCCGGGGATATTCCACCGGCAGCGCCCGCTCCCCCACCAGCTCAACCCGGATGCCGGTTTCCTCAAACACTTCCCGCACGGCCGCGTCATCGGGCAGCTCGTTGGGTTCGATATGGCCGCCCGGCGGCAACCACATCCCCAGGCGCCGGTGGTACAGCAGCAGCACCCGGCCTTCGTGAACGACAAAAGTGGCGACGGCGAAGTCCCGCGTGACCTCCATAATGCCCTATGGTTCGGGCTGGGGGCCCGTCGATCCTCTTCCGCCTTGGGCGGCCCCCTACCCCCGCGGCTTGATCGGTCCCGGTAGGCGTGTTATGCTGAAAGCGCAACTGCATAGGCTGTGGCAACCTTCGGGGCAGGGTGAGCCCGGATAGGGCAATTCCCGACCGGTGGCGATGCTGGCGCAACCGCCAGACGAGCCCACGAGCCGCTAAGGCGGCAGGATCCGGTGCGAATCCGGAGCCGACGGTACAGTCCGGATGGGAGAAGGTTGCAGCCTCCGTTTTCATCCGCCGGAGCGGGGACTCTGGCGCGCCCTGTCTCCGGATGGATGTCAGCGCGCTGCCCTGGTGCCCCGGAGTCTGCCCGCCGCAATCACCGGGGCCGTTTACTTTTTTCCCGCGGCCCTTTGGGCGTGAGGGAGTTTGCAGCGCTTACCCAATCCGCATCTGCCCGCCCTCGGCAGCCCGGCAGGCGACGATGCCGAGTGCATGGACCTCGCGTTGGCTTTGGCCGCCCTTGGCGCGGGCACCACGGACCCCAATCCCATGGTCGGCGCCGTCGTCGTGCGGAACGGCCGTATCGTCGGCATGGGCTTCCACGAGCGGCCCGGCACCCCCCACGCGGAGGTCCACGCGCTGGAAGCAGCCGGCCCTCTGGCACAAGGTGCCACGCTCTACGTCAACCTGGAGCCGTGCGCCCACTACGGCCGCACGCCCCCTTGTACCCAGGCCATCATCGCCGCGGGCATCCGGCGGGTGGTGGCAGCCATTGAGGACCCGGACCCGCGGGTCTCGGGCCGCGGGTTTGCCGCGCTCCGGGCGGCAGGGATCGACGTTACCGTCGGCGTCCGGGCCGAGGCTGCCCGGCGCCTCAACGAGCTGTTTCTCAAACACGCCTCCACCGGCCGGCCTTTCGTCCTGCTGAAATCCGCCACCAGCCTTGACGGCCGCATCGCCACCGCCACCGGCGCCTCCCGCTGGATCACCGGTCCCGAAGCCCGGGCCCTGGTGCATAAGCTCCGCGCCCGCTATCCGGCCATCATGATCGGCAGCGGCACCGCCTTGGCCGACGACCCGGAGCTCACGGCCCGCACGGACCCTCCGGCTCCCCGCCAGCCGCTGCGGGTGGTGGTCGATTCCCGGGCCCGCCTGCCGGTGACCGCCCGGATGCTGCGAGCGCCAGGTGCGACGCTGGTGGCGACCACCGAAGCGGCGCCGCCGGAGCGCCGGAAAGCCCTGGAAAAAGCGGGCGCCGAGGTGCTCGTCCTGCCCCAACGGGCCGATGGCCGGGTAGACCTGGTGGCCTTGATGGAGGAACTGGGGCGTCGCGGCATCACCGGGGTGCTGCTCGAAGGCGGAGCCAGCCTTAACGGCGCCATGCTGGACAGCGGGCTCGTGGACAAGGTCATGTTTTTCATCGCGCCGATGATCATCGGCGGCCAGGGGGCGCCGGCCGCCATCGGCGGCACGGGCGCGGCAACGCTCGCTGACGCCTGGCGCCTGGTGGACGTATCCTGGGAGGCCTGCGGCGCGGACTTGCTCGTTTCAGGCTACATCCCCCCACGGGAAGCCCCCGCTGCGGCGGGGGACGCGCAGCGAAGGAGGCTGGCCCAGTGTTTACGGGTCTTGTAGAGACGATGGGCGAGGTGGCCGCCCTGAAAGCCCTGCCTGACGGTGCCGGGGTGCGCCTGGTGGTCCGCTCCCCCCTGGTGGCGGAAGGGGCAGCGGTCGGCGACAGCGTGGCCGTCAACGGCTGCTGCCTGACGGTAACGGCCGTCGAAGGCGACACCATCGCCTTTGACGCCGTCCCTGAGACCCTCGCCCGCACCAACCTGGGAAGCCTCACCGTCGGCTCCCTCGTCAACCTGGAGCGGCCGTTGCGCTTGTCCGACCGGCTCGGTGGGCACCTGGTCCAGGGCCACGTGGACGCGGTCGGCCGGGTGCGAGCGGTTTCGCCCGAGGGGACTTCCATCCGGTTGACCATTGACGCACCGGCCAGCGTCCGGCGGTATATCGTGCCTAAGGGGTCCATCGCCGTCGACGGGGTGAGCTTGACGGTAGCCGCCGTGACCGACACCGGGTTCCAGGTGGTCATCATCCCCCACACAGCGGCGGTAACCACCCTGGGCCGGGTCCGGCCAGGCGACCACGTGAACCTGGAGGCCGACGTGATCGGCAAGTACATCGAACGGCTGCTGGCCCCGTACGTCCCGGGTCCCGCGGCGGCAGGCTCGGAGAGGAGCTGATGCACCATGGGCAATCCCGCGCCGGGACCGATTTTTGACCGCATCGAGGACGCCATTGCGGATATCCGCGCCGGCAAGTTCGTCGTCGTCGTCGACGATGAGGATCGCGAAAACGAAGGCGACCTGATCATCGCCGCGGAGAAGGTGACGCCCGAGGCCATCAACTTCATGGCCCGCTTCGGCCGGGGATTGATCTGTGTGGCGATGACCGCCGAGCGGCTCGATCAGCTGCAGATCCCCCTCATGACCACCCAAAACACGGAGCCGATGAAAACCGCGTTCACGGTGTCGGTGGACGCGCGGTCGGTCCGCACCGGGATTTCCGCCTACGAGCGGGCCTTGACAATCCGCACTTTGATCGATCCCAACACCAAGCCTTCGGACTTGGTCCGCCCCGGCCACATTTTCCCCTTGCGGGCGGTGGAAGGCGGCGTCCTGCGCCGGGCGGGCCATACGGAGGCCGCCGTGGATCTTGCCCGCCTCGCCGGGCTGTACCCCGCGGGCGTGCTGTGCGAGATCATGAACGACGACGGCACGATGGCGCGGGTGCCGCAGCTGGTCCAGTTTGCCCGCCAGCACGGCCTGCGCCTGATCTCCATCGCGGACCTGATCCGCTACCGTCTCCGGCACGAGCGCCTCGTCCAACGGGTAGCCGAGGCCGATCTGCCCACGCCGTACGGCCGCTTCCGGATCATGGGCTACGAGAGCCTGGTGGACGGCCAAACCCACGTAGCCCTGGTCCTCGGGGATATCCACAGCAAGCCGGATGTGCTCGTGCGGGTCCACTCCGAATGCCTGACCGGCGACGTGTTCGGCAGCCTGCGCTGCGACTGCGGCGATCAGCTGCGGGCGGCATTGGCCCAGATCGGCGAGGAAGGTGCGGGCGTGTTTCTCTACATGCGCCAGGAGGGCCGGGGCATCGGTTTGCTCAACAAACTGCGGGCGTATGCGCTCCAGGATCAGGGCCAGGACACGGTGGAGGCCAACTTGTCCCTGGGCTTCCCGCCCGACAAGCGGGATTACGGCATCGGCGCACAGATCCTGGTGGACCTGGGCCTGTCCCGCATCCGCCTCCTGACCAACAATCCCCGCAAGATCGTGGGGCTGGAAGCGTACGGCATCGAGATCGTGGAGCGGGTGCCCATCAAGATCCCACCCAACCCCTACAACCAGCACTACCTGCGCACCAAGCAGCAGAAACTCGGCCACTGGCTAAGCGATTTGGAGGCGGTGACGCGCCCGCGCCCGGAAACGCCCGCCGGCGGGAGCAGCGCGCCATCCAACGGTCGAAAGGAGTCGGACCATGCCGCGCATCTTGGAAGGCCACTTGAGCGCTGAAGGTTTGCGGTTCGCCATTGTGGTTTCCCGCTTCAACGAGCTGATTACGAGCCAGCTGCTGCAGGGAGCCCTGGAGGGCCTGCGGCGCCACGGCGCACGGGACGAGCAGATCACCGTCGCGTGGGTGCCCGGCTCGTTCGAGATTCCTTTGGTCGCGCAGCGGCTGGCCAAGAGCGGCCGCTTTGACGCCGTCATCGCCATCGGAGCGGTGATTCGCGGGGCCACGCCCCATTTCGACTACGTGGCCGGCGCGGCTGCCAGCGGCATCAGCCAGGCGGCCCTGCAGACAGGCGTACCCGTCATCTTTGGCGTCCTGACCACGGATACCATCGAGCAAGCCTTGGAGCGGGCCGGCACCAAGGCGGGCAACAGGGGCTGGGACGCGGCCGTAACCGCCATCGAGATGGCCAATCTGCTCAAGCAGCTGGACAAGGAGCTAGGCTAGCGGGCCGTGGGAGCATCCGGCGCCCGTTCAGCGGCCGGCAGAGCCGTGCGCCCAGGCGGCGGTCAGCACGTCCCGGACGCCGGGGGAACCGAGCAAGGCATCATGGGAAAAGATGACCACCGCATCGGTCCCCGCCGCGCGGGCCGCCTCCAGCTGTTCCGCCAGGGTTTGCGGCGCATCGACCAAAAGGTGCGCACCGAGGCCGGCATAGACGGCCACCCCGGATTCGCGGGCTAGGGCCACCGCATCTTCCAGCTGCCGGGCGACACGCGCCGTGTCTTTGCTGTAGGCCATGGGCACCACGGCGTCCACAAGGCCCCGTTCGATCCAAGCGGGCCAATCCTGCAGGCGATTTTCCACCGCGTCCGTCATGTCCGCGTGGACCGCGACGGAGAAGCGCACGCCCGGGCGCCGCGCTTTGATGCCGTCGCGGATGCGGGCCACCAGGCCCGTCACCTGCTCCCGCCGCCAGCCGTCCCACAGGGCGAGCTGCTCCCGGTACGCTTCGACGCCGTGGCGGCTGATGTAAGCGGCGGCGTCCCGCTCTAGGGCCGCCGGATCAAAACCGTGCTCGGCCATAAAGCGGGCCACGCTCTCCGGGTGGTACCCAAACCGGCGGGACGGGTAGCGGACGTAGTCGAGGTGGACGCCAGCGACCGGGTAGCGCTCCACCACTTCCATGACCGACTGGTAGACGAAGTCCTGCACCGCGGGCACGCCCGGGTCCAGCATGCGGGCCGGCAGATGCATGAGGGCTTCCTCGAGGCTGTATTCCCATACCGAACGGCCTTCCCGGTCGGCCGTCACCCACTCGGGATGGCGATTGAGGACGTGCTGCGCGTCGGCGGGTAGTTCGGACAGCATGCCCGCCGTGAAGGCGTTGATCCAGGCGTGCACCTCGAGGCCGGCCCGCCCCGCCCGCTGCAGCAGGTAGGCCAGCGGGTCAAGGCCAGGCTCAACACCGGGCGCCGCCGGGAGAAGACGGGAGCGGTAGTAGGCTTCGCTGCGGCCGTTGACCTGCGCGAACAAGGCGGTGGCACCCGCCGCGCGCGCCGCCGCCACGACCCGGTCGATGCTCTCGCGGCTGTTCAAGGCATGGCGCACGACCCAGACGCCTCTGAGTTCCCGCGCCGCTGCCGCCTGACTGGCGACCAGCCCGCGCTCGAGCGACGCCTGCCGCACGCCCAAAAGAAGCCCGGCAGCAAGGGACAACAGGGCAACGACCAGCAGGAAGACCTGGTGACGGCGCAAACGGCGCGCCTCCCCTTGGGAAACCTCACTTCCAAGCGCCGCGCGGGTCTACGGCACCAGCGTGGCGGTGGCGTAAGCCACAGCGCCCTCGCCTGCGCCCACAAACCCCATTCCTTCGGCGGTGGTGGCCTTGATGTTGACGTGGGCTGGCGTTACGCCGAGGACACCCGCGATGCGCTCCCGCATGAGCTGCACGTAGGGAGCAACCTTGGGCTTTTCCAGCACCACGGTAGCATCTACGTTGCCGACCCGCCACCCTGCGGCCCTCACCCGGCGCACCACCTCTTCCAGCAGGCGCAGGCTGGACACTCCGGCGTAGGCGGGATCGGTGTCCGGGAAGTGGCGACCGATATCGCCCAGGGCCGCGGCGCCGAGCAGGGCGTCCATGATAGCATGCAACAGTACATCCGCGTCGGAATGCCCCAACAAGCCCATCTCGAACGGGATCTCCACCCCGCCCAGCACCAGCGGCCGGCCAGGGGCAAAGCGATGGACATCGTAACCGAACCCGACGCGCAAGAGGGTTTCCTCCGCGGAGGCGCCCGCCGGCTGCACGCTGGCCGACCGGGACTGCGCCGGGGTAAAGGGGGGCGCCTGTCCTTGCGTGAGAGGCAGGCTGGCTCCCGGCGTCCCGGGGACCGGTCCCCGCAAGCGCGCTGCCAGCAGCGTTTCGGCCAGCAAGAGGTCTTCGGCGGTCGTGATTTTAATGTTGTCGTAGGCCCCGTCCACCACAGCCACCGGGTGACCCAGGCGCTCGACCAGGGCGGCATCGTCCGTGGCTTGCCAGCCGGCCGACCGGGCCCGGGCGTGAGCCTCGACCAACAGCTCCCTGCGAAACGCCTGGGGCGTCTGAACCAGGCGGAGGCTCGACCGATCCGGGGTCGCCTGTACCCACCCGTCCTTCACCTGCTTGACGGTGTCCTTGACGGGCACGGCAGCGGTAGCGGCACCGTGCCGAGCTGCGGCGAACACGACCATGTCCAGCAGCGCGGGCTGCATGAGCGGCCGCACCCCGTCGTGCACCGCCACCAAGGGCACGTCTTCCCCCACGGCGGCCAGCCCTCGGTACACCGACTCCTGGCGCTCCGCGCCGCCGGCAACCACCTGGATGGGCTTGTCGCCCGTCGCCTCCCGCACCCACCGCCGGCAGGGCTCCACGTCCTCGGGGGCCACGACCAATACCAACTGGGAAACGGAACGGGCCGCGGCACATGCCTCCAACGTCCACCGGACAATGGGCTTGCCCAGAAGAGGCAAGTACTGCTTCGGCCTGCCCCCCTGTCCCATGCGGTGGCCCTGTCCGGCCGCTGGAATAATCACCGCGGCCTTTTGCATGAAATCCTCCTGGCGAATCACCTGTTGTTCATTCGAGTCCGGTGCGGCAATACCTGCCTGCGGAGCCGCTCAAAGTGCTCTTTCAGCGGGTTTCGGCTTGGCAAAGATCATGCGCCCCGCGGCGGTCTGCAGGACACTGGTGACCAGGACGTCCACCGACTCGCCGATGTAGCGCCGGCCGCCGTCGACCACGATCATCGTGCCGTCGTCCAGATAGCCGACGCCCTGCCCCTGCTCTTTGCCGTCCTTGATGACGTGCACCACCATTTCTTCCCCAGGCAGCACCACCGGCTTCAAGGCGTTGGCCAGCTCGTTGATGTTGAGCACCTCAACCCCTTGCAGCTCGGCGACCTTATTGAGGTTGAAATCGTTGGTCAGCACCTTCGCGTCCAGCCGCCGGGCCAAGCGCACCAGTTTTGCGTCCACGTCGGTGATGTCGTCAAAATCCCGGTCGAGGATTTCCACCGCGACTTTGGATTCCTTTTGCATGCGGTTGAGAATGTCCAGCCCCCGCCGGCCGCGGTTTCGCTTGAGGACGTCCGACGAGTCGGCGATGTGCTGCAGCTCTTGCAGGACGAAGCTCGGAATGACCAGT
>PKQR01000095.1 GCA_017578085.1 Bacillota bacterium
AGCGCCACGGCCAAGTGCACCGGGTTCGTGACGACCACGTCGGCCGTAGGCACTGCCTGCATCATGCGCCGCGAAGCCAGCTGCCGCTGGCGCTGGCGGATGCGGGCCCGCACCTGCGGATCGCCTTCGGTTTGCTTGAGCTCTTCCTTCAGCTCCTGCCGGGACATGCGCAACTGGCGCTCATATTCGTTCCGCTGGAACAAGTAGTCGGCGGCGGCTATCAGCAAGAGCGCCCCGCCGATCCAAAGTCCGGTGCGCAGGACTACCTGGCCTACCGACGCCACCGCGTCGGCCAGCGGCACCCTCAAAAGGTCGGGCAGCATCGCCAGCGAGTTGCGCACTTCCCGGTACGCGATCCAGCCGACCACGGCGACCTTGGCCACGGACCGGACCAGGTCCACCAAGGCCCGGCGGGAGAAGATCCGCTGCAGGCCGGCGATGGGATTGATCCGGTCAAGCCGCGGCTTGAGGGGCTCGCCCGATACCACAAAACCGACTTGCACGATTTGGCTGAAAGCGCCTACCAGCGCCGCGACCAGCATCATCGGGCCCACCACCAGCCCGGTCTGCAGGACCAGGTACATAAACAGCGCCTGGATGGACCCCGGATCCGGTTGCCACCGGCCTGCCTGCTCCAGGTAATACCTCGTCACATCGAGGAGAGCGCGGCCGGCGCTGCCCGCCAAGGCGGCGGCAACCCCGAAGCCTGCCAAGAGCACCAGGGCGGTACCCAGCTCCCCCGTCCGGGCCACCTGCCCCCGCTGGCGCGCCTGCTCCCGCCGCCTGGGCGTGGGGGCCTCAGTTTTCTCTTGCGCAAAGCGCTGGAGGTCAAAGGTCAGTGGGCGCTCAAAAACCGCCACAGCCAGCGCATCATCTCGCCTCCGTCGCCGAACACGACCCCCAAAACCGCCACGTACACGGGCATGGCCACCAGCAGCGTCAACATGCCCACCGCGATTTTCACGGGATAGCCCGTGATGAACACGTTGATCTGCGGCACAGCCCTGCTGACGATCCCTAACGCCACGTCCGTCAAAAAGGTCGCCGCGATCACCGGGAGCGCGATGCGCACCCCCAGCAAGAACGTGCCGCTGACCGCCGCGACGATGACGGCCGCGAGATCCCCGCGCCAGGCTGCGCCGCCCAGCGGGATGAGCTCGTAGCTGGCAGCCAAGGCTCGCAGCACTGCATGGTGGCCGTTGATCGTAAAGAAGATGAGCGTCGCCAGTGTCTGGTAAAACTGGCCAAGAATGGGAATTTGACCGCCGAAATGGGGATCGAGCACGTTGACCATGCCGAACCCGATGGGCACGTCCATCAGGTGCCCGGCCACCTGGAGGGCGTAAAAGGTCAACGCGACGACGAAGCCCATGGAGAGGCCAACGAAGACCTCTTGCGCGACGACGACCACCAGCTGACCGACGTTGGAAACGGCGGGGCCCGGCTTCACGGCGGGCGAGAGCAGGAGCGCCGTCAAGGCGCCGAGGCCGATCTTGACGTGGGGCGGCACCCCTGGCCCGCCGAACAACGGCAGTGCCAAGAGCAGCGCGCCGGCCCGCATCAAGACGAAGAGAGAGTGAAAGAGCTCCTCCGGCTGAAACCAAGGCAACATCCCTGTCTTCCCTCGCGCCGCCCGCCGGCACGGGCGGCCTCTCCTATACGCAGACACCGTCTACGGTGTCTGCACGGCCCGTCCGTGGCACCAGCTAGCCCGCAAATTGGTGCAAGTTGCCCAATAGCCGCGCCGCAAACTCGGTCATCACCCGCAGCATCCACGGCCCGAACAAGATGGCAGCGCCCAGCACCGCCAAAATCTTAGGAATGAAGGTCAGGGTCTGCTCCTGAATCTGCGTGGTCGCTTGGAACACGCTGATCACCAGGCCCACCAGGAGACTCAACCCCAGCATGGGCCCGGCCACCAGCAGCACCGTCATGACCGCTTCCCGTCCCAGATCCACCACCGTGGCGTCGCTCATGGCCGCGCCTCCAGTAGTTCCCTATTGAAAACTCACCAAAAGCGAACGGGTAATGAGATGCCAGCCGTCCACCATCACAAAGAGCAGTACCTTGAAGGGCAACGAGATCATGACCGGCGGCAGCATCAACATTCCCATGGACATCAGCGTGCTGGCGACCACCATGTCGATGACAAGGAACGGGATGAACAAGATGAACCCGAGCTGAAACGCGGTGCGCAGCTCGCTGATGACGAAGGCGGGAATGATGACGTGCGTCGGCAAGTCGTCTTCCGTGACCGGCCTGGGCCCCCCGGACAACTCCACGAACAACTCCAGGTCCCGCTCCCGGGTATGATGCAGCATGAACTCCCGCAACGGGCCCACTGCCCGCTGGAGCGCCTCAACCTCGGACAACTCGCCGGCCAGATACGGCTGCAGGCCTTGCTCATACACCGCCTGCCACGTGGGCGCCATCGTGAAGAAGGTCAGGAACAGCGCGAGGCCGATGAGCACCTGGTTGGGCGGCGTTTGCTGAAGCGCCAGGGCGCTGCGGACAAAGGACAGCACCACCACGATGCGGGTAAAGGAGGTGAGCATGACCAGGATCGCCGGTGCGAGCGTAAGCACGGTCAGCAGCGCCACGATCTGCAGCGTCAGCGCTACATCGGCCGGACCTTCGGCGCTCGCGACGCCCAGCTCAATCCTGGGAAAGAGGAGACCCGCTTCCTGAGCCCGGGCCACGCCGGACCAAGCCCCGGCCAGCGCGACCCCGCCGGCCCCCAATACGAGACGCCTCAATTGGGTGTGTCCTCCCTGGCCCCTGCGCGCGCCCCGCCCAGCTCGGTCAGGAAGGTGACGGTCTGCGGTGTGGAACCAATCAGGAACTGCCGTCCTTCGACTTCTACCACCAACAGGTGGCGTTGCGGGCCCACGGTCAAGCTGTCTACCACCCGGAGCCGCCCGCGCTGGGGGCTTGCAGCCATGAGCCCGCCCATCCAGCGCCGCAGGCCGTACAACCCGGCAAACAAGAGGACAAAGACGACCAGGATGCGCCATGCGACGGACGCAAGCTCAAGATCGGACGACTCCATGGGTGGCCGTCTCCTACTGCAGGTTCTGCACCCGCTCGGCGGGGCTGACGATGCTCGTAACCTTTACCCCAAAGTTTTCGTCGATGACGACAACTTCCCCTTTCGCAATCAGCTTGCCGTTGACGAAGACATCCACCGGTTCGCCGGCCAGCTTGTCCAATTCGATGAGGGAACCCTTGCCGAGCTCCAATACCTCGCGGATGAGCATGCGGCGCCGGCCGAGCTCGACCGTCACTTGCAGGGGCACGTCCAAGATCAAGCCGATGTTGGCCGGCTGCGGCACTGTCGCATGCGGCCGCAGCGGGGCAAATTGAGCCGGGGTGACGGGCACGGCTCCGGGAGCGGTCGCGGGCTGCTGCTGGTTCACCGCCGCCGGCGCGGCTTGGGCCGCCGCGGCCGTTTCCGCCGTCGCCATCCCCGCTCGCGCGGCCATCTCCTTGGCCACATCGCCCGGCAGCACTTCAAACCACACGAGATCGCCCGCGTCCCCCCGCAAGCGGAGCTGCAGGACGACGCACGCCTCGTCGTCCCGGATGGGCACGCTTTCGGGCTTGTTGAGGTCCAGTTCCTGGAACGCGCTGGAGTGAGGACCCAGCGAGACCCCGAGCTCCTGCTCCAAGGCCGTGACCAGGGCCAATGAAAGCTTGTTTAAAAATGATACCGGTTCCTCAGCCGGGGCCAACGCCGGCAACACGGCCCGCATGGCCCCGTCGACCAACGAAACCTGCACGCCCTGGATCACGCCGGTGAAATCGCAGCGAGCCACCAGCGGCGACGAAACCTGACGCCGTACCTCGCCCCAGCTGGACCACCGGCCCTCCGCCGAGGGGTTGCGCAGGGCCTTTCCCGCCAAGGAGGGCAAGAGGGGCGCCAGCCGCACCAGCACCCGCTGATACAGCTCCGCCAGGCTCTCCGGTTCATTGCCGTCGGCTTCTTCGGGCGAAGCCGACGCCCCTTTGAGCAACGCGTCGATCTCATCCTGGGAGAGCAGGTGGTCACTCATCGGTTTCCTCCCCTTTCGGATCGACAACCTCGGTTATCTCCACGGCCAAGCGGCTGCCGAGTCTCCCCGGACGGCCGCGGAACTTGGTCCTGTCGCCCACCCGCACGGGCAAGTCGTCGCCGACCCGGGTTTCAAGGCGCACCACGTCCCCGGGAGCCAGCTCCAACAGCTCCCCTACGGTCACCTGGGCATGTCCCAAGG
This sequence comes from Bacillota bacterium, assembly GCA_017578085.1. Classification (GTDB taxonomy): domain Bacteria; phylum Bacillota; class Limnochordia; order Limnochordales; family ZCTH02-B6; genus ZCTH02-B6. The sequence continues at coordinate 4,254 of PKQR01000095.1, forward strand.
TAACGGTCACCGGGACGGTCATGCTCGCCACCCGGCGCTGCAGTTCTTCCACGTGCTTCCCCGATTCCGGGGTGTGGGCCGAACCGAACAAGTAATGCGCGCTCAGGCGCGGTGCCACCGACTCCAGCGCCGCATGGGGGATGCAAATATTGATCCGCCCCTCCATCCTCGGCCAGGTCACCCGCACCACGATGACGACGACCATTTCCAGCGGCGGCACCAGCTGCACAAACTGCGGGTTGACCTCAAGCCGTTCCAGCCGCGGCTGCATGGATACGAGGCTCTCCCACGCCTCGCCGAACGCCGTCACCGCCCGGTTGAGGACGCGGCGCATGACGGTTTGCTCGATCTCCGTCAGTTCCCTGAAGCGGGGCGGCACCGTGCCGGGTCCGCCGAGCATCCGATCGATGATCACAAAACTGAGATCTGGAGGGATCTCAATCAGCGCGCTCCCCTCGAGGGGTGTGAGCGACAAGACGCCCAAGAGGGTCGGGTTGGCCAACGACCGGATGAACTCGTCGTACGACGTCTGGCTGACGGACACCACTTCGCCCTCGACCATGGTGCGGATGTAAGCAGACAAATGCGTCGCCATGCCGCGGGCGAAGCTTTCGTGGATAATTTGGAGCGTGCGCAGCTGATCCTTGGAGAACTTATCAGGCCGGCGGAAGTCGTAACGCTTGACCGCGGGGCCGCGCTGCGAGCGCAGCGTGAACAGGTCCCTCATGGGCAGCCCACCACCTGGTCGCCCTAAGCTCATTGTACTACCAAATCAACAAGGTAGATGTCCACGATGGTCCCGGGGCCTGTCAGCTCTTCGACGGACGCCCGCAGTTGCTGCTTGAGCCGCGCCATGCCCTCGCTCCCGTGCAGCGAATCCATCGTCTGTTCCCGCAGCACACCGATAATGCGGTCCCGGACCTGGGGCATGCGCTGCTCGAGGGCGAGCTGCACCTCCGGCGACCCGAGCTCCATCACGATCCCGGTGCGGAGGTAACGGACGGACGGCCCGGTTCCCGCAGACAAGTTGACGGTGAACGAACCGGCATCCAGCATCGGACCGGGCTCCCCCAGGGCCGCGGCAACGCCCCCGGATGACCGCCACCCAAGGGACACCCCTAGCAACGCGTAGACCGCATAGGCGGTCCCAGCCGCCAGGAGGATGACTAGTGCCAGCAAGATCATCAGATTTCGCACATCAACCGCATTTCGGGCCAAGAGCAAGCACTCCTTCTACCGGGGCAGGCCTGTGCCCCCGCCCGCCACTCTACTCACCCAGATCCAGGCGCAAGATGACGATGTCCACGCGCCGGTTGCGGGCCCGGTTTTCGACGGTATCGTTGGGCATCAGCGGCCGGTACTCGCCGTACCCAGCGGCTGACACCCGGGTCGGATGAAGCCCGTGCTGCTCCACCAGGTACCGGAGCACGTTGGTCGCCCGCGCCGTGCTCAGCTCCCAGTTGGAGGGAAACCGCTCGTTGTTGATGGGCCAGTTGTCCGTATGGCCTTCGATGCGGATGTGGTTCGGCACCTCTTTCAAGAGAACAGCGATCTCATCGAGGGTGCGGAGCGCTTCCGGTTTCAAGTCCGCCTTGCCCAGGTCGAAGAAGACGGCGTCCGCTAACCGCACCGTCACCCCGCGCTCATTGAGGTCCACCTGCAAAGACGCACCGAGACCCCGCTCCTCCACAAAATCCCGCACACGGCTGTACACGTCGCGCAGCTGGGCTAGCAGCTCCGGGCGGTAGAGCTCCACGTCCTTCAGTTCCCAATCACCGCTGCCCTGCATGTCCGGCTTCGTCTCGATCAGCGTCCGGCCGCCGTCCAGCACGCCCAGGGACGCTTGAAACGCCGACAGGATGGTCTGGAAGCGCTGGGCGTTGATCTCCGAAAAGCTGAACAGCAGCACGAAAAAGCACAGGAGCAACGTCACCACGTCGGAATAGGTGACAAGCCATGGCGACTGGGGCTGCTCACCGGACGCCGAGAGCCGCCGGAAGCGCTGGGACGGCGACCTAAGCGGCATGGGAAGACCTTACTCCTTCCTGTGCCGGTAGCTGGCCGCGCCCCGGCGTCGAACGCGACAGGAATGCCCGCAGCTTTTCCTCTACGATGCGCGGGTTGTCGCCGGCCTGGATCGCCAGGATCCCTTCCACAATAAGGGCCTTGACCAAGAGATCCTGGCTGCTCTTCACTTGCAGCTTATTGGCGATGGGCAGGCACACCAGGTTGGCCAAAATCGCGCCGTAAAAGGTGGTGATGAGGGCCACCGCCAGACCGCTGCCAATCTTGTCCGGGTCTTCGAGGTACGCCAGCATGCGGATGAGCCCGATGAGGGTGCCGAGCATGCCGAAGGCCGGAGCAAAGTTGCCAGCGGTCTGAAAGACGGCGCGACCGGCCGCGTGCCGCTCCGAGAGGAAATCGATCTCCGTCTCCAGCACGTTGCGGACGATTTCGGGGTCGACGCCGTCCACCGCGAGCTGGATGCCCTTGCGCAGGAAAGGATCGTCAAGCGCCTCCGCTTCTTCCTCCATGGCCAGGAGGCCTTCCCGCCGCGCCTTCTCGGCGAAGCGCACCATGAGCGGGATGACCTCTTCGGCCGTCTGGCGGCGCTGGGAGAAGGCGACGCGGACCAGCAGCGGCACCCGCTTGATGTGTTCCATCGGGTGGCTGATCAGCGTGGCGGCGATGGTGCCGCCCACGGTGATGACCACGGAAGGCCAGTCCACGAACAGGCGCCAGTCGCCGTCGCTGGTCAGAGCCCAGATCATGGCGGTCAAGCCGATGAACATCCCCAGTACGCTGCTTCGATCCATGTCTCCACCCCATTGCAACGCGCCGCCGCCCGGCGTGCGCTGCCCTCAAACCGTGATCGCCGGTGAAATGCTGCTTACCGCTTCAGATTCACCAGTTCCTGCAGCATCTCGTCGGATGTCGTAATAATCCGGGAGTTGGCCTGGAACCCGCGCTGGGTGATGATCATCTGCGTGAACTCTTCCGACAGGTCCACGTTGGACATCTCCACCGTGCCGGAGGCGATGAAGCCCCGGTCGGCGGTCCCAGGCGTGCCGATGCGCGGCATGCCGGAGTTGTGCGACTCCCGGAACGCCGTCTCGCCCACCTGCTCAAGGCCCCCGGGGTTTGCGAACGTGGCCGTAGCCAATTGCGCGAGCACCTGGGTCAAGCCGTTGGAGAAGATGCCCGTGATCTTACCCGTGGCGTCAATCCGGATCTCCTCCAGGGACCCCGGCGGGAAGCCGTCCTGGCTGCGGACGCTTACATCCGAGAGGCCCGAGTATTGGGTCAGGTTAGAGAAATCGATCGTGATGGTCTGGGACGGTAGACCGGGCGGTGTAAACACTACCGACCCGGTCCCGGAAGTGGGGTCGAACCGGCCCGATGTGTCGAAGTTAATAGTGCCTCCTGGTTCACGAAGAAGCGGAGTAGTCCCGTCGTACACCTGATACTGCCAGTCGTTCCCGCTCGAGCCCCGCGTAAACTGGATCAACAACTCGTGCCGGCGCCCCAGCGAGTCGAAGACGGTCACGGTTCGGGCCACTGTGTCCCCGGAGACAGCGTCAGCACTGAGGTTGCCCGTGAGCTCCACTTTCGTGGTCGGGCGTGCCGGCAGCGTCTGGTCCAATGCGATTTTGATCTCCTCGAGGGGCTTGTTGGTATCGACCAGCCCGCTCACAGGGTCCGCATTCCAGCCGGCCACCCGCATGCCGCTGGCCTTGGAGACGAGCCAGCCCTCCTGGTCGAAGTCGAACACGCCGGCCCGGGTGTAATACTGCTGACTGCCGTCCATGAGGATGAAGAACCCGTTGCCGCGAATCGCGAGGTCGGTGGCGACCCCCGTCGGCTGCAGGTTGCCCGGGGAGTGGATAACGTCGATGGTACCGAGCTGCACGCCCAAACCGACCTGCCGCGGGTTGGTGCCACCCCGGTCCATGGACGGCGCGGTGGCCGCGCGCAAGGTCTGGTACAGCATGTCCTGGAAGGTGACCCGGCTGGTCTTATAGCCGACCGTGTTGACGTTGGCGATGTTGTTGCCGATGACGTCCATGCGGGTTTGGTGAACCAACAGGCCCGAAACCCCGGAGAACAAAGACCGCATCATGGCTGTTCATTCCTCCCCGGCTCTACTTCTCGGCTTCGTCAGGCCGCACTTCCAGCACGTCCCTCAGGGAGAAGCGCCGTTCGCCCACGATGAGCATGGGCGTGCCGTTGTCCAGATACACCCCGTCCACCTTCCCGGTGATCCGCGCATTGGTGAGCGGGTCCAGGATCACGACCGTGCGGCCCAGCAGACTTGCCGCTTGGCTGATCCCGCCGAACTGCCATTGGAAATCGGCCAGGCGCTCCATCTGGGTGGCGATGTTGTGCATCTGTTCCAGCGCGCTGAACTGGGCCAGCTGAGCGATGAACTCCTGGTCCTTGACCGGATTGATGGGGTCCTGGTAGCGCAGCTGCGTCACCAAGAGGCGCAGGAACGCGTCCTTG
>PKQR01000012.1 GCA_017578085.1 Bacillota bacterium
CCAACGGGGTCTCTGTCACAACGCTCTCCGTAGCAGGCTTTGACTTGCGGTTGATGGAGAATGCGGAGGCCCAGGCCGCGATCGCCTTCCAGGATTCGGAGGACGGCAGCCAGCGCACCACCAGCCTTGGGCTTCGTTACACGCTCAGCCCGGAAGCCGCCCTGCGCTTGGGGTATAAGCTCATCGATTTCACCGACAAGGACAGCCAGAACGTGGCAACCGCAGAGATCACGATTCGCTTTTAGTCACATGTTGGGGCCGCCGGTGCCGGCCTGGGGGTCGGGGAGACGACGGACGGGGAGGTCTCGCGTGAATGGTAAAGAGGTTGGTAGCTGGCCTCGTGGCGGCACTGGTGTTGCTCACCGTGGCGCCAAGCGCGCCGGCGCAAGAGACGTCGTTGCCAGGCATGCTGGCCGCTGTGGAGCAGGCCATCTACGGCGCTGAACAGGCGGGTTCCCTGGTGGAACGAGTGTCCCGGATTGAGCGGGATGTCTACGGCGGAACCCAATCGGGGCCGCTTTTGGTTCGGATTCAAAACGTTTATGGTTATCTGGTCGGTGTGGGCGGGCCCTTGAACATCGGGCTGCAGCTCAATGTCGTGGAGTACCTGGTGTTCCAGCGGATGAATACCGGTGCGCCGCTGACCCGGCGATTGGAGGACCTGGAGCGCAACATCCTGGGCACGACGCAGCAGCTGCCGCTGGCAGAGCGCGTCCGGTCGCTGTTGGAGCTCGTCTGGCCGTCCGGGGAGCTTAATGTTCGGCAGGTAACGGTGCCCAAGGAGACCCTGGTCAAGATCCATCTGCTAACGGAGATCAACTCGGGCACGAGCCGGGTCGGCCAGCGGGTACGTTACCGGGTCGTGGAGGATGTCATCATCGACGGCCGGGTGGTCATTCCCGCCGGTGCGGAAGGCGAAGGCGAGATTACGGCGGTGCAGTCCGCCGGCCGTTTTGGCCAGTCCGGGCGCGTCGAGGTCAACTGGGGCACCGTGCCGGCCATTGACGGCACCCGCGTTCAACTGAACGTGTCCACCCGTGCGGCGCAGCAAAACCAGGAACTGGCCGTTGCTGCCAGCATGGCGGGCGTCATCCTGCTGGGGCCCGTGGGGCTTGTAGGCGGCTTGTTCGTCCAGGGGCAAGAGCACGTTGTCCCGGTGGGCGCACAGTTTTACGTTGAGGTCGCCCGGGAAACCCAGGCGTTGGGCTTGTCCCTGACGCCACTCCGCTGACCGCTGGGGACAGTTTCGCACTGGTGGAAAAGGCGTGCGCCGTGCGGTCCGGACCGCACGGCGCACGAGTCTTCAGCCCAGGGAGGCGAGACGGTTTTCCTGCTGGTCCTTGGATTCCAGCAGTTCGTGGTAGGCGTTTTCGATGGCCTGTTCCAATACCCGCACGAGCTCGTGGCGCTGGACGCCGCCCTGGCGTTCGAGAACGCGGGACGCCAATAGCTGGTCGGCGACGCACTCGGCCAATGCCTGCTTGAGCTGCAGCACCCGGCTCATGGGCAGGGTGCTCGGCATCTGCTGTTCCTCTTCGTCAGCGCCGAGAAAGTACGTAATCGGTTTCCCCAGGGCATCGGCCAGGGCCTGCAAGGTCCGCAGGGAAGGGGTGCGCTGGCTGCGTTCCAGGTCGGAGATGTAAGGCTGGGACTTGCCGATCATTTTGGCCAGCTTCGTCCCCGAGATCCCTAGCTCGACGCGGGTTCGGCGGATGCGTTCACCGAGGCTAGCGCCGGGCATGGTGCTCACTCCCTTGTGCCGTGTCGCGAAGCCATGTAATGGGTCCATTGGCGGATTTTGCTGCAGTATACCACAAAGTGTTTGAGGAAGGAAAGACGGCGCCTGCACGGAAGCCAGTGTAGACAGGCTTCATGGGGACGAGCTGCCATGGAGGGGTCACACGCATGGAACTGGTAATGGTACCCATCGAACGCGTTCGCCAAGACCCCAATCAAGCGCGGGGTTTGCGCAGTCTCGACAGCGTCGCGTCCCTGGGCCGTTCCATTGCGGAAGTAGGCATGCTCCATCCCATCCTGGTGCGCCGCCGCGAGGACGGGGACTACCAGCTGGTGGCAGGCTATCGGAGACTCCTCGCGGCTGCATCCATGGGTCTTGAAAAGGTGCCGGCCCTCATCCTTGAAGGGGATGCGCCCGCCTTGCAGGTGCAGCTGGTGGAAAACCTGCAGCGGGAAGACTTAAACCCGCTGGAGAAAGCCATGGCCGTCAAGGCGTACATGGACGCGACTGGGCTTTCCAAGCGGGCCGCGGCGGAGAAGCTGGGCATCCCGAGGACCACCATCACCGACTGGCTGGATTTGCTGGAGGTGGATGAACGGTACCAGCGGGCCGTGGTGGACAACTTCAATGGCGGGGATTCGCCGCTGACGGTGTCCCACGTGGCCGAAGCCCGGGCGTTGGCCGCCCGCATGGGAGCGCCCGGTCTCGTCAACGCCCTTTTGGACGCGGTCCTGCTTTATCACCTGAGCAAGTCGGAAACCCGCGCAGTGGCCCGCCTCGTGAGGGAAAACCGGAACTTATCCATCCGTGACGCGGTGCGGGCTGTGCGTCCGCATCTCGACGAACCCGCCCAGAGCGCCGAGCCTGCGACCGTGCCGCCCGATGAGCACAACCTGCAGCAACTGGTGCGGGCCGTCGATCGCTCGACTGCCCTGATTAAGCGTATGAGACACTTGTCCGGGAGGTTTCTCTCGGAAGCCCAGCGGGCGGAGCTCGTCGCCCGCTTCCAAGAGCTGCACGAGATGACCGGGCAGGTGCTGGAGCGCCTGACGGCGCCGCCCACCGCCGAAGCCGAGCCGGTCCGGGGGCAGCGGCGCCACAAGCGCCGGGTTTCGTAGCCGGAAGGCCCCAAGGGCGCCCCGAGCGGGTTGCATCACAAGACAGGCGAGCTCAGGAATTGCAGCAGCTCTGGGAACGTGGGGCTCGTGCCGTGCCGGACGTACCAGCCCGAGGTCGCGACGCCCAAGGAGAGGGCATCCTGGACATCCAGACCTAGGGCAAGCCCAAGACAGCAGCCGGCGTTGAAGTTGTCGCCGGCGCCGGTGGTGAGTTTCGGCGTCGGGGTGTACGGGCCCTCGACCTCCACGTACCGGCCGGCGGCGCAGGCGGACGCCCGGTCCGTCGGGTGAACGATGACGCCATCCACGTCCAGCGCGTCGGCAATGGCGCGGGTTGCCTCCTCAAGCGGCGCACCAGGCTCGGTGCGGTCGCCGAGCCCTAAGGCCCGGCCGACCTCCGCGGCCTCTTTCCGGTTGAGGCCCAGGTAGGTGGTGAAGTACGGGCGGAACTGCTCCAGCACATGCAGCGCCTCGCGGAGCTCCGCCGCGGAGCGCTTTTGAGGGTCCGCCAGGTCGAAGAAGGCGATGCGCTTGGTCCCAGCGGGCGGCAGCTGGGGCGCCACCTCCGCGAGAAACCGGCGCCAGATGTCGGTCATGGCCGGGATCATGGTCCAATTGTTCATGGCAAGCAGCTGCGCCCGCCCACAAAGCTCGAGCCAGCGGGCGACAGGCACATGTTCCAGCAACCGCTCCCACGACAGCCCGTACAAGCTTTCCAGCCGGCCCAACATCAGCTTGCCGTCCCGGAACTCCAGGGCCTGGGTGCGCCCGGGATTGGCGATGGAGATAACCTCAGCCAGCTGGGCGAGTTCGGCGAAAACCGGGTGCGGCTCCGGCAGCCCGAGGGTGCCGATGCACGTCACGGCCGCGCCGCTCTTGGCCAACGCGAGGGCCATGATGGGCCCGTTGCCGCCCAGTTTCACGGTGTGAGGTACCAGTTCAATATTGGTGCTGAAGCCGGCCGCTGCCGCAATGCGCTTCGCAAAGTCTGCGATAGTAGCCACCGGCGTAAATTTTTGGGCGTCGACGCGCTGGTCGACGACCCACAAGATCTCGTCCACGAAACCGTCGAGGCCGATGACGGCCCGCAGCTGGTCGGGCCGTACGCTCAAGTTTTGTACGGCTTGCGCCGCCTGCGCGGCGGCTGCGACGAAGGGCACGGCCATGAGGAAACCTCCCAGGCTGCAGCGGTCGGCATGAACAATCCGATCCTGTTATATCACGGACCCGCTGCGCATGTCAGGAGCAGGAATTGCGGGCCCGTTGACAAAACCCGCTTGAAAGGATCGAAACCGGCCTGAACCCAAGGAGGGTGTTCCACGGTGCAAGCAGCTCGGCCGGAACGCATCGGTTTCATCGGTCTTGGCATCATGGGCCGTTCCATGGCCCTCAATCTCATGCGCCGCGGGTTTCATGTAACGGTTTGGAACCGCACCCGTGCCCGCATGGAGCCGCTTTTGGCCGCCGGCGCCCGGGGTGCCAGCTCCCCCAAGGAGGCCGCCCGGGAAGCCGATGTCGTCATCACCATCGTCACCGATTCGCCCGACGTGGAACAAGTGATCCTTGGCCCGGAAGGCGTCATCGAGGGCGCCCGACCCGGCACGGTCGTCATTGACATGAGCACCATTTCGCCCGCCGTCACGCGCCGGATAGCCGCGCAGCTCGCGGAGCGGGGCATCGACATGCTGGACGCCCCCGTGACCGGCGGGGATGTGGGGGCGCGAGAGGGAACCCTATCCATCATGGTGGGCGGAAAGGCGGAGGTGCTCGAGCGCTGCCGTCCCGTGCTGGAGGCCATGGGGCGCACCATCGTGCATATGGGCGATCACGGCATGGGCCAGCTGTGCAAGCTGTGCAACCAGGTGATCGTGGCCCTCAACCTCCTGGCCATGAGCGAGGGACTCGCCTTTGCCGCCAAGGCCGGCGTGGATCTGGAAAAGATGCTGGCCGTGGTGCGGGCGGGTGCGGCCGGCTCGTGGGCTTTGGACAACCTGGCGCCCCGGGTGCTGCGGGGCGACTACCGCCCCGGCTTCATGGTGCGCTTGCAGCAAAAGGACCTGCGGCTGGCCTTGGACGCTGCGGGGCAGATGAACTTGCCCTTGCCGGGCACGAGCCTCGTGCACCAGCTACTGGCCAGCGTGGAGGCGTACGGCGGCGGAGATGACGGGACCCAAGCGCTCGTGCAGGTGCTGGAGCGGTTGGGCAACGTCCGCATCGGGCCGCATTCTAAGGAGGTTGAACGATGGGCGATGGAGGGAAGTACACCAACCGGCTGATCCACGAAACCAGCCCATACCTGCGCCAACATGCCCACAACCCGGTGGATTGGTACCCGTGGGGCGAGGAGGCCCTCGAGCGCGCCCGGCGGGAGAACAAGCCCATCCTGCTCAGCATCGGCTACAGCGCGTGCCACTGGTGCCACGTCATGGAGCGGGAGTCCTTCAGCGATCCCGAGATCGCAGCCATCATGAACGAGCACTTCGTCAACATCAAGGTGGACCGGGAGGAGCGGCCGGACCTGGACCATACGTACCAGCTCGCGGCGCAAATCTTGTCGGGGCAGGGCGGCTGGCCGCTCACCGTGGTACTCACGCCCGACCTGCGCCCCTTCTTCGCCGGCACCTACTTCCCGCCGGAAGACCGTTATGGGCGACCCGGTTTCAAGCGGGTGCTGCTGACCTTGCAGCGGGTATATGCGGCCGAACCCGACCGGATAGAGCGGATTGCGGCGGAAGTGGCGCAGGCGTTGGGGAAAGCGAACCGGCTCGGCGCCACGGCCGGGCGGTCGGTGCCCGATCGCGACCTGGTCCGCCAAGGTGCCGCGCGTCTATTGGCCACCGCTGACCGTTCCTACGGCGGTTTCGGCGAGGCGCCCAAGTTCCCCACCGTGCCCAACCTCCAGCTGCTGCAGCGCTGGGGATACCTGGAGGGCGACGCGGAAGCGCTGGCGTTCGTGGACTTGACCCTCCAGAAGATGGCCAAGGGCGGCATCTACGACCAGCTGGGCGGCGGGTTTCACCGCTACTCGGTGGACCGCTATTGGCTGGTGCCCCACTTCGAGAAGATGCTGTACGACAACGGGCTCTTGGCCGCCCTTTACCTCGAAGCATGGCAGCGGACCGGCATGCCTCTTTACGAACGGGTGGTCCGGGAGACGCTGGGCTACATTCTCCGGGAAATGACGAACCCGGCCGGCGGCTTCTGCTCGGCACAGGACGCGGACAGCGAGGGCGAGGAGGGACGGTTCTTTGTGTGGCGGCCCGCCGAGGTGCGGGAAGCCCTGGGGGAGCCTTTGGCTGGGCTATTTTGCCTTGCTTTTGGCGTGACCGACGACGGGAACTTCGAGAACGGCGCGAGTGTGCTCCATGTGGCCATGGAACCGGAGGAGCTGGCGCGCCTGCGCGGAATGGATGAGGACGACGTGCGCCGGCAGCTAGAGGAGGCCCGGAAGCGACTGTTGGCGGTACGGGAGAAGCGAGTGCGGCCCCAGCGGGATGACAAGGTGCTGACAGGCTGGAACGGGCTTGTCATCTCCGCCCTGGCCCGGGCGGCGGCCGCGCTGGATGAGCCGGCATGGCTGGCGGCGGCGCGCCGGGCACTGGCCTTTGTGCGGGAGCGGCTCATGACGCCGGCAGGGGACCTGCTTCACACCCTCAAAGAGCGGGGCGAACCGGTGCCCGGGTTTCTTGAAGACTACGCCTACCTGGCGGCTGCGCTGGTGGACATGTACGAGGCGACGCTGGAGCCGGAGTTCCTGGAGGAGGCGCAGCGGCTTGCCCGGCGCATGCTGGAGCTGTTTTGGGACGATTCCGAAGGCGGCCTGTTTATGACGCCGGCAGGATACGGGGTGCCTCTCGAGCGGCCAAAGGAGCTGTGGGACCAGGCGACGCCCTCGGGCAACGGCGTGGCCGCCCTGACGTGGCTGCGGCTTTACGGGATTACGGCCGACGACGCGTGGCGGGCCAAAGCCGAGGAACTGTTGGCGGCTTTTGCCGGCCAGATGAGCCGCAACCCGTGGGGCACCGGGTCGTTGCTGTTGGCCTTGGACCAGTACCAGCGGGGAGCGAAGGAGATCGGGCTGGTCGGGCCGGTCTTTAGCGCCGAGGGCCGGCGCTTTCTGCACCGGATTCACCGCGCCTATATCCCTCACCGGGTCATCGCCGGCCATGACCCCGAGCGCGGGATGGCGCCGCCGGGGCTGCTTGTGGACCGCCCGGCAGCGGATGGACGTTTGACCGCCTATGTCTGCGAGGACTTCCGTTGCTCGCCGCCGGTCACCGGCTGGGAGGAGCTGGAGCCGCTGCTGGTGCACGGCCCGGGCGGCGGCTGAGGGCTCAGGCTCAATGGTTCGGGGGTGGGACACCGTGACGAGCGCTCGGGACGCGGCACGCCTGCGCGCTTGGGAGCAGTTTGTCCGCACAGGGGTCGCTCCCCGCGGCGTGCGGCACTCCATTGCCCGCAGCTGGGCTCGCTGCCGGGAGTTGGGCCTAGACCCTTTGCAACCGCAGTTTGACACCCTTCCCAAGCGGGAGCTCCGTCCCCGCTTGGCCGCCTACCGCCCATTGATTGAGTTGGCGCGGCCGTTGATGCGGCGGTTGGTGGCACGTCGCCTGCCTGGGGCCGCGTCCGGTGCGGTGGCCTTGCTGGCGGACACCGAGGGAGTGCTGCTCGCGGTCATCGCCGGTCGCGGCGCACAGACCACCCTCGCACCCGGCTGGCGGCTGTCGGAGGACCGGGCCGGGACTTGCGCCGTCGCGCTCGCCCTCCGCGAGGGGCGCCCGGCCGTCGTGGCCGGGGCCGAGCACTATCACGAGGCCTATCATGACTGGATATGTTGGGCGGCGCCGATCCGCCTGGCCGAGCGCCGCCCATCCGCTGTGCTGGCTGTGGCCGTGCGGGGCACCGCGTTGGACGCCCGCATCCGGGTGTACTTGGTTGAGTGTGCCGCGGCCCTGGCGGGGGTGTGGCGCGCGTGGCGGCGGAACCTGTCGCAGCAGGTGCTGCTCGGGCCAGGCTCGCCTTGGCCGCTGATCGCCGTCGACGGAGACGGCCGCGTGCTGGATTGCAACCCGGCCGCGGAGCGGGAGCTTGGCCTTCTCCGGGAAAAGCTTGTGGGCCGCCGGTGGGAGCAACTGGGTTTCGTTGCGGTGCAGCCGGGTGAGGGTGAGGCGGCTCCGGACGAGGGACAGTTGGTGAGCTTGACCGGGGCCGGCGGTGAGCGCAGCTTCTTTCTTATGCAGAACGCACCGCTCCCAGGCGGGGCTGGGGAAAGGCCCGGCCGGGTGTACGCCCTCGTCAACATTACCCGTTGGCGGGAACGATTCGAGCAGGCGGATTACCGCCGGCGCTTGGCGCTCCTGGAAAGGCTTGGCGCCTTCGTGGTTCATGAGGCGCGCAATCCCCTGGCGGCCATTCGGGTCAGCGCGGAGCTGGCTGCCATGACGCCAGACCCGGAGCGGCGCACCGCGCTCATGCAGCAGATTATCGCCTCCGTCGACGACTTGAACCGGTTTCTCGGGGACCTGCTGGACCTGGTCCGGCCCAAACAGGCGCAGCGGGGACCGGTCGACGTGGGGGTCATCCTGCAACGGGTGGTTGAGCTTTTTGCCCCGCAAGCCAAGATGGCGGGCGTCGACTTGCGGGTGCGGGCCGTAAAAGGTGCCCTGCCGGTCATTGGGAACGAGCATCTGCTCGGTTATGCCCTCGGGAACCTCGTGCGCAATGCCCTGCAGGCGACGCCTGCGGGCGGTGCGGTATCGGTACGGGTGGAGCGCCGGCCCTCCCGGGGCAGCGTGTTGATCAGGGTCAGCGACACGGGCGCGGGCATCCCGCCTGGCATCCGCCGGCACCTCTTGACGGCCGCGGTGTCGACCAAAGGGCGCTACGAGGCTGGGCTCGGCCTGCTGCTTTCCCACCGGGTCATCACCGAAGCCCACGGCGGGCGCGTCTGGTTCCGAACACGGGAAGGGGCCGGAACGACCTTTTACGTCGAGCTGCCGCTGGCCGCTGCGCCTATGGCCAATACCGACGCCACCGGATGACATACCGCGTTGTGTACGAGGAACCGTCCCGGCTGCCGTGGTAAGGTAAAGATACCGACCGAGACGTTGACGGGAGGTTGTGGGATGGCACGCAGAGCGGCACCTGCCGAAAACGGCGCCAAGACTTTCTGGGACGCGGAGGAACTGGTCGGCCAGGTCGCGAAAAACGACCGCGGTGAAGTCATCCAGGTACGCAGGACGGAAAAGTCCGGCCGGGCCTACGTAGACGTGCGGGTGTTTTACCCTGGCAACGACGGGGAACTCTTGCCGGGCAAGGGCATCGCACTCCCGGCCGACTTGGCCGACGAGGTGGCGGGATTGATCTTGCAGGCAACGGAGGCCGTGCGCCGCTAGGTCTGGACCCCCCCGGCAGCCAGGTCCACGCTGGACAGCTAGGCTTGGGACGACTCCCGGCGCGCTGGCACCAAGCGAATGACCGCCACTTCCGGCGGGCAGAAGAGCCGCCCCGGCAAAGAACTGGTACCGATGCCCCGTGTGACAAACATCTGGGTGTGCCCGCGCCGGTACAGACCGGCACCGAAGCGGCCCCGGCGGGTGTTGGTCCACAGCGGTACGCCGCCCGGAAGGCAAATCTGCCCGCCATGGGTGTGGCCGGCCAAAACCAGGTCGACGCCGGCCCGGCTTGCGGTCTCCAGCACGTCCGGCGAGTGGGCCAGGAGCACCAGCGGCTCGCGCCCGTCGCCTTGGGAGGGTGGGACGCAGGCCAGCGCCTGGTCCAGGTCATCGAGACCTGTGTGCGGGTCGTCCACGCCCGCGATGCGGATGCGCCGGCCGCGGTGCCGGATCACTTCGCCCGAATTGACCAGGAGGCGGACCCCTGCCCGGGTCAGGTCGCGCGCCAGGGCTTGGGTGTTGATCCGCTTTCCGCGGTCGTGGTTTCCAAGCACGCCGTAGACGAGCCGATCGCGCCCGATCTCCATGATCACCGGGATGAGCGCAGACGCACCTCCCGGCTCGCCCAGGAAATCGCCGGTAATGACCAGGACCGGTGCAGGTAGCCCGCGCACGGTGCGGACCAGGTCCTGTTCAAATGGCCCGTAGCCGCGCAAGTGCAAGTCGGACAGGTGGAGGATGGTGAAGCCGTCCAGTTCGGGCGGCAGGCCCTCGATGGGTACGTCCACTTGGGTGACGAACAGGGAGTGGGCCTCCGCCCAGGAGCGCACCGCCAAGTAGGCGGCGCCGGCCGCGGCCGCCGCCAAGGTCGACAGGAGCATTCGCCTTCAACGCCTTCCGCAGCTGGCCGGGCCGAGCGCGGCGGCCAGCCGTTGTCTCACAGACATTCCGCAGAATTCCGCTATTTCCCTTGCTGGTCAAACCACCGTTCAAACAGGTGGTCAAAGTCCGCGGGAGGCACGCGGGTGCCGTAGACAAAGGCTTGGGCGAAGCCGCTGCCGAGCCCGGCTTCCGCCAATGGCGAAAGCACGGCCGCCGTGTGCAGGGTCACCGCCGCGGCGCGCCGCTGCTCGGACGCGAGGCGGGCCCAGAGGTCAAAGATGGTGAACGACCCGCGGGACGCTTCCCGGAGCTCAATATCCAACAGCAGGGCGACCAGAGGGGAACGGAAAGAAAGTACCCGCTGCGCCGCGTGGGACGGGGGCGACTCTAAGGCCGCCGCCACCAACGACGGCCACGCCGGCCCGGCGTAGTGCAGGCCGTTGGAGTGGAGCGCCCGCAGGCTCTGGTACATCTCGTCAACGGTCAGAAAGCCCGTATCATACAAGAGCGCCAGCCCGCCGTAATCGGCAAGGCCGGCCTTCAGCCAGCGCGCGTCCGCGCCCAACCGCAGCGTACGGTCCACGAACAATGCGACCACGTCCCGGGCCGCGTGCTTCCGCCACCAGCTCAGCGTGCCGGTGCCCACCCAATGGACGATGGTGTGGTCGCCAGCCCTTTGGCTGGTGATCAGGGGGTTGAGCCGCAACGGCCCGGGATAGCGCAGTACGGCCAGCGTCAGATCCGAGGGCGGCCCGGCTACGCCCTTGGCCGCCAAACTCTCAAGCATGGCCTGGATCGACCATGCCAGCTGTGCCGGCTCCCATGGGGGATCTTTGGAAACGATGAGCGTCAGCTGACCTTTGGGCAAGGGGTAGCGGGTAATGCTCAGCTCGCCCAAGAGAATGACAGGTTCCTCCCCGGCCGCCACCGCCAGCCGCCCGTCGGCCGCGACCGCGCCGGTCCCGCCGACGACGGCCCGCCAGCCCGCAGGCAGCTCAAGGCGGACCTCTTTGGGCCGGTGCTCTGCGCCAGCCAGCTCAAGGAACGCGTCGCGGCCTACAAGCCACACTGCGTCCTCGCTGCGTACCGACGACAGGTCGCTTCCAGGCCAAGTGGAGGGGCTCCACAAGGATGGCGACAAGTTGAGGCGGTAGGCGACAACGACGTCGCCGGTTCCGTGTGTTTTCACGCGGACGCGCCCGTTGTCCGTCCGCTCCACGGCCAATGGGGCACCGTCGGCGCCTCGCGCGGCCAGCGATTCCACACGGGGGGTGCCGGAGCTGGCGCCGGGGAAGTACAGTTGCAACTCACCAGCAGCGGCGGGGATGTGCAACTCAACGTGCACAGGGCTGTCGGGACCGGGACCGACGGATACAGTGTAGAGCAAGGCGGGCCCCGCGGCGCTCAAGGCTGTCGGATTGTGGAGCGCGATCAGGCATGCGACAAAGAGGATTGCACGCAACGGCGCCGGCAGCAAGCGGCGCCCGACACATGAGAACACCCCTGCACCCCCAAATACCGTCCCAACGGACGTGGTTCCGAACCCCCGAGACACCCGATCCGTAAGAAGTGTTCGGACCGGCAGGCGATTTATCCTCTTTGGCGCCCATCTTCGCCGCGGACCAGACCCGGAGCCCGGCCGGGGAAAACCGTGGCAAAAAGCGGGAAGGAGAGAACCTGACGCAGTAGTATATTTGGTATAACCCTTGTTGCTATTTTTCGCTCCAATTGATCACAAGGATGGTGCGCATGGGGCAGGACGGGCCGCAGCGAGTCGCCGTCGTCACTGGTGCGGCCTCGGGGTTTGGCAAGGCCATTGCCCGCCGGTTTGCTGCCGATGGGTATTGGGTCGGCCTGCTGGACCGGAACGGGGAAGCTGCGGAGGCTGCATTGGCGGAGCTGGGCGGGCCCCAGCACGGTGCGGTGCTCGTGGCGGACGTGAGCGATGAGGCCCAGATGGAGGCGGCGTTCCAAGTAGTTGCATCACGCTGGGGACGGCTGGATGTGCTGGTCAACAACGCGGCGGTGCCCCAGCGGCCGACGCCCATCGAGGCGCTCTCATCAGCGGAATGGGACCGGATCATGGCGGTGAACGTGAAGGGCGTTTTCCTGGGCATGAAGATGGCGGTGCCCCTCATGCAGGCCAACGGCGGAGGCAGCATCATCAACATCGCCTCCGTCGCCGCCATTCGGCCGCGCCCGGGCCTCAACGCCTACTGCGCCAGCAAGGCGGCGGTGATCGGCCTGACCAAGGCGGTGGCGCTGGAACTGGCGGCCGCGGGGATCCGGGTCAACTGCATCGCCCCCGGGCCGGCAGATACGCCCATGCTGCCCGGCTTTATGGCGGACCCGGGGTCAGAATCCGGACGACAGGCCTTCATCGCCTCCGTACCGCTGGGACGGCTCATCCGACCGGAGGAGATTGCGGCGGCCGCCGCCTACTTGGCCTCGGACGAGGCGGCCGCGGTCATAGGGGCAGTGATCAGCGTGGACGGCGGTCGCCATGTCTGAGCGTGTCTCGGAGGGCCTATCCGTGCAAGCCATCCACGGCGTTCCGGCCGATCGTCTGCCCGACTGGGTCCCGCTGATTGTCGATGGGCGCGAGTTGCCTGCCCAATCGGGCGAGACGTTCCCGACGCTCAACCCGGCCAACGGCCGGGAACTGGCGCCCGTGGCCAGGGCGCAGGCGGCCGATGTGGACAGGGCGGTGGCGGCGGCCCGGCGGGCGTACGAGGAGGTTTGGAGCCGCGTTTCCCCGGCAGAGCGGGGGCGGATACTTGCCCGCATCGCCGAAGCCATCGCCGCCCGAGCCGAAGAGCTGGCCGTCTTGGAGACGCTGGATACCGGCAAACCCATTTCCCAAGCCCGTACCGACGTGCGGGTCGCGGCGCGGTATTTCGAGTACTACGCGGGTGCCGCAGACAAGGCCTTCGGCCACACGATCCCGCTGGACGACGATCACCTGGTGTACACGCTCCGGGAGCCATGGGGCGTGTGCGGCATCATCATTCCCTGGAACTATCCGCTGCAGATGCTCGGCCGCTGCGTCGGTGCAGCCCTCGCAGCCGGCAACACGGTAGTCCTCAAGCCGGCCGAGCAGGCGCCCATCACTGCGGTCGCCGTCGCCCGCCTGGCGCTGGACTGCGGGCTGCCCCCTGGCGTGTTCAACGTTGTGCCGGGATTTGGACCCGAAGCGGGCGCTCACCTCGCGGGACACCCGGGGATCGACCACTTGAGTTTTACCGGGTCCGTGGCGACGGGCACCTCCGTTATGCAAGCCGCGGCGCGGCGGATCACACCGGTGACGCTGGAGCTGGGCGGCAAGTCGCCCCAAATCGTCTTTGCGGACGCGGACCTCGAGCAAGCCCTGGCCACAACGGTGCGGGCTATCCTGCAAAACGCGGGCCAGACGTGCTCGGCCGGCTCCCGTCTATTGGTGCAACAGGCCGTCCACGACGCGGCGGTGGAGTATATCCGGGAGGCTTTTGGCCGCGTGCGCATCGGGCCCGGCTTGGAAGACCCGGATTTGGGACCCCTGATCACGGCCGAGCAGCGGGCGCGGGTCGTGCAGTACGTGGAGGGGGCGCAGAAAGCCGGCGCCAGCCTCGTCTGGGGCGGGACCATCCCGGCCGACCCGGCATTGGCTGACGGGTACTTTTTCTCCCCGACCCTCCTCACCGGTGTGCGGCCCGAGATGGCCGTCGCCTGCGAGGAGGTTTTTGGCCCGGTGCTGGTCGTGCTGCCCTTTGACGATGAGGAGGAAGCCGTGCGGCTGGCCAACGGGACCGACTACGGCCTTGTGGCGGGCGTCTGGACCCGTGACGCGGGCCGGGCGCACCGGATGGCCCGGAGGCTGTTGGCGGGACAAGTGTTCATCAATTCCTACGGCGCGGGTGGTGGGGTGGAGCTGCCCTTCGGCGGCTACAAGCGCAGCGGCTTTGGGCGCGAAAAGGGGATGGAAGGCCTCCTCTCCTACACCCAGCTGAAAACGGTCACGTTGCGGATGTGAAAATGGCGAGGCCAGGCGGATATGGCGAGGCCCGGCGGATACGGTCAGCCAATGCACAAGAGGAGGGACCCCCATGGCACTGCAGTTTGAGCACACCGACCGGTTTCTCCAGGAGACGCGCCTTTACCGCCCCGACGATGCCACCGTTGCCGGGGCCAACATCACAGCGTACATGCGCAGCAAAGGCTTCTCCACGTGGGACGAGCTCTATCGCTGGTCCGTAGAGAATCCGGAAGAGTTCTGGAGCGAGATGGCCCGGCAGCTCGAGTGGTTCACGCCCTGGGAGACGGTGCGCCGCTGGGAGCCGCCCTACGTGCAGTGGTTCGTGGGGGCCCAGTGCAACATCGTGCACAACGCCCTGGACCGGCACATGCGCACCCCCGTCCGCAACAAGGTGGCTTTCTACTGGGAGGGCGAGGACGGTTCCCGGCGGACGTTGTCCTATGCGGACCTCTACCGGGAGGTCAACCGGGCGGCCAGCGCCTTGAGCAAGCTGGGCATCCAAAAGGGCGACAGGGTCATCATCTACCTGCCCCGGATCCCGGAGCAGATCATCGCCATGCTGGCGGTGGCCCGGTTGGGCGCCGTGCACTCGGTCGTGTACTCGGCTTTCAGCGCCCAGGCGCTGCGGGACCGGATCAACGACGCACAGGCCAAGGCGGTCATCGCCTGCGACGGCTACTTTTACCAGGGCAAGCTGGTGGAGCGCAAGAGCGTGGTCGATGAGGCCCTGCAAGGCAACGACACGGTGGAGCACGTGATCGTGGTGCGCCGCACCGGCACCGCCATCCCGTGGCAGGCGGGCCGCGACGTGGACTGGGCCGAGCTGGTCGCCACCGGCGCAGACCGCCATCCCGTAGAACCCGTCGACAGCGAGCACCCCCTGTTTACCCTTTACACCTCGGGAACGACCGGGAAACCCAAGGGCGTCGTGCACACCCACGGCGGGTACATGGTCGGGGTCTATACCACGACGCGCTTCGTGTTTGACGTGAAACCCGACGACATCTTTTGGTGCACGGCCGACCCCGGATGGGTGACGGGCCACAGCTACATCGTGTACGGGCCGCTCATCAACGGGGTGACCAGCGTCTTTTACGAGGGCGCCCCCACGTACCCGGACCCGGGCCGCTTCTGGTCCATCGTCCAGCGTTACGGCGTGACCATCTTTTATACGGCGCCGACGGCCATCCGGGGGCTCATGCGCCACGGCGACCAGTGGCCCGCCCGGTACGACCTCTCGAGCCTGCGCCTCCTGGGGACGGTGGGGGAACCCATCAACCCCGAGGCTTGGGTGTGGTACCGGGAAAAGATCGGCCGCGGGCAGGTGCCCATCATGGACACGTGGTGGCAGACGGAGACGGGCAGCATCTTGATTACGCCCACCCCCGTGACCCCCCTCAAGCCCGGCTCCGCCACCAAGCCCTTCCTGGGCATCGAGGCCGACGTGGTGGACAGTACCGGAAAACCGGTGGACGCGAACCGCGGCGGCTACCTGGTCATCAAGCAGCCGTGGCCGTCCATGATGCGCACCATCTTCAACGACCCCAAGCGCTACGAGGTGTACTGGAACACCATTCCCGGGATGTATTTCGCCGGCGACGCGGCCCACAAGGATGAGGACGGCTATTTCTGGATCCAGGGACGCGTCGATGACGTGATCAACGTATCCGGGTACCGCCTAGGAAGCATGGAGATTGAAAGCGCCCTCGTGGCGCATCCCGCGGTGGCGGAGGCCGCCGTCATCGGCAAGCCGCACCCCGTTAAAGGCGAGTCCATTAAAGCGTTCGTCATCCTCAAGAAGGGGCACGTGGGCGACGAGGCCCTGATCGACGGGCTCAAGCGGTTTATCAGGCAAAACATCGGGCCCATCGCGGTGCCGGACGAGATCCAGGTCGTGGACAGCCTGCCCAAGACCCGCAGCGGCAAGATCATGCGCCGGCTCTTGAAAGCCCAGGAGCTGGGCCTGCCTATCGGGGACGTGTCCACGCTGGAGGAGTAGCGGCAGCCGCGCAACCCGGCGGCCCAGCGGTGGTCGTGGAACCGGCAGGGAAAAGGGACAAACGTCCCTTTTTCTTGTTTCCGGGCAAAGGTATGGTGATCGCAGACCTAGGACCCGAATGCCTGATGGACAGGAGTCATGCCGATGCCGCCCTGGAACGACCGCTTCTTGCGCGCCTGCCGGCGGGAGCCGGTGGATACGACGCCGGTCTGGTTCATGCGCCAGGCGGGCCGCTACCAGGCCGAATACCGGGCCTTGCGGGAGCGGTACACGCTGCTCGAAATTTGCCGGCGGCCGGAACTGTGCGCCCAGGTGACGCGGCTGCCCGTGGAGCAGCTGGGCGTGGACGCGGCGATCCTGTTTTCCGACATCATGGTTCCCTTGGGGCCCATGGGCGTCGAGTACGAGCTCAAGGAGAGCGTCGGGCCCATCGTCGCCCGGCCCATCGCCGGCATGGCCGATGTGGCCAGGCTACGGCCCCTCGAGCCGGAGGAAACCCTGGATTACGTCCTGGAAACCATCCGCCTGCTGGTGCGGGAGCTGCCCGTGCCGCTCATCGGTTTCGTGGGCGGCCCCTTCACGCTGGCCAGCTATTTGATCGAAGGACAACCCACCCGCACGTTTGTCAAGACAAAGGCGATGATGTACGGGCAGCCGGCGGTCTGGCACGCGCTGCTGGAACGGCTGACCGATATGGCGGTGCGCTACCTGAGGGCGCAGGTGAGGGCAGGCGCCCACGCCGTGCAGGTGTTTGACAGCTGGGTGGGGTGCTTGTCGCCCGCCGACTACCGCGCTTTCGTCCTGCCCCATATGCAGCGGCTGTTTGCCGAAACCGCTGATCTGGGCGTGCCCCGCATCCACTTTGGCGTCAATACGCTGGGCCTTTTGCCCCTGATGCGGGCGGCGGGGGGCGAGGTGATCGGCGTCGACTGGCGGGTGGACCTCGCGGCCGCGTGGGACCTCCTGGGTCCCGATGTGGCCGTGCAGGGGAACTTGGATCCCGCGCTGCTCTTCGCGCCGGAGGACGTGCTGCGCCAGCGGGTGCAGGACATCCTGGCCAGCGTCGCCGGGCGAGCAGGGCACATCTTCAACCTGGGCCACGGGGTGTTGCCGCAGACGTCGCCCGACCGGCTGCGCCAGGTGGTGGACTGGGTGCATTCGATGGGAGGGGACCAACGTGAGCACTGAACGGATCGGCGTTCTCCTCATGGCTTACGGCACGCCGGAGAGCCCCGATGAGGTCGAACCGTATCTGACCCACATCCGTGAACACTACACCTACATTCGCGGCGACAAGCGGCCGTCGCCCGAGATGGTGGCGGACTTGCAAGCCCGCTACCGCCTGATCGGGGGCCGCTCGCCGCTCTTGGCCATTTCCCGCGCGCAGGCGGAGGCCCTCGAGCGCAGGCTAGAGGAGACCCTGGCTCCGCAGACCGGGCTTTCCTTCCGTACCTACGTAGGCATGAAGCACTGGCACCCCTTCATTCACGACGTGGTGCGCCAGATGGCCGCCGACGGCGTCCGCCGGGCTGTGGGCATCGCCCTTACGGCCCAGTACTCCAAGCTCAGCGTGGGCGGCTACATCCACGCGGCGCAGGAGGCCATCGAGCAGTCCGGCGCGCCTATTCGAATGACGTTCGTGGAGCACTGGCACGACCGGCCCGGTTTCCTCAAGGCGCTGGCCCGCAGGGTCGAGGCTGCCCGGACGCTGTTCCCCGAGGCGCAGCGGGCGGATTTGCCGGTCGTCTTTACTGCCCACAACCTGCCTGCCAAGATCCTCGAATGGAACGACCCGTACCCGCGGCACATGGAGGAGACGGCGCGGGGCGTGGCGGAACTGGCTGGCATCCGCCGCTGGTTTGTGGCCTGGCAGAGTGCGGGTTCCACCCCGGTACGGTGGCTTGAGCCCCAATTGCCCGAAGTCCTGGCGCAGCTGCGGGACGCGGGCGACCGGGCGGTCTTGATCTGCCCCGCCGGGTTCGTGGCGGACCACTTGGAAGTGCTGTACGACATCGACATCGAGGCCCGCAAGCTGGCCAACGAGATGGGCATGCAGCTGGAGCGGACCGCCTCCTTGAACGCGGACGACGACCTCATCGATGTCCTGGCCGAGCTGGTCCGCGAGCAGGTCGCGCAGCTCGTTCGGTAAGGACAAGGGATGTGGCACGGGGTGACAGGCCGGGAGCCTCATGTGGCGGTCATCGGCGGCGGCATCACGGGCCTGACCGCGGCGTACCTCCTGCAGGAAACCGCCCGCGAGCAGGGCCAGCCCGTGCGCGTGAGCCTGTTTGAGGCGTCCGGGCGGCTGGGCGGCAAGATCCTCACCGAGCGGGTGGACGGCTTCTGCATCGAGGCGGGCCCGGACTCTTTTCTGGCGCGCAAGCCGTGGGCCCGGATGCTGGCCGAACGTTTGGGTCTGGCTGAGGAACTGGTGCCCACCGATCCCCGCTACCGCCGCACGTACATCCTCCATCGGGGCCGCCTGCACCCGATCCCGGAAGGCCTGTTTATGTTTGTACCGGTGCGGCTGGACGCCCTCTTGCGGTCCAGGCTGTTTTCCCCCTGGGGCAAGCTGCGCATGGCCATGGAGCCCCTGGTGCCCAAAGGCCCGCCTGGCGATGAATCCATTGCCCAGTTTGTCATCCGGCGCGCGGGGCGTGAGGCGCTGGAGCGGCTGGCCGAGCCGCTGCTCACCGGGATCTACTCCGGCCGGGCCGATCGCCTGGGAATCATGGCCACGTTTCCGCAGCTCAAGGAGATGGAGCAGCGGACCGGGAGCCTCGTGAAGAGCTTTCTGGCGGGCCGCAAGGCGGGAAGCGGGACCGGCCCCAAGCCCGGCGGGCCGGGAGCGGGCGCCAAGCCCGGCTTGGACGACTCCGCTTTCTTGGCCCTGCGAGGGGGGCTTGTGTCGCTCGTCGAAGCTTTGGTCCAGCGCCTCGACGGCGTCACCGTGCGCACAGGCGTGCGGGCGACGTCCCTTGCGGCCCTCCCGCCTGAGCGCCACGCGGCAACCCGCGCCCCGGCCGCCCTTGAGCAGCCGCCCGACGGGCTCCAAGCCCGCTACATCATCACTTTGTCCGACGGCACTCGCGTGGAAGCCGACGCGGTCATCCTGGCGACACCGGCGTACGCCGCGGCCGAGCTCATCGGGCCGCTTTGCCCCGAGGCGGTGCCGCATCTTGCTGCGATCCGCTTTGTCTCCACCATCACCTGCGTGCTGGGCTTCGAGCGGGCGGCGGTGCAGCACCCGCTGGACGGCAGCGGCTTCCTCGTGCCGCGGCGGGAAGGACGGTGCATTACCGCCTGTACATGGGTCTCGTCCAAGTGGGCCCACACCGCAAGGCCAGACCAGGCGCTCATCCGCTGCTACCTGGGGAGGGACGGGGAGGAGGAAGCTTTGGGCTGGTCGGACGCGGAAGTTGTCGCCGCCGTCCGCCGGGAGCTTAAGGAGCTGATGGGGATCACCGCCGAGCCGCGCCTGGCACGGGTTTACCGCTGGGAGCGGGCCATGCCCCAATACGAGGTCGGGCACCGGGAGCGGGTGGCCGCCATCGAGCAGGCCGTCGCCCAGCAGCCGGGCCTGGTGGTGGCGGGAGCGTCGTATCACGGCGTGGGCGTGCCCGACTGCATCCGGCAAGGCCAGGAAGCGGCGGAGCGCGCTTTGTCCTACATTTTCCGAAAAGGACGGCAGCACCCCAGCGTAGAATAGCGGTGGGCGGTACTGCGTTCACATCTTGGAGGGGGTGCCGCTGTGAACCGCCTGGCCGCGCGCATGGGGCAACTGGGGACGGAGACCGCTTTTTCGGTCCTGGCCGAAGTGAAGCGCCTCGAGGCGCAAGGCCGCTCGGTGGTCAACTTCGCCATCGGCGAGCCCGACTTCGACACGCCCGAGCACATCAAGCAAGCGGGCATTGACGCTCTCCAGCGCAACGAAACCCACTACAGCCCTTCTGCAGGGATCATGCCCCTGCGCAGCGCCATCGCCCGGCACGTGGGGGAAACCCGCGGGATTGACGCCCGTCCCGAGCACGTGGTGGTCACGCCAGGGGCCAAACCCATTATCTTCTACTCGATACTCGCCTTGGTGGAGCCGGGCGACGAGGTGATCTACCCCAACCCGGGCTTTCCCATTTACGAATCGGTCATCCGCTTCGCCGGCGGCCGGCCGGTGCCGGCGCCGCTGTTGGAAACCAAGGGTTTCCGGCTGGACGTGGACGCGGTGGCGCGGCTGGTGACCGACCGTACCCGCATGATCATCATCAATTCCCCGCACAACCCGACAGGCTCGGTGCTCACCCGGGCGGACCTGGAGGCCCTGGCGGAGCTTGCCCGCCGGCACGACCTGTGGGTGCTTTCCGACGAGATTTATTCCCGCATCGTGTTTGACGGTGAGTTTGTGAGCATCGCCTCGCTGCCGGGCATGCAGGAGCGCACCATCATCCTGGACGGTTTCTCCAAGATCTACGCCATGACGGGTTGGAGGCTCGGGTACGGCGTGATGCCCGAGTTTTTGGCTGAGGCCGTCGCACGGCTGGTTACCAACTGCGAATCGTGCACGGCTACCTTCACCCAGTACGCTGGGATCGCCGCGCTGACCGGGCCGCAGCAACCGTCGCTGGCGATGGTGGACGAGTTCCGCGCCCGCAGGGACATGATCGTAGCGGGCCTGAACGCGATCCCGGGCGTGACGTGCCACCTGCCAGGCGGGGCGTTTTACGTGTTCCCCAACGTGACGGGCCTTTGCCGGCGGCTGGGCCTGCCCGACGCGAAAGCCTTGCAGGAGCGGCTGCTTCAGGACGCCGGCGTGGCCGTATTGGCCAGAAGCGCCTTCGGCGCGCCCCTTGAGGACGAGAGGGAGCAGTACGTCCGGTTTTCTTACGCCACCTCGCGGGAGAATATCGCCGAAGGTTTGCGGCGCATGCAAGCCTTCGCAGCGGGTCGCTGACGGGCCAACGTTGGCCGCAGGCCGACGCCCGGCTTCCGGCCTCGCAATCGTCCTGGGAACGTTTGGGGGGCGGCAGCGTGCACATCAGCATCATCGGGGTCCCGATCGACCTGGGCGCCAACCGGCGCGGCGTGGATATGGGCCCGAGCGCCATGCGCTACGCCGGGCTGCACAGGGCGTTGGCAGGTCTTGGGCATACCGTTTCGGACCTGGGCGATGTCGTGGTGCCAGGTCCCGAGGCGAGCGACCCGGGCGACCCGCGGGCGCGGTATCTGCGCCAAATCGTGGACGTTTGCCGGGAGCTGCGGGAGCGGGTCGCGGCCGCAGCGCGGGCGGGGTCGTTTCCCTTGGTCTTGGGCGGCGACCACAGCCTGTCCGTGGGCACCGTGAGCGGCGTGCGGCGCGTTTACCCAAACACCGGGGTCATCTGGCTTGACGCACACGGCGATTTCAATACCCCTGAAACGACGCCGTCGGGAAACGTCCATGGCATGCCGCTGGCGGCCGTCCTGGGACTGGGCGCAGCGGACCTGGTGGCCTGCATGGAAGGGCGGCCGGTCCAGCCGGAGCAGGCCGTGCTCGTCGGCGTGCGGGACCTGGACCCCGGTGAGCGGGAGCTCTTGCGCCGGACGGGAGTGCGGGTGTTTACCATGCAGGAAGTTGACCGGCACGGCCTCCCGGCGGTCATGGAAGAGGCCCTCGGGTTTTTGCGGCGCCATGTGGAGCACATTCACCTCAGTTTGGATTTGGACGTCTTTGAACCTGACCTCGCGCCCGGGGTCGGCACGCCCAAGAGCGGCGGGCTGACGTACCGGGAAGGGCATCTGGCCATGGAGATGATCGCTGAACAAGGGATGCTGGTCTCCATGGAGCTTGTGGAGGTTAACCCCATCTTGGACAAGGCCAACCGAACGGCGCGGCTGGCGGTGGACATGGCCCGCTCGGCGCTGGGGGCACGGGTGATGTAAAGCTGAGCCGGGGTGCCGTGGCGGCGGACGCTCGCTGCGGCCGTCCCGGCCTCCGCTCGCTCGTGCCGAGCCGCCTCCGCCTTCCTGGCTCCAGGGGCTCGGGCAACGCCCCCGCCACGGCACCCCGGCTCACCTCTTGGTTGCTGACGGCGTCGGTTCCGGCAGGTCGACGCTCGCTGCGACTGTCCTGGAAATTCCCGGGGATGTCGGATATGTTACTTTCTTCAAGCATTAACTTGGCGCGGGAGGAAATGTCTGTTTGCAATGGAATAACCGACGATAATCATCGAGAAAAAGGAGTGTTATGGTGATGGCCGGAAAGGGGCGGCTGCTGGTCTTAGGAATGGCTCTCGCTGCCCTGGTGTTTGGCGCCGCGTGCGCGCAGCCTGCGCTCGCGCAGACGCTGACCATCGTGCAGGGCACGGACATCGAGAGCCTCGACCCGCATGTCGTGACGTCGTCTCCGTCGTACGCCGTTTTGGAACACATTTTTGAGACGTTGTTTGAGCTGAGCCCGCAGGGCGAGATCATCTACAAGCTGGCCACCGGTTTCGAGGTGGGGCCTGACGGGCGGACCTACATCATCAAGCTTCGCGAAGGCGTCCGGTTCGCCGACGGCACGCCGTTCAACGCCGAGGCGGTAAAGATCAACCTGCAGCGCATCCAGAATCCCGCCACCCGGGCGGCGTACGCCAACCTCATCAGCCCGATCACCGAGATCAACGTGCTGGATGAGTATACCGTGGAGCTGAAGAGCAAGGAGCCCTTCGGCCCCATCCAGGTGCACCTGGCCCACCCGGGGATGTCGATGATTAGCCCTGCGGCTATCGCCAGGGGCAACGACTACGTGGCGCGCAACCCCATCGGCACGGGTCCGTTTGAGCTCGTGGAGTGGCGCCAGGGCGAGCAGGTCGCCCTCCGCAGGCGGGACGGGTACTGGGGTGAGCCCGCCAAGCTGGACCAGATCGTGTTCCGGGTCATCGTGGACGACGGCGCGCGGCTGCTCGAGCTCGAAGCCGGCACCGCGGACGTGGCCATCCGCATCCCGCCCACTGAGTGGCAGCGGATCGACGCGGATCCCAATATGAAAGTGGACCGCACCACGGGCCTGCGCACGATCTACATGTACTTTAACGTGACGAAGCCGCCGTTCAATGACGTGCGTGTGCGGCGGGCGTTCAACTATGCGGTCAACAACGAGGCCATCGTCACCGCTCTGCTGTCGGGGGCCGGCCGTCCTTCCGATGCCCCGATGGCGCCGGCGGTGTTTGGCTATTCCCGCCAGACGCCCTACACCTACAACCCCTCGCTGGCCCGGAAGATGCTGGAGGAGGCCGGTTTCGACTTTAACCGGACCTATGTCATTTACCACCCGACGGGCCGCTACAACCAGGACGCCCTGATCGCCGCCGCGGTGCAGCAGAGCCTGCGGGCCATCGGCGTGCAGACGGAGCTCCGGACCATGGAGTGGACCACGTACCTGGATTTCGTGCGCCGGCCGCAGGCGGAGAACGAGGTCGAGATCGCGATGCTGGGCTGGGGCGTCGCCACCATGGACGCTGACTACGCCCTGGTGGAGATGTTCCACTCCAAGCAGCATCCGCCGGCCGGCTTCAACCTGGGCTTCTACAGCAACCCGGCGGTGGACGCAGCTTTGGACCGGGGCCGCTTCAACGCCGATCCGCAGGTGCGGCTTGAGGCCTACGCGGAGGCGCAGCGGCTGATCTGGGAGGACGCTCCCTGGATCTTCCTCCACAGCGAGCTGCAGCTGACGGGCTTGCGCGAGAACGTCCACGGGTTCGTCGTGCACCCGACCGAGCGCTACAAGGCGCACACGGCGGAGAAGCACTGAGCGTACTAGACACTACTTGACCTAGCGGGCGGGGGTGGGGCCTAGGCTGCCCGCCCCCGTCTTCCTTTGCGGAGGGTGGCCTTGTGCTCCCTTACATAGCCCGGCGGTTGTTGTACGCTATCCCTACGCTGATCGGTGTCACGTTTGTCATCTTCATTTCGGTGCGGCTCATCCCCGGCGACCCGGCCGTCGCGATCGCTGGGGAGCGGGCGACGCCGCAGCTCATCGCACAGGTGCGCCAGGAGCTTGGGCTCGACCAGCCGCTCTTGATCCAGTACGGACGGTTTATGGTCAAGCTGGTGCAGGGCGATCTGGGCACATCCCTGCGCACGCGGCTGCCGGTGGCGCCGGAAGTGTGGCGGCGGCTCAAGCAGACGCTGCTTTTGGCCACCGTCAGCCTGGTCTTGGCCTCGGCGGTAGGGATGTTCTTGGGGATCGTTTCCGCCACAAGACCCTACTCAGTCTGGGACAACGCCGGCATGGTGGTTGCTCTCTTGGGCGTGTCGACCCCGGTTTTCTGGTTAGGACTCATGCTGATCCTATTGTTCTCTGTCGAGCTGCCCAAGGCGTTGGGGCTCAACCAGCCCATTTTCCCGCCCACCGGTTCCGGCACCTGGAAACACGTGGTGATGCCCGCCATCACGCTCGCGGCCTATTCGACGGGCATCATCGCCCGCATGACCCGTTCGTCGATGCTGGATGTGGTCGCCCAAGACTATATCCGCACGGCGCGCGCCAAGGGATTGTCGGAGCGGGTGATCACGTACCGGCACGCTCTACGCAACGCCCTGGTGCCCGTCATCACGGTGCAGGGGCTGCAGTTTGGGACGCTGTTGGGCGGGGCCGTGTTGACCGAGTCGGTGTTCGCCTGGCCCGGCTTAGGGCGGTACCTGGTGGACGCGATCTTCCAGCGGGACTACCCCGTCGTGCAGGCGGTGATCCTGGTCATCGCCATCGGCTTCATCATCATCAATCTGGTTGTCGACCTCTTGTACGCTTTGGTGGACCCGAGGATTCGCTATGGCTAAAGAACTGCACGTGCTGATCGATCAGGCGCCCGCGGCGCCTGTCGGACCGGGGACGGTCCGCACCCTTTGGAAACGCTTCGTCCGGCGTCCGGCGGCCCTCTTTGGGCTCGTCATCGTCACCCTGTTCTTGGCGACTGCCGTGGCGGCGCCTTACTTGGCCCCCTACGACCCCAACGACGCGGACTTTTTCCGTGCGCGCCAGGGGCCGTCCAAAGACCACTGGCTGGGCACCGACGAATTGGGCAGGGATGTGTTGTCTCGCCTCTTGTATGGCGCCCGCATTTCCTTGCGCATCGGCCTCATCGCCGTAGCCATCGGGGTTGGCGCCGGGGTGCCGCTCGGCCTCGTCGCGGGCTACTACGGCCGCGGCGTGGACAACCTCATCATGCGGCTAGTGGACATCATGCTGTCATTTCCCAGCGTCCTCTTGGCTATCGGCCTTGTGGCCATCTTGGGGCCGGGGTTGAACAATGCCATCATCGCCGTGGGCGTGGTGGCCATTCCCGTTTACATTCGCCAGGTCCGGGCGAGTGTGCTGGGCGTGAAGGAGATGGAATTCGTGGCGGCCGCGCGCGCGGCTGGCGCGTCGGATGCCCGCATCATGCTGGTCCACGTGTTGCCGCAGTGCATCAGCCCGATTCTCGTGCAGTCGTCGCTTCAGATCGCGTCGGCGATCTTGTCGGCGGCGGGCCTTGGCTTCCTGGGACTCGGTGCGCCCGCGGACGTGCCCGAGTGGGGCACCATGCTCGCCAACGGGCGCCAGTACGTCTTCAGCGCGCCGCACCTGACCATGTTCCCCGGGCTGGCCATCATGCTGGTTGTGATGGGCTTCAACCTCCTAGGGGACGGGCTGCGGGATGCGCTCGATCCCCGCATGAGAGGCAGGTAACGACGGATGGCGGACAACGTGCGCTTAAGCTTGTCCAATGAGGAGTTTTTCTCACGTCGGAAGCGCCTGTTCGCACGCTTGGCCGAGCGCCCGGCAGGCGGCTTGGACGCCGTAGTCTTGTTCTTGCCCCACAACGTGTCTTATTTTGCCAAATTCGGTTTCATGGTCACCGAGCGGCCGATCGCCCTGGTGCTGGCTCCCGACCGGGCGACCCTGCTGGTCCCGCGCCTTGAAAAGGAGCATGCCGAAGCCGTTGCCCTGGTGGACGAGGTAGCCGTGTACCCGGAGTATCCGGACGTGCGCCATCCGATGGAGTTCCTGCGGGATGTGCTGCTGGGGATGGGACTGGGCGCCGCCGCGATCGGCTGCGATGCGCCCGGAGCGTCGCAGGTGTTTGGCTATCGCGGGCCGTCCCTCGCCCAGCTCTTGCCCGGGGCGCGCGTGGAAACCGTGCTGGATGACATCGAGGCGCTGCAGATGATCAAGTCCCAGGAGGAGTTGGAGCTCATCGAGCTGAGCGCCC
Source organism: Bacillota bacterium (assembly GCA_017578085.1). Classification (GTDB taxonomy): domain Bacteria; phylum Bacillota; class Limnochordia; order Limnochordales; family ZCTH02-B6; genus ZCTH02-B6. The sequence goes on from PKQR01000012.1 coordinate 26,350, forward strand.
GCTGGGGACACCGGGCCCATGAACTGCTGCAGCAGTACGCCAGGCCCGGCGTCGGCGAGGTGGAGCTGTCGCAGCAGGCGTCGGCCGAGGCGACCCGGGAGATGCTCAAGGCCTTGGGGCCGGGCTATGTGCCGCAGAGCTGGGAGAAAG
>PKQR01000224.1 GCA_017578085.1 Bacillota bacterium
AGCGGCATGCTGCCCATCGTCTCGCCCGACAACGCCTACGGCGGGCGCGGCGCGAAGCTGACCGCCATCGTGGTCGACGGCGACCGGGCTTGGTTTGACGAAGCCGCCCTACACGGCCGCACCGCCCTCGAGCAGGCGGTGCGCTGGGTGAAATCCCCAGCGGAGGTGCCCAATGGGCGCACCGTCAACCCGGTGTGGGTCTACATCCGCCCGGCCCGCGGCGGCGGTTTCCAATACTACGGCCTCGTGGCGGTTTCCATGGTCATCGACGAGCAGAACGGCGTCGGCTGGAAGTCCCTGGCTGAGCACGTCAACCAGCTGTCCAAGTGCATGAACGGCCACGTGGATTTGCAGGCGCTCGACGAGCGGGGCCGCGCGGCGCTCTTGTCGGCGCTGCGGCAGTACCCCGAAGTGCTGGAAAACTCGCCGGACGCGGTCAAGGAGGCGCTGGGGCTGCCGGTCTCGGCGCCCACGTCAGAGGAGTGAGCCCGCGGCGAACGGCAACTGATCCCGCCACAGACACCGGCCCGCAACGGTGTGGCGACGGGATGGACACACTGTAGCTGCCATGGTCCTGCGCCGCGCCGTCGCCCGCGTTGAGCTCCTGCGCCGCATCGCCCGGGAAGTGCTGCCGCTCACCGCCAGGGAACTTGCCCGCTGGGAGCAGCGCATTCACTGCATTCCCAATCCCGAACTGCGGCGGCAGGCCCGCGCGAGCATCACCTCCAAGCGGTTTCACTGCGAGGGCGGGAGCGTCTTCGCCGCCCTTCGTCCGGACTGTGCCCCCACCTTGGTGCGCCTCATCGTGGCGTTGCAGACCATCTCCGACTACTTGGACAACTTGTGCGACCGGAGCGTCTCGTGCGACGAAACCGACTTCCGCCGGCTGCACCAGGCCATGCTGGATGCAGTGGACGAGACGGGTCCCCTGCACGACTATTACGCCCTGCACCCCAACCGGGACGACGGCGGGTATTTGGCCGCGCTGGTCCAGGAATGCCGGGCGTGCGTGCGAGAGTTGCCTTCCTACCCGGTGGTGCGGGAGCGGGTCAAGGGCCTCGTGGGCCTGTACAACGACCTGCAGGTCTACAAGCACGGCCCCCTGAAGCGGCGGGAAAAGCTGCTGGAAGATTGGTTCTCCCGGCAGGGCGGCCCGTGGCGGGACCTGTACTGGTGGGAGTTCGCCGCCGCGTGCGGCTCGACCCTCGCGGTCTTTGCCCTCTTTGCCGGGGCGGCGCTGCCGGACCTGCGCCCCGAGGACGCAGCCCGCATCGAGACCGCCTATTTCCCCTGGATCTGCGGGCTGCACATCCTGCTGGACTACCTCATCGACCAGGCCGAGGACGCGGCGGGCGGGGACTTGAACCTGGTCAGCTACTACCCGTGCGCGGGCGAACAGGAGCGGCGGCTGGTCCGCTTTGTCCGGGAAGCCCGCGCCCGGGCGCGCGAGCTTCCCGACCCCGCGTTTCACGCCACCGTCGTCGAGGGCCTGCCCGGGCTCTACCTCTCCGACGGCAAGGTGCCCGCGCAGCGCATGCACCGCCTGGCATGGACGCTGCTGGCGGCCGGCGGGCCCGCCAGCTTCGGGTACTACGTCTGGTGCCGCCTGCGGCGCCGGCGGGGGGAGGCACGCACCCGTCCGGTCCCGCCATCATAAGCCCATCTGCCAAATTGTCATGAGCCCATCAGCTAGAAGACCCGCGGCGGGTTGGGGAACATGTTGCGTACAAGCCGCAGGAACGCCCGCACCGCCGGGCTCTGGTGGCGGTCGCGGCGCATGATGAGGGACGTGATCCGGCCGAGCTCCTCGAAGCCCGCGATGGACAGCTCCACCAGGCGCCCGTCCCGCAGCTCCTTGGCCACCGCCGACCAGGGCTCCATGGCGATGCCGAGGCCCGCCATCACCATAGCCTTGACCGCCTCGTGGCTGTCAAACTCCATGATCACGTCGGGCGTGATGCCGGCCGCCTCGAAACTCGCGTCCACGTAAGCGCGGAACTTGGAGTCCCGTTCATACGCGATCATGGGGATGCTCGACAGCTCCCGGGGCGACAGCACCCGGCGTTCGGCCCACGGGGAGTCGGGGCTGGCGATGAGCACGATGCGGTCGCGGAACAGCGGGATGGTGTGGATCAGCTCGTGGCTGATGGGGACGGTGACAATCCCCAAGTCCATTTCGTTGCGCAGCACCATGGTCAGCACCTGGTCGATGGTGCCGGTCCGGACGTGCACCGTCACCAGGGGCTGCTGTTTGACGAAAGC
>PKQR01000096.1 GCA_017578085.1 Bacillota bacterium
CGCCGCCGATGATCAGCGGCTCGCCGGCCCGCAGCTGGGCGCCCGTGGGAACGTCGATCCGGGACCACGTCTTGATGACGGCTGTGTCGCTCCAGCCCCGGCGGGCCCAGTACCCTTTGAAGTCGTAGTCCACCACCCGCAGCCGGCGGATCCACTTGACGTTTTTCATGCCGTAGATGCCGGGGACGATGAGCCGGGCGGGAAACCCATGCTGCGGCCGCAGCGGCTCGCCGTTCATCTCGTACACCAGCAATGTGTCCGGGTGCATGGCCTTTTCGATCGGGATGCTGTCGGTGTAATTGTCGTAGGCTTCCATGACGAGGTCAACCGCGCCGGGCTTGACGCCCGCCTCCTCCAAGAGGTCTCGGAGGCGCACCCCGCGCCACTTCGCATTGCCCGCCAGGGAGCCGCCCACCTCGTTGCTGACGCAGGTGAGGGTGACAAAAGCTTCGACGCTGTGCGGGTGGTGGGTGAGCTGCTGGTAGTCGATGGTAAGGGGGCGCTCCACAAGCCCCGATATCTCGAGGGTCCAGTTGCGGTAGTCAATGCGCGGGTCCCAGAGGTTGATGGAAACCGTGTAAAACTGCCCGACGGGCGTGATCTCGGGCGTCATCCCGGGCTGCTCCCAAAGGCTGGTGGCGCGCTGCGCGAGGGCCCGCTGCAGGCCGCTCGCAGCCCAGCCTGACACGGACACGAGTCCAAACGCCGCCCCAGCCCCGGCCACGAGCCGCGCCCCGCGCCCGAGAAACTCACGGCGCGTCAAGGAGCCTCCCATCGTGGTGCCCCCCTCTTAGCCAATCTCCCCTTGTCCAACCGCTTCTTCGCTACTCTCGCCTCCGACACCCTTACCTCCGCTACTCCCTACCACCGGGCCCCGCGGCCGGTGTAAGCGATCAGGCCCGCCAGGCCGTAGGCGGCGCACGGGATCGCTGCGCCCGGCCACAGCCCGGAAGACGGGACGGCCGCCCATCCGCCCGGAGCGAGGGCCGGGGCCGCCAGCCACCAGGCCGTTTGCACCAGGACTCCTGCCGCCGCGGCAGACAGCAGCGCCCCCAGTGGGCCCATGCGCCATGCGGCGGCTGCGGCGGCGTTGACAAAGCCTCCCGCCAGCACGACCCAGACCAGCAGCATGAGCCCGAAGGCGACCCACTGCGCCGCGGAGCCGAGCCAGCGGATGGTCACAGAAAACAATTCCATGGGAACGACGGCGAACAGCTGCTGGGCCAGGGCTTCCGGCGGGTACGGCAAGCCCGACGGAAGGCTCACCCACCCGAAGCGGGCGGCTGCTTCACCTAAGGTCGCAACAGCGCCGGCCGCGACGACTCGTGCTGCGGATAAGCGCCGGCGCTGGGGCCTGAACAGCCAACCGCGCCGGTAAACTGTGCTGCGTTGCCAGTCAAAGCGGGCCACCCGCCTTTCGCCTCCTGCATCTTAAGCAGTGCTGCATGAACTGTTCCATGCGAGGGCCTGGAGTCCTCTATAACCGTGGCAACTTTCGCACCGCCACGGATGGCGGGGGAAATTGTAATGTTGATCGGCGACAATCTAAAGTTCGAACTTATCCCTTCCGCCGTTTCTCGGTGCTTTTTGCAGCAGGGTTAGAAAATGTGCCCTCGAATTTCTTGTCTGGCACCGTTATGTGGAATAGAAGACCGCTATGCGGAACAACGCGGCGCATCGCGGGGATGGGGAGCTGTGGGCCGATGGCAGAGCACAACAACTCGGTGGCGCGGGCGGTCCTGATCATGAACGCCTTCGTGGCCGCGGGCCGCGATGCGGAGCTGGGCATCACCGAGCTCAGCCAGCGCACGGGGCTGGCCAAAAGCGTCGTGTCCCGGGTGCTGGTGCCGCTGGTGCAGGGCGGGTACGTGGAGCGGGATCCCCGCACCCGGCGCTACCGGGTCGGCCTGCGCGCCTTCGAATTTGGCCTGCGCTACTTGAGCCGCTCCGGCGCGCCCCAGTCGGCGTTGCAGATGCTGGACGGGCTTGCCCGGGAAACCGGGTGCACCGCCTACCTGGGCGTTCTGGACGGGCCCGAGTGCGTCGTGCTGGCGGCCGAGGAGGGGTGGGATCGCATCCGCGTCGTGGTTTCCCCGGGCGAGCGGATGCCTGCCCATGGCACCGCCATGGGGAAGGCCATTATGGCCCACCTGGACGAGCGCACCAGGGAGGCGCTTCTCACCGAGGGCTGGCCGCGCGGCCTGGACGGGCAGCCGTGGCGGATCCTGGACCCCGACGCCTTGCGCGAGGACCTGGCGGCGACGCGGGTTCGCGGGTACGCGCTGGCCATCGACGACGGCTATCCCGGGGTGTGGTCGGTGGGAGCGGTGCTGCCCCTATACGGCCAGCGGCCGATGGCGGTCAGCATGGACGTGCCGGCCTTTGCCGTCCAAGAGGAGAAGCTCCACGAGCTGGGCCGTAAGCTGGTGGAGAAGACGGCCCAGTTTTCGGGCACAGTGTTGACGGGCGCCGCCTCGAGCGCCGTGTAAGCCGAAAGGCGCGTTGCGCGGCACCGTCCAGGCGGAAGCCGGCCGGGCCGAGGCCGAGCAGGCCAAACGCGTGTGGACGCGGGCGGCAAAAGACCGAAGCCGTGCAGGCGGAATTCTCCGGGCTGTTTCGAAGGAGGATCAGCCATGACGCAAGCGGGAACGGGCTTTGACTTGGAGCGAGTCGAACGGGAAACCCAGCGCATCGGGCGTGAACTGTTTGACAGGGTCAAGCACGAAGCCGGGGCGTTTTTCCGGTCCGAGCGCTGGACCGGGCAGCTCTTGGAGTGGTCCATGCGCCACAGCGACACCCGGCTGCAACTCTTTCGATTTGTAGACGTGCTGCCGACCCTCAATGACCCCGAGGACGTGGTGCGGCACCTGCGGGAGTACTTTGAGGGCAAGCCGGACCCCTTCGGCGGCCTCCTCAAGATGGGCCTCGGCATGGCGGGCATGGGGCGCCTCGGGGCCATGGCCACGGCCAGCGCTCTGCGCAAGGGCGTCGAGCAGGTGGCCCGCACCTTCATCGCCGGCACGAACACCGAAGAAGTGCTCAAAGTGGTGGAGCAGCTCCACCGCCAGGGTCAAGGTTTCACCGTGGACGTACTGGGCGAGGCGACCTTGAGCGAGTCGGAGGCGGAAACGTACCGCCGGCGCTACCTGGAGCTGCTGGAAGCCCTCACCACGCAGGCGTCCCGCTGGCCCAAGGTGGACCAGGTGGACACGGCGCCATGGGGCCCGATCCCGCGGGTCAACGTGTCGGTCAAGCTGTCGTCCCTGTACTCGCAGCTCGACCCCATCGATCCCGAAACCAGCACCCGGGAAGTCATCGCACGCCTGCGGCCCATCGTGCGGCTCGCCAAGGAGCGGGGCGCGCACATCCACATCGACATGGAAGACTATAAGTTCAAGGACTTGACCTTCCACATCTTCCGCACCCTGTGCGACGACCCCGAGTTCAAGGACTACCGGTACCTCGGCATCGTGCTCCAGGCGTACCTCAAAGACTCGGAGATGGACGCCAGGCGCCTGATCGAGTGGGCGCGGCAGCGGGGTACGCCCGTCACGGTGCGGCTCGTCAAGGGCGCGTATTGGGACTTCGAAACCGTCCATGCCCGCCTTGAAGGCTGGCCGGTGCCGGTGTATGAGCGCAAGTGGGAGAGCGACGCCTCGTTTGAGCGGCTCACGCGGCTTTTCCTGGAGAACCACGACTGCATCGACCTGGCCGTGGCCAGCCACAACATCCGCTCCATCGCCCATGCCATGGCGGTGGCTAAGGAGCTGGGCCTGCCGCCCCGCACCGTGGAATTCCAGGTGCTCTACGGCATGGCGACGCCCCTGCGCCGGGCCCTGGCCGAGATGGGCGAGCGGGTGCGGGTCTACACGCCCTACGGCGAGCTCATCCCCGGCATGGCTTACCTGGTGCGCCGGTTGCTCGAGAACACGTCCAACGAGTCGTTCTTGCGGCAGGGCTTTGCCGAAGGGGAATCCCCCGAGGTGCTCTTGCGCAACCCGGTCGACGTCGGCCGCGAGCAGGCGCAGCGGGAGGATGGGCACGGCGCCGCTGCGGGTGCTGCGCCCGCCCAGGCTGGTCAGCCCGGGGCGCCGGCAGCGCAAGCCGCGGCCCCGGCACGGGCGGTTACGGCTCCGGCCGCGTCATCCGCGGCGCCGGGCGGCGACGCGCTCAACGCGGTGGGGCAGCCCTACGGCGGGTGGGGTTCCGGTCCCGAGTTTGGCCTGCCGCCTTACCGCAACGAGCCCCATACCGACTTCTCCCGGGCCGACGCCCGCCAGCGCATGCAGGAGGCTTTCGAGCGGGTACGCCAGACCTTGGGCCGGCGCCATCCGCTGCTTATCGGCGACGATTTGGTGGAGACCGCCGATTGGATCGTGTCCGTCAACCCGTCGAAGCCGTCGGAGATCATCGGCTACGCCGGCCGGGCTCGAGCTGAACACGTTGACCGGGCCGTCAAGGTGGCCAACCAGGCGTTTCCCGCATGGCGCGACACGCCGGCCGAAAAGCGCGTCGAGATCTTGCGCCGGGCGGCGCAGATCATGCGGGAGCGGCGGTTTGAGCTTGCCGCCCTCATCAGCCTGGAAAACGGCAAGCCGTGGCGGGAGGCCGACGGCGACGTTACCGAGGCCATCGACTTCATCGAATATTACTCCCGGCAGGCGCTGCGGCTCGCGCGGCCCATTCGCATGGCGGATCTCGCCGGCGAGATTAACCACTACATCTACGAGCCCAAAGGCGTGGCGGCGGTCATCGCCCCGTGGAACTTCCCGCTGGCGATCCTCACGGGCATGTCCGCAGCGGCCCTCGTCACGGGCAACACCGTCATCCTGAAACCGGCGGAACAGACGCCGGTCATCGCGGCGGAGCTGGTCAAGATTTACCGGGAGGCCGGCGTGCCTGCGGGTGTCGTGAACTACCTGCCCGGCTACGGCGAAGAGGCAGGCGCCCCCCTGGTGACCCATCCCGATGTGCACATCATCGCCTTCACCGGCTCCCGGGCCGTGGGCCTGCGCATCCTGCAGGAAGCTGTCCAGGTCCGCGGGCACCAGCGCCATATCAAGCAGGTCATCACCGAGATGGGCGGCAAGAACGCCATCATCGTCGACGACGACGCGGATCTGGACGAAGCCGTGGCCGGCGTCGTGACGTCCGCCTTTGGGTATGCGGGGCAGAAGTGCTCGGCGGCGTCCCGGGTCATCGTGCTGGACCGCATCTACGACGCCTTCCTGGAGCGGCTGGTGGAGGCGTCCCGGAGCCTCATCATCGGCCCGGCATGGGAGCCGCTGACCTTTGTGGGGCCCGTCATCGAGGAGGAGGCCCAGCGGCGCATCCTCAACTACATCGAAAAGGGCCACAGCGAGGGGCGGCCGGTGCTGGTGCACGAGCCGCCGGCGCGGGTCAAGGAGCTGGGCGGCTACTACGTGCCCGTGTCCATCTTTGCCGACGTGCCGCCCACGGCCGTGCTGGCCTGCGAGGAGATCTTCGGCCCCGTCCTGTCGGTCATCCGGGCCAAGGACTTCGACGAGGCGTTGCACATCGCCAACGACATCGACTATAAGCTCACGGGCGGCATCTTCTCCCGCAGCCCGGCCCGCATCCAGCGGGCCCGCAAGGAGTTCCGGGTGGGCAACTTCTACATCAACCGCAAGATCACGGGGTCTTTGGTGGGCCGGCAGCCCTTCGGCGGCCTAGGCCTGTCGGGCACCGGTTTCCAGGCCGGCGGGCCAGACTACCTCAAGCAGTTCGTGGATACGCGGGTGATCACGGAAAACACCCTGCGGCGCGGCTTCGCCGACGACGCGGCCGGCGGCAGGGGATAACTGCAGGGGATAAGCAGGCGGCGGGGGATAGGCAATCGGCGAGGGAGAGTCAAACAGAATAGCCAAACCGCACGGGATGGGCAGAGCGGCAGAGGGAGAAAGTTAACTAGTGCCGGCAGCTCCGGGGGGAGAACTGCCGGCACCTTTTCTTAGGAAGCGTCGGCCCGCGCCCCGGGGTCGCGCTGCTCCCCAGCGGTTTCCTGGAGCAGATTGTTGCGCTCCCGCTCGGCGGCGTCGCCTACGTACATGTAGCGGCCGAAGGCCTTCACAAACTGGAAGTCGTCGGAGCCGTTGGCCTGCAGACCTCGATAAGCGCTCTCCATGTTGCCGATCTGGCTGTCGAAGTAATCGGCGGCGGCTAGGATGACGCCCTCCAGGGTGAGGGGCTCCCGGAGCGTGTCCCATTCCCGCTTCCCCTGGTGGCCGATGACCAGCTCGTCGACCCGGTCCACCAAGTCTGCCGGCACCCCGAGCTTGGCCGCCGCCTCCCGCAGGCGGTCCCGCCCGAGCAGGATGTGGCCGAAACGCTGGCCGCGCTCGGTGTAGTAGACGTCGCCCGTGATGGGGTGGAAGGCCAGCTCTTCGAGTTTCCCAACATCATGGAAACACGCCGCGAACAGCAGCGTTTCGTAGCCGATGGGCGTGACCAGGTCCGGGTACATGTCCCGCGCCGCATAGCGGCACAGCTGCATCACGTGGTAGGTGTGGCGCACGAGGCCGCCCGGGTAGTTGTGGTGGTTGGACTTGGCCGCGGGCCACAGGGCAAACCGTTCGCGGAAACCCTGATCGTCCAGAAAATAGCGGGCCCAGGCCTTGAGATGCTCGTTGGTCAGCTCTTCGGCAAGGAGGCGCTCGATGGCATCGAGGCATTTCCAGGCGAAGGCGGGTACCGCGGGCCGCTCCACCAGCTCTTCCACGGGCATGTCGCCGCGGCGGATGTTGCCCCACTGCACGTCGATCTTGGGGCTCGACTGGAACTCGCCGCGCACGCCGTGCAGCTTGGCCACGTCGCCGACCTTGGGGCATTTTTGGTTGATGTCGTAGTTCCAAACGTAGGCGTAGATGGCGCCGGTCTTGTCGCTCAAAAGAAGGCGGAGAAAGTAGCGGCCTTCGCTGCCTCGCACCTCGCACTCGCGCACGAGAAACTGCCCGTGCACGGGCGTGTTGACGGGCAGCGCCAAAATTTCCTGCACCGTCACGTGGCTGACCTCCATCCAGCTCGCGCCGGCGCTCGCGCCGCCCGCGGCTTAAACTTATCGTAACCCGGCCGCCGGGCGCGGGGCAACAGCGGGCGGCGGTGACGGTGCCCGCCGGCACCCGATCAAGGCATCAGGGCGCCGCCGTTGATGTGCAGCACTTGCCCCGTCACGTAGGCCGCGGCCGGCGAGGCGAGATAGACGCAGGCCGCGGCGATTTCTTCCGGCAAGCCCAGCCGGCCCAAAGGAACGCTCTGCACAAGCTGGGCGGCGTCGGCGATGGGCGGCGAGTCCGCCGAGCGGGTCGTGTCGATGTGGCCGGGACTGACCGTGTTGACGGTGATGCCGTATGGAGCCAGCTCGTGGGCGAGGGCTTTCGTCAGTCCATGCATCCCGGCTTTCGACGTCACCACGTGGGCGCGGTCGGCCTGGCCGCTGAAGCCGCTGCGGCCCGAGATGTTGATGATGCGACCGTAGCGCTTTTCCATCATGCGGGGCACAACCGCTTTGGCGCAGTAGAAGGCAGAGCTCAGGTTGACGCGGATGATCCGGTCCCAATCGTCAAAGCTCATCTCAAGGATGGACTGCTTGGGCCGGACGCCCACGTTGTTGACAAGGATGTCGACGGGGCCGAGCTTATCCTCTATTTGCTGGATCATCGCAACGACCTGGCTAGGGTCGCCCACATCGGCGACGACGGCCAGCGCCCGGCGCCCCATGGCTTTGATTTCCCCAGCGACAGCCTCCACCTGCTCCGGGTGCCGGGCACAAACCGCCACATCGGCCCCATGCTCCGCCAGGGCCAGGGCGATGGCCCGGCCGATATTGCGCCCGCCGCCGGTTACGAGCGCAACGTGGCCGTCTAGCCGAAAAGTGGGCAATGGGAATCCCTCCTTGATGCACTTGGACTAAAGCGCGCGGCCGCGCACGAGCCGGCGCGGCCCCATATTTGGGTCCATATTTGATCCGCATTAATTCGGGCTGAGCGCGGCCGGTCCCTGTTTCCTGCGACTGATATCGCCGGGCCTTGACAAGTACAGCTTCTGCACGAGCGGGACCGGTCGCGCGCAGGTTGCTCGCCACGGGAAGGTTATATAATATTAGATTACGTGGGCGAGCGAATCACAGCGCTGAAACGCCCTGCACCCCGCCGGGCCTCACAGGCAGCCTTGGCCGGTGGGAAAACGGCTCGCCTCGAGGTGTTGGCCTGTGCGGATGCCGAAAGCGACCATGCCTACACGGGCGCAGTGGGTATATGAGCAGCTCAAGGAAGCCATCCTCAGCGGTGCCTTGAAGCCCGGGGAGCGTCTCATCGTGGACCAGTTGGCGCGCGACTTCGGCACCAGCCCGATCCCGGTGCGGGAGGCCATCCGCCGGCTGGAGGCCGAGGAGTTGGTGGAAACGACGCCGTACATCGGCGCCCGGGTGGCGCCGGTCCGGGCGGACCAGCTCGAGGAGCTGATGGCCATCCGCAAGGCGCTGGAGCCGCTCTTGGCCCGCACCGCGGTCTTGGGCGCGACGCCGGAAGCCATCGACGAGCTCGAGGACCTGGTGCGGCGCATGGACGAAGTCGCCTACAAGGACAACCTGGCCTACGCCCGCCTCAACTACGAATTCCACCGCAAGCTGTACTCCCT
>PKQR01000225.1 GCA_017578085.1 Bacillota bacterium
CAGCGGGGATGGAAGCGGCAGCCGGACGGCGGGTTCATCAAGCTCGGCGGCTCGCCGGCGGGCACCTCCCTGAAGCGGTGGGCGTTCTCAGGATCCGGATCCGGGATTGCGTTCAGCAGTGCCCGGGTGTAGGGATGCTGCGGGCTGTCCAAGAGGTCGCGGGTGAGGGCTTGCTCGATGATCTTCGCGCCGTACATGACAAAGATCCGCTCGGAGAAGAAGCGCACCGTGGACAAGTCGTGGGTAATGTAGATGATGCTGATGCCATACGTCTCCTGCAGGCGCCGGAGCAGCTGCAGGATCTCCACCCGCACCGACGCGTCCAGCATCGAAACCGGTTCGTCCGCCACGATCAGCTTAGGCTGCAAGATGATGGCCCGCGCGATGACCAGCCGCTGCTGCTGGCCGCCGCTCAACTGATGAGGGAACTTATCCAGGAAGTTGTCCACCGGCGTCAGCCGCACATCTTCCAGGGCTTGCCGGATGCGGGCTTCCCGGGTGGCCCGGTCCTTGACTCCGTTGATGACCAGCGGCTCGTCCAAGATGCGGCGCACGTCCATGAACGGCGGCAGAGCACCGAAGGGATCCTGCTGGACGTAGCCGACCTGGGCACGGTACGCCCGCATGGCCCGGTCGTCCTTGGCGTCCAGGGGCTTGCCGTCAAAGACGATCCGGCCCCGGGTCGGCGTGTAGAGCCCCAGCACCGTGCGGGCCAGGGTGCTCTTGCCGCAGCCGCTTTCGCCGACGACGGCTACCGCTTCGCCGCGGCGAAGCACAAAGCTGACGCCGTCCACGGCCCGGACGTAGCCGACCCGAAAAAAGCCGAACCGCCTGATCTCAAACCACGTATGCAGATCCTCAACGGCCAGGAGCACGTCGTTGCTGCTCATTATCGTCTCTCCCCGCCCGTCCAGGTTTTGGCCCGTTCAAGGATACGGCCCGTTCAGTGATACAACCAGCACTTGACCTGCCGGCCGTCTACCGCCACAAGCGGCGGATCTTCGGCGCAGCGGGCGAAGCGGGCCGGGCACCGGTCGGCGAACCGGCATCCCTTGGGCGGGTTGATCAGGCTCGGCGGCCGCCCGGGGATGAACTCCAGCTGCTTGTCCTGTTTTAGCGTCGGGACGCTGGCCATCAGCTTCTTGGAGTAGGGATGCAACGGCTCCCGGTAGAAGCGGTCAGCGCTGGCGCATTCCACCACCTGGCCGGCGTACATGACCGCCACATCGTCGGCCAAATCGCTGGCGGTGGCGATGTCGTGCGTGATCAGAATGAAGGTCGTGCCGAACTCCCGCTTGATGCGCTTGAGCACGTTCATCAGGTTCGCCTGCGTCAGCACATCCAACGCCGAAGTGGGTTCGTCCAGCACGATCAAGTCGGGCTCGGTCACCAGCGCCATGGCGATGGCGGTCCGCTGCCGCATGCCACCGCTCAGCTCAAAGGGATAGCGCGACAGGAAGTCCACCGGCAGGCCCACCAAGCCGAACGCCGCCCGCGCCCGCTCCATAGCCGCCTCCCGGTTCGGAACGCGGTTGTGCGTCAGGAGAGGTTCGGACACCTGGTCCTCGATGCGCAGGACGGGATTCAGCGAGTTCTGCGCCGCCTGGGGGACCAGCGCCATCTTGGTCCAGCGAACCTCGCGACGGAAGCGCTCCTCGCTCAACGCCATCACGTCCTGGCCGTCGAGGATGACCCGGCCTTTGTAGCTTTGGACGTTCCGGGGCAGCAGGCGGAGGATCGCCTTGGCCAGCGAGCTCTTGCCCGAGCCGGATTCACCGATGATGACCAGGGTGCGGCCGCGGGCCAAAGATAATTTCACCCCGTCCACGGCCTGTACGGTGCCCTGCGCCGTGCGGAAGTGCAAGATCATGTCTTCAATACGCAAGAAACCGTTGGCTTCCATCATCACAATCCCCTGAGTCTCGGATTGAAGACGCGGTCCAAAGTGAAGCCCAGCATGGAAAAGCCGAGACCGGTGATGAGCAACAGCACCGACGGCGCCAGCACCCAGTAGTAATGTCCGTTGAAGAGGGCACCGTTGGCCCCGGCCTCGAAAAGCACCTTGCCCCAAGTCGGCAGGAGCGGGTCGCCCAACCCCAGGACAGCCAAGTTGGCTTCCAGGAATACGAAAGAGGGGATCAAGGTGACGAACTGCGGGAGCAGCACAGGCATGACCCGTGGCACCATGTACCGGAAGACGATGCGCAGATCGCTCGCGCTGTAGGACCGTGCGC
>PKQR01000097.1 GCA_017578085.1 Bacillota bacterium
AGGCCAGCACAGAAGAAGGCGAAGCGGCGGAAGGTGCGCGGGCCCGCGTCGTGGAAGAGTTTGGCGACGTGTTGTTTGCACTGGTCAACGTGGCCCGCTATCTGAAGGTTGATCCCGAACAGGCCCTGCGCGCCGCCAACGCCAAGTTCCGGCGGCGCTTCCGGCACATTGAGGCCCGGGCGCGGGCCCAAGGCCGGCGGCTGGAAGACATGACGCTGGCCGAAATGGACGCGCTGTGGGAAGAAGCCAAGGAATAATCGCGAGCGGGAAATAGTCTAGAGCGGAAAAGCGCGGGGCACGCGAGCGCAAGAGCGACCGGGCAACGGCTGCAACGGCCATCGCTGCACGAGACGATACCTGCCCGCAACGCGCCGGGCCTCCGGGGTACGTGAGCGCCCCGGAGGCCCTGTCTTCTTCTGCCCGCTCCATTTGCGCTACTGTTCCATCTGCTTGGCCAGGAACCCGGCCGCCGTCTCGACCAGCTTGAGCTCCAGTTCCCCCATCCTCTTGTCCGGGTCGCGGGTCGCGAGGATGACCGCGCCGATGGGGTCGCCTTCGGCCACGATGGGCGCGATGACCTGCGACGTGAAGTTCCAGATCTGGTCGTCATCCTCTTCAAGCGCCGGCGCCGGCTCGCCCGGCTTGGGCAAGAGCACGGACCGGCGGCTCTCCATCGCCTTTTCCACAATGGACGGCACCGGCTTGTCCAGCCACTGCTTCTTGGGCGCGCCGGCGACGGCCACCACCGCGTCCCGATCGGAGATCAGGGCGATGTGGTTGGTAGTCTCGTGCAGGGAGTCCGCGTACTCCTGGGCAAAATCGCCCAGCTCGCCGATGGGCGAGTACTTCTTGAGAATGACCTCGCCCTCGCGGTCTACGAAGATCTCGAGGGGATCTCCTTCCCGTATCCGCAGGGTGCGGCGGATCTCCTTAGGGATGACGACGCGGCCGAGGTCATCGATGCGGCGCACGATGCCGGTTGCTTTCACCTTGAGCTGCCCCCCCTCCATTGCCAACTGTAGCGTGCGTCGGGACCTCGTACGTCAGGCCCTGCCGCCATAGACCGCCTGCACCCGGGGTGGGTCGGCCTGGTTTTTCGTGCCGGTGTTCGGCCATCCGGCCCGCATCTCCCGCAGCACTTCCTCAAGCAGCTTCAGCAGGTCTCGCTCGCCCAGGCCCTGGGTGCGCACCTTGATGACGGTGGTCCGGCTGGGCGACAGGAGCACCCGCCCGCGGAACTTGCGGCTCAAGTGCAGGACGGTTTCCCTGGGGAGGATGACCCCGGTCTGCAGCCGGATGGCGACCTCGTCCTTGTCGCCGCTGATACTTGCGACCGTGAGCTCCTTGGCCAGCACCTTGATGCGGGCCACCGCCAGCAGGTTGCGCACCGGCGGGGGCAGGGGGCCAAACCGGTCCTCCAGCTCCTCCTGCAGGTCGGCCACGTCCTCCGCCCGGCGGATGCCGACCACTTTCTTGTAAATCTCGACCTTGCGCTGCGCGTCCGGCACGTAATCGTCGGAGACGTACGCGTCCACGTTCAGGTCGATGACGGGATCCGGCGGCTCCTGGACCACCTCCCCCTTGACCTCGCGCACGGCCTCCTCCAGGAGCTTGCAGTACAGCTCGAACCCGACCGAGGCAATGTGACCGTGCTGCTCCGGCCCCAGCAGGTTGCCCGCTCCCCGGATCTCCAGGTCGCGCAGGGCGATCTTGAAGCCCGACCCGAGCTCGGTGAACTCCCGGATGGCCTGCAAGCGCTTCTCAGCGTCTTCGGTCAGTATTTTGTCCCTGCGGTAGGTGAAATACGCATAAGCCACCCGGTTGCTCCGCCCGACCCGGCCGCGCAGCTGGTACAGCTGCGCCAGCCCCAGCCGGTCTGCCTCGTCGACGATGAGCGTGTTGACGTTGGGGATGTCCATGCCGGTCTCGATGATGGTGCTGCAGAGGAGCACGTCGATCTCGCCGTTGAGGAAGTCCAGCATCACCCGCTCGAGCAAATCCTCGTCCATCTGCCCGTGGGCGATGCCGATGCGGGCCTCCGGCACCAGGTCCCGCAGCCGCTCGCCGAAGCGCTCGATGTCCTGCACCCGGTTGTGGACGAAATAGACTTGCCCGCCCCGGGCCAGCTCCCGCAAGATGGCCTCCCGTACCAGCTCTTCGTTGTACTCCACCACGTAGGTGCGGACGGGAAACCGGTCCTCGGGCGGCGTTTCGATGAGGCTCATGTCCCGCACGCCCGCCAGCGCCATGTGCAGGGTGCGCGGGATGGGGGTGGCGCTCAAGGTGAGCACGTCCACCGTGCGGCGCAGCTCCTTGAGCCGCTCCTTCTGGGCCACGCCAAAGCGCTGCTCCTCGTCGATGATGACCAGGCCCAGGTCCTTAAACTGCACATCCTTGGACAAGAGCCGGTGGGTGCCGATGACGATGTCGACGGTGCCGTTGGCGAGGCCCTTGAGGATGCGGTTCTGCTCCGCCGGCGACTGGAAGCGGCTCAACCCCTCGATGCGCACCGGATACGACGCGAAGCGGTCCCGGAACGTGCGCAGGTGCTGCTGGGCCAGGATGGTGGTGGGCACCAGCACCGCCACCTGCTTTCCGTCCATGACGGCCTTGAAGGCGGCCCGCATGGCCACTTCCGTCTTGCCGAAGCCCACATCGCCGCAAAGCAGGCGGTCCATCGGGCGCGGCCGCTCCATGTCGGCCTTGATTTCCTCAATTGCCCGCAGTTGGTCGGGCGTCTCCTCGTAGGGAAACGCTTCCTCAAATTGCTGCTGCCACACGGTATCCGGGGAGAAGGCGTAACCGGGCAGCGCCTCCCGCTCGGCGTACAGCTTGAGCAACCCCTGGGCCAGCTCCTTGACGGACTCGCTGACCCGCTTTTTCACCCGGGCCCAGTCGCCGCCGCCCAGGCGGCTGAGCCGGGGCTCCTGCCCCTCGACGCCGATGTACTTTTGCAGGAGGCCTACCTGCTCGGTGGGCACATAGAGCTTATCTTCGCCCGCGTACTGGACCACCAGGTAGTCCTTATGGACGCCGCCGATCTCCAGCGTCTCAACGCCCAGGTAGCGGCCGATGCCGTGGTTGACGTGGACGACCAGATCGCCCACCTTAAGGTCGTCCAGCCTCGCCCCCGCGCCGGTTCTGGGCCGCGCGGCGCGGCGCGTCTTGCGCTGGCCGAAGGTTTCAAGCTCGGTCAGGAGCAGGAGCTTCAGTTCGGGCAGCTCGCAGCCGGCGCTCAAGCCGTTGGTGATCACGGTCACCGTGCCCAAGGGCAGCGCCCCGCCGGGCCCCGCCAAGCCGTCGGACTCCGGTGCCGCGGGCGCGGCGCCGTTCGCGCCGGAGCGTGCGCGGGCGGTGCCGTTGGCCTGCGCGCCGTTTGCGTCCAGCCCGCCAAGCCCGTTCTCTCCCGCACCGGGGCCCGTCACAGCGGCACCGAGAGCGTCCAAATCCACCGGCCCGCCGGCTGCCGGCTCACCGGTTTCCGCCGGGCCGCGGCCTCCTCCATGGCCGTTGGCCGCCGGCGCAGGCAGCCGCCGCACGGGGATCTCCTCGTCCCTCAGGACCGTTTCCAGCCGCTCGGCCCGCTCGGGCGTCGCGGCCGCGATGAGGACGCGCCAGCCCTGGCGGCGCCGGTGCCGCACCGACTCCACAAAGGGCTCCAGCTTCCCCTGGAACGTGGGGGCCGGGCGCGAGGACACTTCCAGTTCGGGTATACCGTCCAGTCCCGGCACGTACTGTTTCAGACCGCACGTAAACACGGCGGGCCGGCGGCGCACAGCAAGCAAGAGGTCATCCCAGTCGATGAACAACGCGCCGGACTCCGGCAGCACACGGCCCCGCTCCAAGAGCAGCGCGTGGCTGTTGGCGTAATCCGTGTGGAAAAGGTGCAGCTGCTCCCGGGTGCGGGCCGGCTCATCCACCACCACCGGCCCGTCGCCCACGTAGTCGATGAGGGTCTCTAGCTGCGGATAAAAGAAGGCCTTGTACTGCTCGACGCCGGGGAAGCGCCGGCCTGTCTTCAAGGCGTCCACATGGGCATCCAGCCGCTGCGCGAGTTCGGCCGCAGGCCCCTCGAGGCCCTGGCGGCGCAGGCGATTAATCTGCCGGTAGCCAGCCTCAGCGATGGCATCCGCGGCGGCCAGCGGATCGGCCGGCGGCGGCGCTTCCCAGGCGGGACCGATCATCGCACGCTCAACCACCGCCGACGAGCGCTGGGTTTCCACGTCAAAGACGCGAATGGAATCGACCTCATCGTCGAAGAAGTCGATGCGCACAGGCTGCGCGGCGGTCAGGGGGAACACGTCGATGAGGCCGCCCCGGACGCTAAATTGCCCTTTGGCCTCCACCATGTCTACCCGTTCGTAGCCCACCTGCGCAAGGTGCGCGGCGAGCTCTTCCGGCCGGACCTGCTGCCCCACGGCCACGGTGCGGATCAGGGACGCGAAGACCGCGCGCGGGGCCAGCCGCTCCACGGCCGCTTGTACAGGCGCCACCACCAGCACCCGCTCGCCCTGGGCCAGCCGCTCCAGTACCGCCAGGCGCGCGGCCGCCACGTCTTTGGGCACGGGCAGCTCCTCGTGGGGCCACGTCTCCCGCGCCGGGAACAGAAGCACCGGTTCGCCGGGCAGCACCGCGGCCAGGTCGTCCCGCAGCCGCTCCGCCTGGTGCGCTCCCGCCGCGACCACCAGCATGGACCGCCTGCCCGCGGGCCAGCCGCTGCGAAAGAGTGTGGCCAGCAGCAGCACCTTGTGGGCGGGCGTGAACCCGTGCAGCAGGCGGACCGGCGGATCCGCCGCGGGCCGCTGGCCGCTCTTGAGCCAGCGGAATTCCCGTGAATCAACCAACAAATCAAAGATGCCTGTATTATACAAACTAATTTCCCCCCGTCCGCCGCGCGCGGGCACACCGCCCCGACGCCCTGGCGGGTATCCCCGGTCCTGATGCGGAGGACGCGCCCTGCGAGAGGGCGCGTCAATCTATCGGAAAAGACACGGCCGCGCTGATGGGACATGTAGGCCGTTTCCGCATGGGAGCCCGATCAGCCCTTTAAATGACAACTTCATTATAGGCACGGGCGTGGAGCGAGATCAACTCAAGCCCCGTCACGGCTCGTATTATGTCACGCCCCGCTGGCCTTATTCGCTTTATTGTACTTGTTCATGGCCGCAGCGGTGCCTTCCAGTGCCCAGGTAGCCGCAGCCTCCGCGGCGCGCCGGGCCAGGTCCTCATAGACCGCCAGTTCCTCTGGCTCCAGCGGCTTGAGCACGTACTCCGCGGCCGTCAGGGGCACGGGCGGGCGCCCGATCCCCAGCCGCAGCCGGGGGAACTCCTGGCTGCCAAGGTGGATGATGATGGACTGCATTCCCTTGTGCCCGCCGGAGCTGCCGCCGGGACGCAGCCGCAGCGTCCCGGCCGGCAGGTCGAGGTCGTCGTAGACGACCAAGAGATCTTTCAATTCGACCTGGTGATGGCGGACCAGCGGCTCCACCGCTTCGCCGCTCAAGTTCATAAACGTCTGCGGTTTGACCAGCATGATGAGCTGGCCGTTGAGGGTGCCCGTCCCCACCAGGCTGTTGCTCCAGTGGCGGCGGCACCGGATCCCCAGCTCCCCGGCGAGCAAATCGACCACCCAAAAGCCCAGGTTGTGGCGGGTGCGCTCGTAACGGGGGCCGGGGTTTCCCAATCCGACGATCAGTTTCAGGGCAGGTTACTCCTCCTCGCCACGACCGGCGCCGGCTTCCGCGGGTGCGGCCTCCTCCGGCGCCGCCTCAGCTTCCGGCACCGCCTCGGCGCGGGCCCGGATGACGTTCAACACCACTTCTTCGGGGTCGTGACGGACGCGTACGCCCGCCGGCACCGCCAAGTCCTTGACCAGCACCGCGGCGCCCACATCGAGGCCGGAGACGTCCACCTGGACGCTTTCCGGGATGTTGGCCGGCAGGCACTCGATGTCCAGCTCCCGCAGCACCAGGTTGACGATCCCATCTTCCTTGGGATGGCCGATGGGCTCCACCGGCACGGTCACTTGAATTTCCTGGTCCAGGGCGACGGCGTGGAAGTCCACATGCTGGATGGCCCCTGTAACCGGGTGCCGCTGCACGTCCTTGATCAGGACCTGCTCGCGGCCTGCGCCGTCCGCCAACTGCAGCTCAATGAGGCTGTGGGCCCCGCCGGCCTGCAGCAGCCGCTCCAGCTCGCGGCCGTTCACGGCCACCGGCACCGGTGTCCGGCCGGCGCCGTACACGATCCCCGGCACCTGGCCGCTCCGCCGCAGCCGCTTTGCCTCCCCTTTTCCGGCCTGCCGCACAGTACCCGTCAACACGCCAGTACCCATCGGAATCCCTCCTTCGGTGCACTCCTCCTATGTCTTTCCCACAGACATAGACGTTACCCGTCGAGGTTTGGGTCAACCGGCGGCGATGCTTGGCACTGGCAGCTTCAGCGCCTGGGCCGGAGAAACGGCCCGTAGGCTGGCGCGCCCGAACTGTGAACTGGTGTCCTTCTGGCCTCCTTACACCTCAAACAGCTTGCTCACGGAAATCTCCTCAAAGATGCGCCGGATAGCCTCGGCAAACAGCGGAGCGATGGACAGCACGCGGATCTTGGGCACCCGCTTGTGCACCGGCAACGGGATCGTGTTGGTCACCACGATCTCCTTGATGGGCGACGCCTGCAGCCGCTCGGCCCCGGGGTCCGACAGCACCGGGTGCGTGGCGCAGGCGTACACTTCCTTGGCCCCGTGCTCAAGCAGCGCCTCGGCCGCCTGGACCAGCGTGCCGCCGGTGTCGACAATGTCGTCGATCAAGATGGCGGATTTGCCCTGCACGTCGCC
Organism: Bacillota bacterium; assembly: GCA_017578085.1. Classification (GTDB taxonomy): domain Bacteria; phylum Bacillota; class Limnochordia; order Limnochordales; family ZCTH02-B6; genus ZCTH02-B6. The sequence continues at coordinate 6,833 of PKQR01000097.1, forward strand.
GATGACGTGCATCACTTCGGCCACGTTGGGCTGAGGCCGGCGCTTGTCGATTATCGCCAGGGGCGCCCCGAGCCGCTGGGACAGCTCGCGCGCCCGGGCGACGCCGCCCACGTCGGGCGAGACGACCACCACGTCGTCCAAGCCCTTCTTGGCAAAGTAGTCAGCCATGATGGGCAAGGCCTTGAGGTTGTCCACCGGGATGTCAAAGAAACCCTGGATCTGCCCGGCGTGCAGGTCCATGGTCAGGACCCGGTCAGCGCCCGCTGCGGTCAGGAGGTTGGCGACCAGCTTGGCCACGATGGGGTCGCGGGGCTGGGTCTTGCGGTCTTGCCGGGCGTAGCCGTAGTACGGGATGACGGCGGCGATGGAAGCGGCCGACGCCCGTCGGAGCGCGTCGATCATGATCAAAAGCTCCATCAGGTTCGCGTCGGCAGGCGAGCACGTCGGCTGGATGACAAACACTTCGGCGCCCCGCACCGTCTCCCCGATGCGCAGGTTAATCTCTCCGTCACGGAACCGGCCCACCACCGCGTCGCCCAGCGGCAACTCCAGGTAGTCACAGATCTCCCGCGCCAGCTCGGGGTGGGCCGTGCCCGTGAACACCTTGATCTTCTTGTGGCTGACGGACGTCACACGCATCTTTCTACGGGGCCTCCTGTGGCTTGCTCTTTTGTCGCTTCCTGGCCGCCCATCCCTCGAAGACGCGCTGATCGGCGCGCTCCAAGGCCAGCGCGCCCGGGGGCACATCGCGGGTGATGGTCGACCCGGCGCCGGTGTAAGCCCCGGCGCCAATCCGCACCGGCGCCACCAGGTTGGTGTTGCTGCCGATGAACGCGCCGTCCTCGATGAACGTCGGGTGCTTGCCAAAGCCGTCGTAGTTGCACGTGATGGTGCCCGCGCCGATATTGACGTCCCGGCCGACGGTGGCGTCGCCCAAGTACGTCAAGTGGGGCACCTTGCTCCCGGGGCCTACAACCGACTTTTTGATCTCCACAAACGTCCCTACCTTGGCCCCGGCCTCCAGCACTGTGCCTGGCCGCAGGTACGCAAACGGCCCCACGGTGCAGCCCGGGCCAACGCGGCTGCCCCGCACCACCGCGCGCTCGACGACGGCGCCGGCCCCGATCTCGCTGTCCTCGATCTCCGCATGCGGTCCGATGCGGGCGTCCTCCCCGATGACGGACCGGCCGCGGATAAAGGTGAAGGGCAAGATCACCGCGTCTTCCTTCAAGACGGCCTCAGGATCGATGTACACGGTGTCGGGGTCCACGACGGTAACGCCGGCCAGCATCCATTCCTCAACAATGCGCCGGCGCAGGACGGCCTCGGCCTGTGCGAGCTCCAGCCGGTTGTTGACGCCGAGCACCTCGCGGGCATCCCGGGCAACCACCACTTGGACCGGCTTGCCCGTGCGCGTCAGGACCGACAAGACGTCCGTCAGGTAGTACTCTCCTTGCGCGTTGAGCGGCCGCACTTCCCGCAAGGCGGCAAAGAGGCTGGGAGTGTCAAAACAGTAAGTCCCGCTGTTGATCTCGCGGATGGCGGCCTCCGCTTCGCTCGCGTCCTTTTGTTCCACGATGCGCAGGAAACGCCCCGTGGCGCTGTCCCGCACGATGCGGCCGTAGCCGGTCGGGTCCTCCACAACGGCGCTCAGCACCGTGGCTGCCGCGCCGCTCTGTTGATGCCGCTCCAAGAGCT
>PKQR01000098.1 GCA_017578085.1 Bacillota bacterium
TGCGCAGTCCGGAAGAGGTGGTTGGGGCCTTGCAGGCCGGCGCTCGTGGGGTCGCGCTGGCGGCCAGCCGTGTGCGCCAGGGGGAGCTGGGTGCGGCTTGCCGGGCGTTTGCCGAAGCTATCCGCCGCGGCGCCAACCCCCAGCAATTCGCAGCAGGTGCCCGGCCTCTCGCCACCGAACCACCCTTTGGCGACGGGAGGCCTGGATTCTTGTGAGCATCGTGGCCACGGGCCTGGTAAAAGCCTATCACGGCCGGCGGGTGGTCGACGGCGTCGACCTGCGGGTGGAGCGGGGCGAGGTTGTCGGCCTCTTGGGGCCCAACGGCGCGGGGAAGACGACCACCTTCTATATGATCGTAGGTCTTGAGCGCTGCGACGGCGGGCGCATCGAGCTGGACGGCCAGGACATCACCCGCCTGCCCATGTACCGGCGCGCGCGCCTCGGGATCGGCTACCTGGCGCAGGAAGCGTCGGTGTTCCGCCGGCTGACGGTCGAGGAGAACGTGCTGGCGGTACTGGAGGCCGTCGGGGTGCCGCGGGAGCAGCGCCGGGCGCGGGTGGACGCGCTGCTGGAGGAGTTCCGCCTGACCCACGTGCGGCACCAGTACGGTTTCATGCTGTCGGGCGGCGAGCGCCGCAGGACGGAAATCGCCCGGGCGCTGGCGGCGAACCCTTCTTTTTTGTTGTTGGACGAGCCCTTCGCCGGTGTCGATCCCATCGCCGTCGCCGAACTGCAGGAGGTTATCGCCCAGCTGCGCAGCAAGGGCCTGGGTGTGCTGATCACGGATCACAACGTGCGGGAGACGCTGGCCATCACCGACCGGGCCTACATCATGCACGAGGGCCGGATCCTTGTGGCAGGGGACTCCAAGGCGATCGCCTCGGACCCGGTCGCCCGCAAATTTTACCTTGGAGAGCGCTTTCGATTGTGAGAATCCTGGACCGCTACATTCTGAGAGAACTGGTCGGCCCGCTGATGTTTGGGATGCTGGCCTTCACCGCCTTGTTTGTCAGCGTTGACGTGGTGCAGCTGGTACGCATGGCGGTGGATTACGGCGCGCCCATGCTGGTCGTGGTGCGCCTGGTGCTGCTGCGCCTTCCCCAGATCGTGGTATACACGTTTCCCATGGCGGTGCTGCTCGCCGGCCTTCTGACGTTGAGCCGCCTTTCGGCGGCCAGCGAGATCGTTGCTATGCAGGCGGGTACGGTGAGTTTCTACCGTATAGTCAGCCCGGTAGTCGGCCTTGGGATTGCCTTCAGCCTGCTCACCCTCGCCATCAGCGAGTGGGTGGTGCCGGCGGCCAACTACGAGTACCGGCGCATGCTGGTGGAGGACCTCCAGGGCCGTCGATTGCCAGCGGTATCCCGCAATGTTATACTCAGAGAGTACCAGGGCGGGTTGCTGCGGGGTTTCCTGTATGCTGCAGAATACGATGGACAAGCCCGCACCATGCGCGAGGTGACCATCGTGGAGCTGTCCGGCGGCCGCCCCGTCCGGACCACGTACGCCCGCCGCGTGGTGTGGGAAAATGAGACGTGGTGGATGGAGGACGGCGTCATCCACATCCACGACGGCGAGCCCGGTGTCACCATTGATTTCCGGGAGGGGCGCCAGCCCATCACCATCGCCTATCGCCCGGAACAGGTGGCCACGGCTCAAAAAAGTCCCGAAGAAATGACGATCCGGGAATTGCGCGACCACATCGCCGTCATGGGGGCGCGGGGCGCCGACCTACGGGAGTACCTGTTGCACCTGCACATGAAGTTTTCCATCCCGGCGGCGAGTTTTGTCTTCGCCTTGCTGGCCGCCCCGTTGGGGGTGCAACCCCATCGTTCGGCGTCGTCGGTCGGATTTGGCCTGAGCATGGTGGTCATCCTCGTCTACTACGTTCTGATGACCCTTGGCACCGCACTGGCGCAGGGAGGGCAGGTGCCTCCAGCAGTGGGGGCATGGCTGCAAAACGCGGTCCTCGGTGCGGTGGGCATCGGGCTCATGTGGGCCGCCGGACGGCGCTGATGCGGCCGGGAGGACGGTGAACGGCGGTTGTACGGGCTGCCCCTAATCGTCATCCTCATATTGTTGGGCGGCTTCATCGCCTACCTGGGCGACCGGGTCGGCATGCGCGTCGGCCGCCAGCGGCTCACCCTCTTTGGCCTGCGTCCCAAGCATACGTCCGTCATTATCACCATCGCGACCGGCATCCTGATCGTCGCCGCGAGCCTCGCCGTGCTGTCCATCGCTTCCGAAGAGGTGCGCACGGCGCTCTTCCGCATGCGGGAGATCCAAGAGGCCCTGGCCACCACCCGGCTCCAGTACGAGGGCGTCGTGGAGGAATTGGCCCGCCAGCGGGCCGAGCTCGAACGCACCCAGGCCCAGCGGGATGCCGCCACCCAGGAGCTGGCGGTGGTCGAAGAGCGCCTGCAGCGGATCGGGGCCGAGTACGAGCAGGCCGTGGCGGCTTTGCAAGAGGCCCAGGAAAACCTGGAATTCACCCAACAGCGCGTGAGCAACCTGCAGCAGATCGGCGAGGAGCTGCAGCGCCGGATCGAGGAGATGCAGGGCCGCATCGCCGAGATGGAGGCGGAAATCGAGGTCCTGGAAACCCAGATCCGGGCGGCCAACCTGCAGTTGGACATCGTTCGCGGCGGCGAGCTCGCCTTCCAGGCCGGCGATATCGTGCTGGCCGAGGTGATCGAGGGCGGCGCGCCGCAGCCCGAGATAGAGGAGAAGCTCCTCGCGCTCCTGGAGCGGGCCGACCTGTTGGCGGTGCAGCGCGGGGCGCGGCTGCCCGGCGCGCAGCCACCCACGGCGCTGCAACTGCCCGACGGCGTCTTTGAAGGCGCCGCCCGCATCCTCGCCGGCTCTTCCCAGCGCTGGGTCGTCCGGGTCGTTTCCCTCTATAACACGACCGTGGGCGAACCGCTGACGGTGGACATCGCCCTTGTGGAGGAACAGCTCATCTACCGGCAGGGGGAGACCATCGCCGAGACGGTGGTGGAAGGGCGGGCCAGCGGCCTCGTGCGCGATGAGCTTATCCGGCTTTTGCAGTCGGTCTTCGACGCGGCCATCGCCCGCGGCATGCTCACCGACGAAGACGGGTTTGTGTCGGAAGGCGTGAGCCTGCAGGAATTTGTGGACACCATCAGCCGGGTCGAGCAGATGGGCGGGCCCGCCCGGGTCAAAGCCGTGGCCGCGGAGGACACCTACAATACGCAGTGGCCTCTGCGGATCCGCCTCGAGGTAGAACCCGCAGCTTGACGCTTCTTGGCAGATGGCGGCCGGTTGATCGGGGTCATCGGTGGCCGTCCCGTTCACGGGTGGTTCCTGTTCCACGACAGCCGATCCTTCCTCTTAGGGTAAGATGGGAAATCGAACCAAAGTCGCATCACTATGCCGTTTTCTCGTGACGAATCTTTCCAGGCGATGCAGGATTTTGGTGGGCCGCCTCGAATCAAGCGATTCAGGGTTTCTCTGACTGTTGGACCCCCCGGAGGCCGTCGTGGGTGGACGGAAAGGAGGTGCGGCGGCGTTCGGTCCACGACCGCGGCTGGCGGATGGGGTTAGGCGTCCGGAGGATGAGCGACCGGCTCGACCGAGCCCGGGTGAGGAAACAGGGAGACTCACAGCGCGGGTGAGGTCGGGGGCGGGGACTCTCAATTTCCGGCGTTGTGTCTGCAGCAGAGAACCTGGTTGGACGAAAGGATGAGGGGGAACGGTTATGACCAAGAAAGGACTGGCCCTTGCCCTGGCCACCGTGATGGTTTGGGCCATCGCGGTGCCTGCGTTTGGCCAGGCGAACCCGTTCCGGGATGTCCCTCTCGACCACTGGGCGTATGACGCCATCGCGACGCTGGCGGCGGCCGGCCTGGTCGAGGGGTATCCGGACGGGACCTTCGGCGGCGAGCGCACCTTTACCCGCTATGAGATGGCGATGGTGTTCGCTCGCATCCTGGCGCGCCTTGAGGCGCTCTTGGACCAGAAGATCGAGGCCCGCGTCGGCAAGCTCGAGGAGGTTGTGCTGCCCGACGGCAGCGTGGGCAAGATCCTCCGCCTGACGCCCGAGATGGAGCGGGCCATCCTCGAGCTGGTCGGCGATCCGGAGCGGGCCGGTGCTGTGGCGGGCGCGACGGTGCGGCTGGCCGAGGAGTTTGCCGGCGAGCTGGAGCTCCTGGGCGTGCGCGTGGCCGAGCTGGAGCGGCTGTTTGAAAACGTGAACGCCCGCCTGACCGCGGTGGAGCAGCAGTTGGCCGAGGTCCGCAGCATGGCCGAGACGGCGCGGGGCGTCGCGGATGCGGCCAATGCGGCTGCTCGGGCTGCAGAGGAAGCGGCTGCGGAGGCTAAGGCCAAGGCTGAATGGGCTTGGCAGCTGTACGAGCGGCTGAAGGCCTCCGGCGCGAGCGACGATGACATCGTCGAGGCACTGGCCCTCGCGAGCGGCGTGCAGGGTGACGCGGACGGCGCAGCTGACCGTGCGTACCGGGCGCGCCTTGCGGCTGAGCGGGCGGCCGAGTTGGCTGACCAGATCGATCAGTTGTCCTACGATGACGCCCGTAAGGCTTTGGCCGAGGCCGTGGCTAAGAGCGACGAGGCGCGCAGCGAGGCGCTCCGGGCCATGGAGCGGGCGCAGCGGGCTGACCAGCAGGCTTACCGGGCCCGCCTGACGGCGGAGCGGGCGCTGGCTCGCGTCGAGGCTCTCGAGGAGCAGGTGGTCGAGATCGCCCGGCGGCCCGTTATCGGCGGCGAGCTCCGGGCTGACTACGAGCTGACCCGTACCTCGAATCCGGATGACGGGGTGCGGCTGGATCCGCGGGACGCCGAGAGCGACACCATCAAGGATGCCCGCAAGCTGGACCTGACGCTGGCCTTGACGACCTCGTTCAAGCCGAGCGAGGACACCACGGTGGACGGCGGCGTGAAGGCCAGGGCGCGGGTGTTCGGAAAGGACGCCGGCGACGTCGACGACTTCGATCTGGCCAACATGTGGTTCGACGTGACGCAGCCGGGCCGGAGCTTCAGCGCCTTGCTGGGCGACCTGACCGGTGAGGATCTCGTCAAGGGCTTCAACAAGTACACGCTGGACGCGGACACCTACGAGGCCCGGGTCGATTCGGCCGACCGCCGCGGTGCCGTCCTCGAAGCCCGAGTCGGCAACTTCAACGGCCGCCTGATCGCGAGCCGGCTCCCCTCTACGGTGTCTGACGACGGCCTCTACGGCATCGCCGCCGGCTTCCCGGTGGGCGAGGGCATGAACCTGGAGGCCAACTACCTGTGGTGGACCGAGGCCAACCGGGTGGCGTCGGTCCGGGCCTACGGTGAACTCGGCCGCACCACGTACGACGCGATCTACGCGCGGTTCAATGAAGACCCGGCGTGGGACATCGATGTGAAGACCGCCATCGGTGCCATCGAACTCGGCCTCAACTTCCGCGAAGTGGCAGCTTCCTTCGGGCCGCATAATAATCCAAGCGACAAAGATGACCGGAAGCCGGAGGAGCTCTCGCACTTCGGCAAGTTGCTGGACGAGGACGACGGCGACCTGTTGTGGGACGAGCGGCGGTACGTCGCCTACGCCGAGGCGCCCGCGTGGATCGCGACGCTGCTCGCGGAGAAGGGCCGCCACGACAAGACGTTGGCGGGCGATAGCTGGACCGACTGGACCATGTTCGGGTTCAAGGACCTGGACCTGCTCGGTTTCAGCGTGGGTGCCCGGGCGTACAACGATACCCGCGACAACGACAGGGAAACCCAGATCCTCCGGCTTGACGTGAGCCGTGAGTTCCGGCTTGGCCTACCGTTCAAGTTCACAGCCACCCACGCCAACGCGAAGGTGACAAACTTGGCGGCCTGGCAGGCCTTGCCGGTGCGCGAGCTGCTCAGCTGGACCGAGCGCGAGCAGCAGCACCTGTCCGTAGGGCTCGCGGTTGAGGACTACGCCCTGACGCCGGCCTGGACCTTGAGCGCCAGCGTCAAGACGGAGAAGAACCCGATCACGGATGACGAGTGGACCGAGCCTGACAGCTGGAAGGACAAGTTCGAGGACGACAGCAACAAGCCGCACTGGAAGCACCATCGCGACACGGCTTCGCTTGCGGTCAAGTTCGCTGCCACGGATGCGCTGACGCTGTCGGCCGGCTATACGGTGGAGCGGTGGGATACGGTCGGGGACGGCGAGCGCAACGTGTCGGTGTACACCACCGACGTGGGCGCGAACTACACCTTGAAGGTGGCCGGCGCCGACGTGGCGCTGGGCTACGGTTACCAGCTGCAGGAGATCGCCGGTGGCGGCATTGACCACGAGGCCAGCCCGCGGCACACCTACTCCATCGGTGTGAAGCGCCAGTTGCTGGGCGCCACCTGGGACGCCTCCTACAAGCTGGTCACCGGCCGCGGTGAGGACGAGTCGGGCAAGGTGAAGGCCGTCGACCAGATGGCGCAGCTGAATGTGACGTACTCGCTCGCGGAGTCGGTTGACTTCACGCTCAACGGCAAGTGGGGCAAGTCGGCGGACAACGCGAACGCCAGCGACGACTACTACTACTCCAGCATCAAGGCCGGGTTCGGCATCAAGTTCTAATCCGGTCCGCTGACGCTGGGTAGGAGTGACGGCAAACCCCCGGAGCAAGCTGCTTCGGGGGTTTGCTATTTGGCGGGAAATATGGTTGACTGTAGGTAGAGACGGCAACGGGGGTGGCGCGGTGGAGCCCGTGGTAGTCGCCATCGACCCGGGCCGGGAGAAATGCGGCATCGCGGTGGTGGCGTTGGACGGCCGGGTATTGCATCAGGCCGTCGTTCCGGCCGGGGAGCTGGCAAGAAGCCTTTCAGGTGTGAAGCACCCGGTTGCCGCGTACGTGGTCGGACACCGCACGGCGTCGGGAGAGGTCAGGGCTGCTCTACGGGCCATGGGAGTGCCCGACGAGGCGGTCAAGGTGGTCAACGAGGATAGGAGCAGCGAATTGGGCCGGCAGCGCTACTGGCGCGCGAAGCCGCCGCGGGGCTGGCGGCGGCTGTTGCCCACCAGCCTGCAGGTGCCGCCGGAGCCGTACGATGACTTCGTGGCGGTGGAATTGGCCGAACGCTTCCTTTCCGCTTTCCGGTCCGGAGGGGGAGAGGGTTCGGCCCAAAAGGCGGAGAAATGATCCGGCACCGCGAAAGAAGGTTGTTGTGTCCAAATGTTTCCAGGAAGGAGGGGTTCGCGCTGCGGCTGAAGGGACGCTTCTCAGCGCTCGGCCGCCAATTGCCGCTGCTGCTCGGCATCGTGGTGCTGGCCAGCGGCCTGGCGTCGGCCGCCACGGCGGGCCCCTTCTCGGATGTGCCTGCAGGGCACTGGGCGTATGACGCACTGGAGCAGCTGAGTGAAGCGGGGCTGGTGGACGGTTATCCGAGCGGGTTTTTCAGCGTCTCCAGGCGGCTCACCCGCTATGAGGTGGCCCTGTCCGTGGTCAGAGCGCTGGAGCGGTTGGCGGAGCAGGCGTCGCTCGCGCCCGCCAGCGGTGAAAAGATGGACGTGTCCGAACTGTGGCTGGGCTACAACCAGGCCCACCCGGATCGGCCCTTGTCGCCCGGCTTACGGGATGTGCTGGGCAACGTCGTCCGCGAGTTTGAACCGGAGCTGGTGATGCTCGGCTATGGTAAGTGGACGGCGGTCTTGAACCGCGGCCCGGAGTCGGCCGTCCTGCGGGTCGAAGCGGCTGCCGACGGGAGCGGCACGCGGGGCGCCGCAGCCCAAGTCGAGGCCTGGGAGCGGCGTGCCGACGCGGATGCTCCTGGTGGGCTCTTTCTTTCCGATTACGTGCTGCCGGGCACGCCCCTGTTGACCGGGACGGGCGCGGGCGGGGACACGTCGCTTTTGCGGGGCATCACGGAGACGTGGACCGGTGTCGCGGGCGTCGTGCGGGTGACACCGTATTTGTCCCTGCGCGGTGAGCGCACCCTGCGCAGCGGCTGGGACGGGGAAGCCGGCATGACGTCGGTCGGGGCTAGCGTCCGCTTGGGCGATGTGTCGCTGGATGGGCGCGTGCGCAGCGTGGAGCCCGGGTTCGGTGGGGGCCTGTCCGGCGGCGCGGAGGCCATGGGCGTCGGCCTTACCGTTCCCTTGGGCGACGTGCGGCTGATCACCGGGCGCGATGTCGTGCAGCGGCTGCAAGACTCGGAGGAGGGCGCCGCGGTCGAGCGCGTGACGTCGTGGGCCTTGGAATACGGCGGAGGGAAGTCGCCGCAAATCCGCGCCCAGTGGGAATCGGTCAGCCTGGAGGACCTCCGGCGGGCGCGCTCGCGGGCGTCGGTGGACGTCAACGTGCCCGTAGCGCAGGGTGCCGTGCACCTGGGGCTCGCCTACGAAGGGCAGCCGAGGCAAGACGCCAACGGGGTCTCTGTCACAACGCTCTCCGTAGCAGGCTTTGACTTGCGGTTGATGGAGAATGCGGAGGCCCAGGCCGCGATCGCCTTCCAGGATTCGGAGGACGGCAGCCAGCGCACCACCAGCCT